>CALVOB010000001.1 GCA_944350095.1 uncultured Clostridia bacterium
ATCCTAAGTTGTATCCTAAGTTGTATCCTAAGTTGTATCCTAAGTTGTATCCTAAGTTGTATCCTAAGTTGTATCCTAAGTTGTATCCTAAGTTGTATCCTAAGTTGTATCCTAAGTTGTATAAAAAATACCAAGCTTGTTTTGCTTGGTATTTTTTATATTTTATTTCATTTTTTAAGTAAAAATTATTAGCAATTTGTTTTATGATTTTTAATATTAACTAAACAAAAAATTGTTTTTGCTTACAAAAGTTTTTGCGTTAATAAATAGCTATTTTTTATAAAAATTGAATATTTAAGTTTGTGTTTATTCAGGCAATACAACTAAATTTATTTTTGCACTGACGCTTGGATAAAGTTTGATATTTATTGTAAAATCACCGAGTGTTTTTATTGACTCTTTCATTTCAATCTTTTGCTTGGATATATCAAAACCTTGCTTTGTTAATGCCTCACTTATTTCCTTAGATGTAACAGCTCCGAAAATTTTACCGTTTTCTCCGCATTTTACATAAACCGTAACCGTTTTATCTTGGATTTTTTCAGCTAAATTTACAGCAGCTAAACGCTCTTGCTCTTTATGATAGTTTTGTGCGTCCTTTTGCCCCCTATTTTCGCTAATGGCAGAGCTTGTGGCTAGGCTCGCTAAGCCATTTTTTAATAAAAAATTTCTGCCATAGCCATCGGCAACTTCTACAACATCACCTTTTTTACCTGTGCCTTTAACATCTTTATTTAAAATTACTTTCATATAATCTCCTAAGTAAAGGATATCAAATTGTAAAACTTTTGTCAAAGATATGATTAAATTTAAAAATTTAGTTAAAAATTATATTATGGATTTAAGATGTAGAAAGACACAGTGTCTATATAATTATAAATATACTTGTACTGCAAAGAACATTAAAATAAGCAAAAAATTATTATGCGCTACCTATATTAAAGCTAACAAAGAAGCACCCGACACCTCACGCTTTATTTTTGACCGCACCCCAGACTATGCACCTCAACGCGAAAGCAAAACAGCAGATATTTTATGTGAAGCAGACTGCTTATTTAATCAATGCAAATGTTGCGAAGCAAATGGTATAACTGTCAATCCAATAAACGAAAAACCTCATTGTATTACATTTTTAAAAGATGATAATAAAAAAACTAAAAAAATATAATTATTTAAAATTTAGGACTAATTAATATATTTATATAATTAAACATTTTAAATTATTTTAATTTTAATATAACTAATTTACTTTTATTTGTACCATTTAAATATTTTGCAACAAAAAAATTATATTTTTATATACAATAATTTAAATATTTTTTTAAATTGTTTTTAATCAAAAAATCACGAAACATTAAATTCGTGATTTTTTAATTAATTTTGTTTATATATTATATCTCCCTCTTTTCCGTAGCCTTCTTCTTGTTCATAATAATCTCTATAATAATCTTCACTTTCCTTGTAAGCTATTTCCTCTTCTACGCTCTGAAGTTTGTCTGCCATATCATCTGATTTTTCTTTGGCTATAATGGCTTGATTTTTAAGCGCCGTGATTTGAAAAGACTGCACTATACCAATAATTAATAGTGCAATAAGTAACACTGTGGCAAGAATTATAAGTGTTTTAGCTAGACTTTTTGTCATTCCTTTTACCTCTTTTGTTCACAACATTAACAAATTTTATAAAAGCATTATAACATAACCCAATTAATTTTTCAACTAATTTTCCTACACTAAAACGCTCTATGGCAAGGAATAGAAAAAATACTAGAAATTCGTAAAACCTCAATTCTCCAAAATTAAACCTATATATACACAGGAAAAAAATTACAAAAACAAAAATTACTGCAAAAAAGTCTAAAAAATGTTTTAAAATTTTGTTATTTTTAGCCATCTTCCAAATAAAGTTTGAAATATCAAAAATAATTCCGCTTGCAAACCCAAACAGAATTAACATTAATAGTATTAAAGGTTGAGAAAGTGTTTCTCCTAACACTATTTAAATATCCTTTTAAGAAGTGGAACTTTTGCCCCCAAAAATTTCATCGAATTTATTTTACCTAAAATAGTAAGTACTTTATTTTCTACATCTAGTGTTTGTACTTCCATGTTCTCGCCTGTAACAAGAAGTCTATCACCCTCTATTTCTAGCATAACTTCATTAGGGCTAACACCACTTACTTTTGTTACTCCTAAAATATTTAAAGTTTGTCTGTTTGTAAGGGTTATAACATTTTGCATTAAACTCTCCTTTAAAATAAAACTATCTTTTTTGTAATATATTCTTTTTTAAACTAATATATAACAAAAAGGCTTCTTTTTGAGAAGAATTAAAAATTATAAATAATAAAAAATTACTAAAATTACAATATTTTTTAACTTGCCAAGTCCTAACCCTGTAATAACAGTGTATAAACCCTATGGATATTTGCTATATTTTTTAGTTTGACAGCAAATGAGTACTTTTTATAACTTGTTTAAAATATTTACATTTTCTTATAGAAAATCGATACAAAAGAAATGTTTTTATGTTATGATAAATTTATAGTCAAAAAGAATAATGAAAATTATGTTTTAGACAATTTTAATGATACCATAGAACAAGCGAGTAAATAAAAATAAATTTTAAGGGGGCTTTATGAAATTTATAGATGATAAATCTAACAATTTATCTTGGTGGAATAGAAATTATTTTTATGTAGGGACTTTTATATTTGTTGTTATAAACATATTGATTTATGCAATTTCAGCAGACCCTTGGGATAATCTATATTTGCAATATCCAAAATATGAACAATTTGATATAACAAACCTTATAAATTCTTTTATAGGAAATTTTGGGCATGGTAGTTGGATCCACTTATTTGGGAATGTTTTAGGGACAATTATTGCTGGATTATATTTGGAAAGAAAAATGGGAAGCATAAACTTTATACTTCTTATGTTTTGTGGTTGCATTTTGTCATCCATGGCAGGTGCGGCAATATCTTTAACCCCTGCTGCAGGTTTTTCTGGTGTGACATTTTTTCTATATGCTATTGTTTTAATAGATTATATTTTTAGTTTTGAAAAGTCGAGAAGGAATAAAACAAATATAATATTAGGTGCTATTATATTATTGTATATTACTATCATTGGAATGTCTGCAGATCTTTATTATGATAATATTGTATTTCTTCCTTGGCCAAATCAACTTTTGACAAATAGCGAACATTATGGTGGATTTATCGTTGGACTTATTGTTGGTTTTGCAATAAATTTGGTAAGATTAAAAATGGATAGACAATCCACATTGAAACTTGATAATGAATTAAAAAAAGGCGGAAATAAAGCAAAAAAGATTGTTTACTCCTTTATTGGAGTGTTTATGGTGGTTGTTACGGTAGGATGTATATCAATTTCAGTCATAGCTGCAAGCAGAACATCTTTAACTTTAAACCTTTATGACTTGAATCGTGGATATTCACAAACTTATGAATTAACAAAAAGTAACAATGGAGCATTGCCTGAATTTTTGGAGGGCTATGTTTCAAACTTTGAACAGTCCGATGAAGAGATGGAAAAATATATTATAGAAATTTACACTGATAAAGATTATCAACAAAAAGTAACTGATGTATGGGAATATTCAGAAATTGGATATGGATATAATTTAATTTATTCTAATGAAGATCATATTCCATTAACAGAACCAACTAGCTTAACATATTATTTAAAATCTTATAAAGGTCATGGCATAAAATTTGATAACTACGAAATTTATTGCACGGATAAAATACAAGAAAGTAACTTGGTAACAAAGTTTAAGTATCCAATTAATATAGATTATTATATGCTAGATTTTCATGCTTGGGATTTTGTAGAGGAAAATGGAACATATAAATTCAAATTTGAAAATTTAAAACCTATTTATTCCGCAAATGATATTTATGTTATGTATATTGATCAAGAAAATATTATACATAAATTTTATGCTGACTCTGAAGGATATTTCACAATTCCAAATGTAAATAATGATTTAACGTTGCAAATTATGCGAAAATAAAAGTTTTGTGGAAAAATGAAAGAAAATATTAATATGTAGTTTTACAAACCAAAATAAGATATAACTTAAGTCAAGAAAAAAATACAAAGAGAGGTTTTGAGCTCTTTATCTTTGTATTATAAAATCATTGGCTAAATATTTTTTACTCTTTTTTAAAACTTATTACTTTTTTTGATATATTAAGCTACTATTCAAAATTATAAATATTTGTTTAAATATCTTCAATATATTAAATGATTTTTAAAATAATTAAAGTTTATTTAATGTATATCCTTCTTTACTATCTTTAATTTCGTAACCTAAGTGTTTTATTTGGTCTCGTAAACTATCACTCATTGCAAAATCTTTTTTAGCACGAGCCTCAGCACGCTTTTGTGCAAGCTCTATAACCTCTTTTGGTATTTCCTGCTTTACATCATGTTTTTCTATAAACATGGCTGGATTTTCTGTAAAAAGGCCAAGTAGAGAATAGGTATCTTTTATAGCGTTATAATCTTCTATAACACTTTTATCATTAGAATTTAACTTACTTTTTATATCCTTAAAATAGCCATAAAGGTTTGCAAGGGCTTTGGCTGTGTTGAAATCATCGTCCATTGCTTCATTAAATTCTTCGTCTATCTTATTATTTTTTTTATCAGACTTTATTCCTAACTTTTCAACTTCGTTTAAAATTTTATAAAAATCTAATAGATGTTTTTCAGCTTCTGGAAATAAATTATCTGTTATGTTTATATCGTTTTTATAGTTTGTTTGCAATATTCCAAACCTTATTACTTCCGCCCCATATTTATCTAACAGTTCTTTTATTGAAATAACATTTCCTAAGCTTTTACTCATCTTTTGACCATTTAATTTTAAAAGCCCATTATGAACCCAATATTTTGCAAAAGGTTTATCTGTTAAACACTCAGTTTGTGCTATTTCATTTTCATGATGTGGGAAGATTAAATCTCTACCACCACCATGAATATCAATTTGCTCCCCTAAATGATAGTAGTTCATTGCAGAACACTCTATATGCCAGCCCGGTCTACCTTTACCCCAAGGTGAGTTCCAAAAAATTTCATTTGGTTTTGCACTTTTCCAAAGAGCAAAGTCAAGCGGATATTTTTTATTTTCTTCACTTTCAATTCTTACACTTGATATCATATCATCAAGCTTTCTGTTACTTAATTTGCCATAGTTCTTATCCTTTTCCACAGCAAAATATACATCACCCTCTGGCGTAGGATATGCATAACCTTTGTCTATTAATTTAGATATAAAATCTATTATATTATCTATGTTCTCGGTTGCTTTTAAATTCATTGTAGGCGGAGTAACTTTTAACTCTGCCATGAGTTTTTCAACCTTTTCAATATTTTGCTTAGCAAATTCTCTTGCGTCTACACCAAGTTTATTTGCATTTGCTATTATCTTATCGTCAACATCTGTATAGTTTCTTGCATAGGTCACATTATACCCACGCTTTTCTAAATATTTTCTTATTATATCAAATATGATAGCTTGCACGGCGTGACCAATATGTGCATCGGCAGAAACTGTTATTCCACAAGCATACATTTTTACATCTTTATTATTTAAAGGAACAAAGTCCTCTTTTCTTCTTGTAAGCGAATTATAAATTTTCATTTTTGCCCTTCTTTTATATATTCCATTTAAACTTTTTTGTTTAAAATTTCAAGTGCTTTATCTATTTCTAAGTCTTCTCTGATAAGTTTTGATAACTCCTCAAAATATTCTTTTAATACACTTTCGCCTTTCTCTGTTATAGAGTATGATCTAGAACGCTTATCTGTTTTTCCTCTTTTAGCTGTTATATATCCCTCCGTTTCTAATTTTAAACAACTTGCAGAAAGGTTTGTTTTTATAAGTCCTAATTTACTTATTAGCATACTTGCAGGTGCAGGTGAATGTTTTTTAATTAAAAATAAAAGCTTTAAACTACTTGTATTAAAATTGTTAGACGGCTGAGCACAAAGTGTGTCAGCAAGCGTACATAATTCAAAAAGTTTTTCTGGTTCAGTCATGGCTATATTATATAAAATTAAAAATTTTAAGTCAACGAAAGAATTAAAATAAAACATTATTTATGATTATAATATCTTAATAAATAGCACTTAATTTTATCTTTGACTAAATTTTTACTTTTTATAATGTTATCTTGTTTAACAAAAAAATAATGTAGTATATTGCAATAAAAAATAATACAAAATAAAAAAAATAAATTTTGTTTTTAGTAATATTTTTTACATAAAAAAAGTTAAGCAAAATTTTTACTTAACTTTAAATTTTTTCTATTATTCTTAATTTTGCCGAAGTAGAGCGAGGATTTCTTTTTTGCTCTTCTTCACTAGCAATAATTGGTTTTTTATTTATTAAATTTACACTCTTTTTATGCCCGCATATACATATTGGAATATTGGGCGGACATACACAGTTTTCGTTTTCTTCCTTAAAAACTCTTTTAACTATTCTATCTTCTAATGAATGAAAACTTAGCACTGCCATTCTTCCGCCACTCTTTAACATGGTTATTAAATATCTTATAGTATCTTCCAAACGGTCTAATTCTCCATTAACTTCTATTCTTATCGCTTGAAAAGTTTTTTTGCTTGCCCCTCCACTTTTAAATATGTATTTTTTAGGAAGTGCACTTTCTATAATATTTTTTAATTCCAAGGTTGTTTCAATAGGCTTTTTTTTGCGTTCTTCAATAATTTTTCTAACAATAGGTTTAGCAAAACTTTCTTCACCATATTCATAAAGTATTTTTAAAAGCTTTTCTTCGGAATAAAAGTTTACAACATCATAAGCACTAAAACTTTGACTTTTATCCATTCTCATATCTAATTTCCCATCTCTTAAAAATGAAAAGCCACGCTCCGCACTATCTATTTGATGAGAACTTATTCCAAGGTCTATTAGTACCCCGTCTAAACCTTGTATGTTGTTTTCTTCAAGTACTTTTTTTACATCTTTAAAATCAGATTTTACAAGTAATTTATTTTTATACTCTTTTAAACGCTCAGAACTATATGAAATTGCTTCTTCGTCTTTATCTATTCCTATTAACAACCCGTTTGAATTTAATCTTCTTAAAATCTGTTCACTATGTCCTGCTCCACCTAGGGTACAATCTAAATAAATACCGGAAGGATTAATATTTAATCCTTCCAATATTTCATTTAACATTATCGGTTCATGATAAAACTCCATTTATACTCCAACTCCAAAAATTGATGAAAGTTTATTTTTTAAATCCTCACTTATGTCAGAACCTTGAACATACCCTGCTACATCTTGCTTTATATTTTCTGGCAAAGTTATACTTCCGCCATTATTTGCAATTGTTTCAACAATTTCTTGAACCTCTGAACCTGTAAGCTTATCAACTAAACTATTCACATCTTCCGATGTTACTGTTCCGTCAGAAATTTTATCTATTACATCAGTAGCAGTTTCTGCAACATCTAAAAGTGTATCTAATGATATATCTCCAACACTATCTAAAACATCTTGATTTAATCCAAAATTATCTGCAATAGCTCCCTTTACTTCACTATTTACATAGGCTTCTAACAAGCTATATACTTCTTTAAATACTCCATTTTCTCCGTTATAGTTAGCTTCTGCATTTATTTTTATAGCATCTAAAAGTGGTCTATAATCTGATATTTCAGGATTTTCAATAGTTATAGCATCAATAGCACATTTAATAACACTTAAAATATCATTAGATTGAAGTGCAAGGTCTGTATCAAGTGAAATTTTTGTTAAAGTAGAAGTTTCTGGTGTTACATTTTTATTGGTGATTTTTTCTACTTGGAAGTTGATTTCATCTATCATCATAACAGTAAGTTTTTTGAATAACTTTCTTTCTAATAGTGGTTTCATTATTGTATCAACATCATTTACAACTGTTTCAGTTCCATTAATTGTATCTACTGTTGTAAAGGTTTTTATAACTTCTATAATATCATCACCATTCAAAAGTGCATTTAGTAAATTTTTTTCTTCTCCGTTAATGGTAATTTTCTTACTTATAAGTCTTTCAAGTGAAGATTTGTATGCCACAAGTTCTGGTTTCCAAAATTCTCTGTTTACAAAATTATCAAGGCTTGCCTCTGCAAAGTTAATGTATTCTCCTAAACCTTCCTTATTCTCTAAGAATGTAATTATATCATCATAAATATTTTTTTCATTGCCATTATCTGAATAGTTCCAAATAGGAAGTGTAGCAAAAGCATCTAATGCTCCACCAAAGTTTTCTAAGCAGGAAATGAAGTTTTCATCTAGCATTGTAATATCAAATTTTAATTCTTCACCTTCGTAAGCCTTTACAACTTCGGAAAGTTCTTTAAACATCGTTATTACGCCACTTTCAAGCTCTTGCCAACCACTCCAATCTTGTGCCTTTAAACTAACGCGTGACAAAGTAACTTCTAAGCCTTTTTCAATTGTTCCTAAAACTACATTCATTGCATTTGTGAAAGTATTTTTCAAAATAGGTGATGACAAGAAACTTTCAATCAATAACTCATATCCTGTTTTACCAGATGTCTTTTCATCTAATTTTTTTACAACTATTGCAAAATTTACATTTCCATCTATTAATTGGTCAATAAGCTCAGCTTTACCGCAAATTTCAAGAACATCTAAAAGGCTCATAACATCTTGTTCAAGTTCTCTAAAACTAGATTTAGCTTGCATGTCAGTTATTATGCCATCTATTAAATTTTTAACATCATTATCTTCAATAGAAGAAGTAGAACTTGATAGATTATCTAAAATATCCATATTAACAGCATCTAAAAGTTTAGAATCAAATAGCCCGTTTACAGACGCTTTTAATGAAGTATAATCTATCGTTTTAAAATTTTCCGTTTGTAAGATAAGAGGTTTAGCTTCTTCAAGAAGATTTATTAAAACATCACTTTCTTCTGACCAAGAAAAATTATTATTGCTTTTAAATACATCTAAGTTGACATATTTACCTATCTCACTATCCTTATATGCATTTAAAATGTTGTCATAAATATTTGTACCATTAACAGTTTTAGTAAATAAATTTGTTTTACTTGCTGTATCTAAAATTTTAAATACTTCTCTAACTAAGCCTTTATAGTCCGAGTTATAAATGAGTTTAGGTTGATTTTTAATTTGCTCTATTGAGTAATCTGAATTTTCTAAATCCTTATAAACTTCAACTCCGCTTTGAACAATAGTATTTACTTCTGTTTTAAATTGAGACCAATCAACCTTAGTTATATCTATTCTATCTAAGTTAGTACCCTCTGGCAAAGTTTTTTCAAGTTCTCCTAAACCAATATTTATAGCCCCAACTAATAAACTTTTAACAGATGTAGATTGAAAGAAATTATTTAAAATATCATTTAAATTTTTACAGTTATCTGCAACTAATGTATCTAAAACATTATTTAAATTTATAGTTTGCTCTGTAAGTTCGTCCATAATGCCTGTTGTACAAATTGTTTCAAAAACACCAAGTATAGCTTTAAAATCGCTCTTTAAAATTTCCGCCTGATAATTATCTGCGAACCCAACTTCTAAAGCATTGCAAAGTTCTAAAATTTGTTCTTTGTACTCATTGTTATCTAAAATATCACTTGTTTGAACATAATTCAATGCATAAGGAAGTATTTCAGAACTTAAACTTCTAAACAACTGAGATTCAAATAATAAATCAACCGCTTTATTTAATCTTTTAAAATCTAAATCTTTCCACACCATGTTATTAAAATCTAGTGTAGTTAAAAACTCGATAGAATCATAAACCTCAGCGTAAGTTACAATTTCATTTCTAAGAACTATCTTATTTCCGTTTACATTCATAGAAGCAAGGCTATTAAAACAAATGTCATCAAAGCCTATAACTCCACCTAAAACATTTATAATAGTTCCGTTATATGCATCTATATATTGCCTATATTCTTCTGGAATATACCCATTTAAAAGTTTTTGAACTGCAGTTTGACTTTCACCATCATCTGCATAAACAACTTCGGCATTAGAAGCATCTGTGTAAATTCCAACTATTCCAGATATTGGAAGAAGAGTAAAAAAGCAAAGAACAAAACCACATACTATGCCAATTAAACTTCCAAGTAGTCTATGTTTTTTAGGCTTAACATCTATAAGCTCAACCGCCTGACCTTCTTTTATTGTATAAACTTTACTATCAAGAGCTTTATTCTTTTTCTTTCTAAACACAATTGCTGAAACAATTAAATAAGCTATCCACATTATAAAAAGGAATATATATAAAGCTAAAACAAATACAACAAGATTAGCTATCATTATTGGAAAATTATCAACAACGCCAGCAAAAGATGAACCTTCTACATACATTCCACCAACTATTTCATTTTGTGTTATTAATGATACAATATAATCTCTTATACTTTGAGATTCTCCGCTTATGTTAATACTAATATCAATAATTCCATTAGTTATAAGTGGCGTAAAAATAAACGCAAGAATAATTGCACCCGTAAAGAATGCAAGCCAAAGTGCTTGTTTTTTTAACCCTTTTCTAAGTCCATCTAAAAAGCCCATTAAAACAAAAAAGAGAAGTACTAAATTTACTATAAGAACAAAAAGCCCTGTACTCATAAATTATCTCCTTTTCTTATTCTATCACGAAAACATTAAAATATCAACACAATCAAATATTGATTTCAACAAGATTATTGTTTACTTGGTCGCATGATGTCAAATAATAGTTTACACCATTAAAATTTTTAACTAATTCACGCTTAACATATTTGCCATGAAGATGCCCATAAATTACAGCACTAACACCATAATTTTCAAAAAGGTCAGAAAACGCACTTTTATCCCAAGCACTATTGGTTGGCGGATAATGCATCATAGCAATAATCTTTTCACCATTTTTTTGTAAACTTTTTGCACTTTTTAAAGTTAGTTCAAGCCTAATTTGTTCCCTTAGATATATTTTTTTATCTTCTTCACTTCCAGAATTTATAGTTTCTGGAACAACCCAACCTCTAGTACCACAAATAATATAGTCACCAACTTTAAAGGCATCATTTTGAACTGCTGTTATATTTTTAGGCAAAATCTTTCTTACCTTAGATATCGTACTCCACCAATAATCGTGATTACCTTTAATCATAAAAATATTGCCAGGAAGCGAACTTAAAAACTCGAAGTCTAAATTAGTATCTTCAAGTTTCATAGCCCAACTTATATCCCCAGCAATTAAAACTATGTCTTCTGAACTTACCTTATTTAACCAATCTTTTTTAATTTCAAAAAGATAGTCTTTCCATTGCTCGCCAAAAATATCCATTGGCTTATTTGAACCAAAAGATAAATGAAGGTCAGATATGGCAAAAATTTTCATTGGAAAGAAGCAAGAACTTTTCTTACAGTGTTCATATCACACTTACCGTTATATTCTTGCTTAAAATATTTCATAACAGAGCCAATGCTTTTATCTTCAAGAGTAGATATTATTTCTTTTATCTTATCTTCTGAAAGCATTTCTGGAAGATAACTTTTAACAATTTCTATTTGTCTTTTAGAATTTTCAGCCTCTTCCGTATTGTTTACTTTCAAATAGTTTTCTCTTTCCTCTTCAAGTTCTTTTACAGACTTTTGAAGAATTTGAACTACATCAGGGTCTGTTATCTCTTCACCCTTTTCTCTTTTTTTAATACCTTCAAGCATAATCTTATTTAAAATTACAGAATAGATATTTCTAGCTACAATATCCTTATCCTTTAATGCTTGAATATTTGCTTTTTTAATTTCGTCTGCTATCATTTTTTTCTCCTTGGAAAAATTATACTCTACCCAAAGTTTAATTGTCAAACTTTGTTATGGTTTTTCCACAAAAAAGAGTTTTACTTTTTCAAAAATATCAAGTAAAAATGCTTTGTTTGAAGTGTTCTTAGCATTAGGATATGTAGATTTTGAAATAGCATTTCTAACAGATTTTTCCACATTAATACCCTTAGTTTTATAATACTCACCAAGTTCAGGATATACTGTTGTACTTAAAGATTTTAAAACAGAACTATCATTTAATAAAATTACAACAATATCTTTAATGTATTGTCTACCAATCCATTTAACACTTACATTATAGTCGTCTAAAATGTTGTTTAAAAACTTCATAAGTTCTTCATCACTTTTAGGCTTTAAATTTTTCATTTGTTTTCTCCTTATATTTTTATTTACTTATATATAATACATTTATTTACAAAAAAGGTCAAGAATTTTTGTAAATATAAGGAAAAATTTAGAAAAAAGTGTAAAAAAAGAATTTGTTGTGTGTTATTTTCACACATTAAAACAAATTTTTATAAAAGTATATTATAATTATTTTAATTATTTTTTAGAAAGTAAAATTTATTGATTTGTGAGGCTCACAAATCAATTTTTTTAATTGGTTAAAAAGTAAGGTTTAAAACCTTTTGAAACTAGCAAAACAAAATCTAAGTAAATTTTACTTTATTTTTTATAATTTCTAAAATAGCTATTGAAATATTTTAACAAATAATGTATAATATCTACTACTTTTATGGAGAATATATGAGAATATTAGATTTTTTTAAAAGAAAAAAAGAAGCAGAAAAAAATACCGAAACTAAACAAGAAGAAGAATTGCCAAAAGTTATAATTAATGATAAAAAAGTAAATGAAATACTTGAAGAAGAAATTAAAAAATTTTTTCCAAATGAAGGCGTTTGGTATAGTAATTGTTTTGGACAACCAAGTGAAGTTGTTTATGAAAATTTGCCTTGTCATTTGAGAGATAATGATTGGATGAGTAAACTTTTACATGGAACTTTAAACTATAAAGGTATTTATATTCCACAACGTACAATAAAAAAATTTATGGATAATTCTGAAAACTTTGCTAATTTAAGACATGAACACGAATTAAGAATTGTTAAATGGCAAATAAATTGGATTAAAGATGGTGGCTCAAATTGGTTAATGCCAAAAGGCACAGATGAATTTTCTCTACTTTTTAGCGGAGATGTTGATAAAATTATTCGTGGTGGTGTAGTTAAAACATTAAAAGCTATTAACATAAACGAAGAAGTCATAGAAGAAGGTCTTGAAAAGTATGCAGATATATGGAGACCATTTGCGATGTCAACGAGTTTTAGCCACATATATGAACCAATTGTATTTATGGTAGGAATACCGTATAAAGCAGATGAAGAACACAAGAAGAACTGGATAGCAAACAGAGAATATGAGTATTATCAACAACACAAGAATTCAGTTGATAATTATGGAACAAAAACACCTGCAATGCAAATGACACCTGAAGAACATACTCAATTAGTTTTTATATTAGAAAAGCAAAATAAATCAAGATCTAGATTTGTTGAACTTTGGAAAAAAACTACTCCAAGAAAACCAATTCAGCACACAATAAATAGTTTAGATGAAGATACCTTAGAGAGATAAAAAATAATTATAATACTTAATACATAAAAATTTTAGTTTTCTTAATCTTTTGTTTTATACATACGCTTGTAATTACATTAATACAAAATGGTGTTGTTCCTCTCCACCGAAGACAAGCACAATCCAATAAATTTAGCTAAAAACGAAAGAGTTGGTTAAGCATGGAATACACACCAACTCTTTTATTTTTTTGTCTTTATCTTTTATTTTTTAGTCTACATTCTATATTTTTAAGGTAAAGCAAATTCTAATAATTTATAACATTTTTATTACAACAACAACCGATAACAATTCCAAAAAATTGCATTTTGTTGGTTAAAATAGTGTGAAATAATTTGTCTTGTTCTTCTCTTATTTTTGCTAGTTTTAAAACAACTAACCTAAGAATTATTTATTTTTTGCTTCACATAAAAAATATATTTTAAACATAACATAATGTCTTTAATAGAAATAGTTTTTTTAACAAAATATATTTATCTTAATATTTATTTTATAAATTTAAATAAAAATTTCCACATATAATGTGGGATTGTGAACAATAAAAAATCACCGATTTTTAATCGATGATTTTTTAATTTTATACTGGAATTAAACGCAAGATGTGTTTGCTTACTATCATGAAGATAAGGTCAAGTATCCAAACGATAGTGAAACCGAAAATAAGTCTTATTAATCCAGCAACAATTTTGCCTTCCATAAATCTTGTAACAAAACCACAAATCCATGATGTTACAGGGATTATAGCAAGTATTACACTTACAAGATAACTAAGACCAAAATAATCTCCCTTCTTTGCCATTTACTTCTCTCTCCTTTTTTTATATTCGCTATGTAGCGAGGCAATTAAAGAAATTTTCTTTAATTCTTCCTTTTATTATATTAAAACTTTAAACATAAAATGTCAGCCACAATGTGCAAATTTTATCATATAAAAAATTTTATTGTTAAAAAAAGATGCTATTTTTAAGCATCTTTATTCTTCAATTTCTTTTATCTTAATAGTAAGATATCTATTTGGTTCTTCACCTGTACTAAAACTTGTAAGTTCTGGATAATTTTGAATAACAGTATGAATTATTCTTCTTTCATAAGCTGTCATTGGTTCTAATTTAGCTGAATGTCTAGTTTTGATAACCTTTTTAGCCATTCTGCCTGCAAGTGCCTCTAAACTTTCTTTACGCTTATCCTTAAAACCATCAATATCTAAACGCACTTTTTTAGAATGACGATTTCCCTTAGAATTTATAAGTGATACAAGGTATTGAACTGCATTTAAACAATCCCCACGATAACCTATAAGTTTATTTGCATCTTCACCTTTAATTTCGTAGAAAATTTCGTCTTCTTTTTCTTCAACAAAAACTTTTGAATTATTACCTAAAACTTCTAATAATCCTTCTAAGAATAATTTACCACGAGAAGCTTCGTCTATATCCTTTTTAAAATTATTTTTAACAGATTTATCTTCTATGTTTTTTTCTTCTTTTAAAACTTCATTAGGTTCTTCTATTTTTTCTTCTTTTTCAATGTTTTCTGTTTTTTCTTCTAATGTGCTATTGCTTTTAATATCACTCTCTTCTTTTTTCTCTTCTTCTGTAAGCTTTTTAACCTTTTGATATTTTTCTATGGCATCATCAGAAATTTTAACATATACTCTTGCTTTTCTAAAAAAACCACCTTGGTCTAATATTTTAATATCTACATCTTCTCTTAAAGCTCTAAGTTCAAAAAGTGCATTTGTTATTGCCTGTTCTATATTTTTTCCAGTTGCTTCACATTCTATCATACTTTTTCTCCTACTTCTTTCTGCTGTAATCAACAACTACTTTTGCTTCTTTTTTATTTTCCGCTCTCTCTTCTACCTTATCAATAATTAAATCGATTATAGGTGCTGTAATAATTGAAATAATTTGTCCAACTATAATATATAATGCGAAAATTGAGTTATAGAAAAGTGTGAATATACCCATGATTATTGGCAGAATTATTATGACAATCTTGTTTGAAATCTGACTTTTTGGGCTATCTCCGTTTCTGGACTTTGCCTTTTTACCAATTCTGTATGCGTTTAAAAATTGTGATAAAAATGATGTTCCTACGGCTAAAATAGTTAAAATTAAATAACCATTTGCTCTGCCTGTACTTTCTCTTAAAGGGTCCATAACCTTTTCATAATTAGACTTTATTTCTAGTTGTTGTTCTTCCGTTAAATCATTAAAGCTAACACTTTCAAATTCGCCTGTTTCTTCATTTAAAACATCAACTTTATTTCCAATCATTGAAAGATAAGAATTAAAATCTGGTATTGAATTTGTCCAAGGTGTTTCACTTACCCAAACATTATCAATCCAAAGCCAAGAATCTTTAATTTCATCATATTTAATTTTAACTGCTTGATTTGCTTGCAATTTTGCTTCTTTAATTTTTTCTTCATCTGTAATTGCAGTAGAGTTATTATATGAAGTTTCATAAGTTTGTTCATATACAGTTTCAAGCGTATTATATTGGTCTGCAATTTTAAAATTTGCCATTGCATTTAAAGAATTCCAAAGCGTTAAAAATATAACTATAACTAAAATGAAGTTTACAAGCATGAATATACAAGAGCCCATTATGTTAAAATTATTTTTCTTGTAAAGTTCAGAAAGTTTTTGATTATATAAATTTTTATCATGACCATACTGCTTTTGAATTTTAAGCATTTCAGGTTGAAGTACAGCTTGAACTTTTGCATTTTTTCTTGAAATTTTCTTATTAAAAAAATCTAGTGGTGACATTATAACTTTTATACAAATTGTAAGAAGTATAATAGCCCATGCATAGTTACCAACAGCTTCAAAGGCATTAATTATAGTTGGCCAAACTCCAGTTGGCGCGGTTATTAAAAGTGAGCTTAAAAAAGCCATTTAGCATCTCCTTTAAGATTTATTGGTACAGGGTCATACCCATATTTACCATTTGGCGTGCATCTTAAAAGCCTATTAATGCCTTTAAGTATACCTTTAAAACAGCCAAAAACTTTTATACACTCTATCATATATGTTGAACAAGTAGGCTGAAATCTACAAGTTTTAGGTTTTAATGGAGAAATAAATAATTTATATATCCATACAAGCCCTATAAAAAAATAATCGATAGGAAGAATGATGATTCTATAAAATTTATACAATTAAATCTGCCTTTTTTAACAGGAATAATACTTCACTTTCAATATCTTTATAGCATAAATTTTCTATTCCATCTTTTGCAACAAAAATTAGGTTATGCGTAGACTTTATTTTATCAAAATTCAATCTAACAGCTTCCCTTAATCTTCTTTTAACTTTATTTCTAACCGTGCTCTTTCCTATCTTATTAGAAACTGAAAAACCCACTTTAAAAGGTTTGTACTTAGTTTTTAAAAAACATAGATTGATATGTTTTCCAAAAACTTTTTCACCTTTTTTATAAATATAATTAAAGTGTCTATTTTTTTTAAGTCGGTTTTCTTTTTTAGCATAAAAACCTCTTAAATTAAGCAGCTAATTTTTTTCTGCCTCTATTTCTGCGTCTTTTAATAACATTTCTTCCACCTTGAGTTCTCATTCTTTCGCGAAATCCATGAACTTTACTTCTTTGACGCTTCTTAGGTTGATAAGTTCTTTTCATATCTTGCCTCCATAAAAAATTTTCACATATCCTAAAAAAAGTTTAGGATATCAAGTGTCCGAGGACGATTATATCCTAAACTCGTTTTATTGTCAACAAATTTTGTTAATTAATCATTCTAACAGGTAAAATTAAATATAAATATTCATCACCTTGAAGTGGTTTTATAATGCAAGGACTTGAAGAACTATTAAAATTGATTGTAACAAATTCATCTGTTAAAACTCTAAGAGCCTCAATGAAATATCTTGCATTGAATGCAATAACAAGTTCCTTTCCTCTAAGAGCAATATTAACATTTTCTTTTATGTTACCTATTTCAGAATTAGAAGTTAAACAAAGCAAGTCGTCTTTCATTTCAAATTTAACTAAATTATTTTGACCAATTTTTGATAGCAATGAAGCTCTTTCAAGAGCATCTTCAAATTGATTTTTATTTATGTTAATCTCTGTTTCAAATGAAGATGATATAATTTGATTATAGTTGATAAAGTCGCCTTCTAATAATCTAGTAATAACTTTACAATCACCGAAATCAGCCATAATATAATTTTTTTGAATGTACACATTTATAATATCATCGCTGTCATCAAGTAATTTTGATATTTCCGATAAACTTCTTGCTGGAACGATAACAGAAGTTCTGACAGTGCTAGCATTTAACTCTTTTTTAATATGAGCAAGCCTATAACCGTCTAAGGCAGTAGCTAAAATTTCTTTTTCTTCAATTTCAAATAAAACGCCTTTTAAAATAGGTCTTGAATCATCAACTGCAACAGCAAACAATGTTTTGTTGATAAGTTCTTTAAAACTTTTTTTACTAATTCCAAAATATTCTCCACTTTCAATCTTTTTAAAGCCAGGATATTCTAAAACAGGATAACATTGAAGCATACTTTCGCTATCTGTATATTTAATTTTAAGTTGATTTTTTTCGTTTAAGCTAAGTTCTATACTTTCGCCTGTAAGTTTCTTTATAAATTCAGTAAAAAATTTACCAGGAACAACAGTTTCTCCTTCTTCTTTAACCTCTGCTCTGATTTTCTTTTCTATTGAAAGTTCTAAATCTGTTGCACTTAAAGTTAATGTATCCTCTTCTGCAACAAGTTTAATACCTTCTAAGATAGGATTAGTTGTTCTTGTACCAATTGCTTTATTAACAGTAATAGCTGCATCGCAAAGTTCAAGTCCGTCGCAAATAACTTTCATTTTTCGCCTCTCTCTTTATTATTATTTTTTTAATATTTAAATAGTATTAATAATATTAAGTGCTGTGAATATGTGGACAACTTTTTGTGAACACAATATATAGTGGCAAATCTATGATACTATTTAAAGTATAATTTATTATAATATATATAAAAAATTTTTTCAATATATTGATTAAATTTTTGTGGATAACTTTGTTTATAATTAAAATTTTTTATCCACATAAAACTATCAAAAATGTGGAAAAGTAAAATTATTTTTTTATGTAGTCAGAAAACATATTTTTTATATCTTTTACAGTGTTAGCCATTCTTATGTTATTTTTAACTTGGTCTGTAATTTTATCTCTTGCGTGAATAATTGTTGTGTGGTCACGACCACCAAAATATTTACCAATAGAAATAAGAGGAATATCAATTAGTTCGCTAATAAGATAGATAGCTATCATTCTTGGTTCAACAATTTCCTTGCTTTTCTTTTTTCCAACAATGTCAGCTTTTGAAATATTAAAGTAATCGCACACACATTCAATTATGATATTAGGATTTAAATCTTCTTTCTTTTTTTCAATTGTTTCCTTTAAAGCTTCCTTTGCCTCATCTATGCCAGCTATTTTTTTACCTAAAAGAGTGGCAAAGAAATATACTTTTGCAAGAAGACCTTCCATTTCACGAATATTTGTATCAACTTTTTCGGCAATAAATTCAATTACCTCATCTTCAATAAGATATCTTTCTTGCTGAGATTTTTTTCTTAAAATTGCTACCCTTGTTTCAAAATCTGGACTTTGAATATCTTGAATAAGTCCGCAAGTAAATCTTGAACTTAATCTTTCTTCTAAGGTTGCAATTTCTTTTGGAGGTCTATCAGACGAAATGATAATTTGTTTGTTGTTTTGATAAAGTTCATTAAAAGTGTGGAAAAATTCTTCTTGCGTGCTAGTTTTATTCGATATAAATTGAATATCATCTATCATAAGTACATCAAGGTTTCTATATTTTTCCCTAAATTCTATCGTTTCATTTTCTTTAT
>CALVOB010000002.1 GCA_944350095.1 uncultured Clostridia bacterium
AACCCGTGACCTCCGCCTTACCAAGGCGGTGCACTACCGACTGTGCTACATTAGCATATTTAGTTTTTGAGTTAAATTTTCTTGTTTTTCAAGTGGTAAAATTTGGCATTTTTTATCTTACCAAGGCGGTGCACTACCGACTGTGCTACATTAGCATATTCAATTTTTTGTGTGAAAATTTATTGATTTTTAAGTGGTAAATTTTGCCATTTTCTTTTTTACCAAGGAGGTGCAGATATTGTTTCTGCAACTTTTTCATGTTGCATTAGCAAGTATTTTAATTTTGCGCATATAATCTTTTCCTTCACCATTTAGCCATTCATAAGTTTTTTTACCCTTCATCTATACAATCCATAATATTTGCTCGCCTTAGCAAATTTTTGAACCCGTTATTAATATATTTTATATACTTAATTTTGTCAAGAATTTTTATCATTCTTTTTTTAAATTAATATTTTAGTTGCTTATTTATTATTTTAAATATATACTATATTTGTATAAAGTTTGTTTATTAATCTATAAAAGGAGGTTTTATGGCTGTTATTGATGTGGAAAACCTGACACAAGATTATGGACATGGTCGTGGCGTTTTTGATGTTTCTTTTAATGTGGAAAAAGGACAGGTTTTTGGATTTTTGGGACCTAATGGGGCTGGTAAATCTACTACTATTAGGCATATTATGGGATTTTCTAAACCTCA
Organism: uncultured Clostridia bacterium; assembly: GCA_944350095.1. GTDB lineage: Bacteria > Bacillota > Clostridia > Christensenellales > UBA1242 > Caccopulliclostridium. The sequence continues at coordinate 701 of CALVOB010000002.1, forward strand.
GAAAGGTTGTACTAAGGTTTTTGGACTAGAAAGTTTTCATAATTATTATAAGATATTGGAAAGCGTTGGCTATCTTCCTGGTGAAATTGCTTTACCTGAGGGCTTGACAGGCTGGGAATTTATTAAGATGATGTCTGATTTAAGAAAAGTGGATAATAAAGACCTTTTAAATAAACTTCTTGAAATGCTTAAACTTAATCCGTCTGGTGAAACAAAAAAAATGAGCCTTGGAGATAAAAGAAAACTTGCTATAGTAACTGCTTTTATGGGCGACCCTGATGTACTTATTTTAGATGAACCAACTAGCGGGCTTGATCCTGTTATGCAACAAGTTTTTATTGATTTTGTTAAAGAAGAGAAGAAAAGAGGGAAAACAATTTTGTTATCGTCTCACATGTTTAATGAAGTTGAAGCTACTTGTGACGATATTGCTATTATTAAAGATGGCAAAATTGTTTCAAGATTTGAAACTTCCAAAATAAAACATAATCAAAACAAATGTTTTGAAGTGGAATTGCCAAATAAACAAAACTTCGAAAAAATGATAGAAGCTTTTCCTAAAGCAAAGAAAAAAAGTGAAACAATTAAAAAAGTTGAAATATTATCTTCTAATCCTGAAACTTTAAAAGTTAATATAGCTGTTAATGATAAGGATATAAACGAGCTTATAGACAAACTCTCGGAATTTAATGTTAAATCTTTTAAAGAAAATAAATATACTTTAGAGGATTATTTCATGCAATTCTATAGAGAAGATAAGGATTTTGGAGGCACGCTATGGAAGAAGAAATAATTGAAGTTAAAGATTTGACGAAAGATTATGGTGAAGGTAAAGGAATTTTTGATATTTCGTTTAGCGTAAAAAAAGGCGAAACCTTTGGCTTTGTAGGTACAAATGGAAGTGGAAAAACTACTACAATAAGGCATATCATGGGTTTTTTAAAATCTAGAAGCGGAATTGTAAAAGTTTTGGGAATGGATGCATGGAATGATTCTTGTGAAATAAAAAAATTTGTTGAATATATTCCCGGTGAAATTGCTTTTCCAGATTTAAGAGATGGAATTACATTTTTAAAGAATCAAGCTGAACTTTTGGGATTGAAAAATATGGATAAGGCTGATTATCTTATAAAGCGATTACAACTAGATCCTTCTGCAAATTTAAAACGCATGAGCAAAGGTATGAAACAAAAAACTGCAATAGTTGCAGCGCTTATGGCTGACAAGGATATTCTTATTTTAGATGAACCAAGTACAGGACTTGACCCGCTAATGAGAGAAACCTTTTTAAACTTAATTCTAGAAGAGAAAAAGGCTGGAAGGACAATTCTTATGAGTAGCCAGATGTTTGATGAATTAGAATTAACATGTGATAGAGTTGCCTTAATATTCAATGGAAGAATAGTTGATATTGCGGATATTAATTCGCTTAAAAATTCCGATGTTAAATATTATAAAATAGAGTTTACTAATAATCTTGATTTTGAAAAATTTAAAAAGCTTAAATATGATATTACAAGAATTCAAGAAAAATATAATCAAGTTACAATAAAAATTTTAGATAAAGATATTAATAAATTATTTAAAGATTTAAAAAAGTTTGAAGTAAAATTTATTTCCGAGGTAAAGCACAACCTAGAAAAATATTTTAAAGAAGTGCTATCAAAATATAAGGAGGGAAAAAATGTTTAGTAAAGCGCTATTTAAACAAACAATGAAAGCTAACTGGATAAAGTGGGTGGCTGTTACGGTTGCTACTTGTGTTATGCTTGCTATTGTGATAATTGTGCTTGGGAATTTGGGTATTAATGATATTAGAGATTCTTTAAAAGATGTATTTACTCAAGCAGACCAAGAAGCATATTTAAAAGATAATTCTGTTGATTTATATGAATTATATTTGACAACTGCTGAAACAAATGACCAAATGGATACTTTTTCTAGTGTTGGCTCTACATTTATCAATAATTTAGTTTCAGATTTTGATGCAGCTTTAACTAATTATGAAACTGAAAATGGAGCTGAACCTAATAAATCTACAATAAAACAAATCGCCCAAGAAAAAGTTGATGCTTTTATAGTACAATATGGTGGCATGATAGAAATGTTTATGCCTGATGTAAATGTAGAAGATTTAAAAATTTTACTTGTAAATGTTCTTTTAGCACATAATGAAAATGCTGACCTTACAGGAAAAGATTTATTAATGGAAGGTTATTATTTAACTGTATATGACAATGCTTATTCTGTTGCCGTTGAAGAAGGAAAAACTGAAGAAGAAGCTTTAAGTGAAGCTGTTGAAGCAAAAGCACAAGCAAAGTTAATGGTAGTAAATCTTGGGGAAGTGGGCAAACAGACAGATTATAAAAACTACGCAAAAAGTTATGTTAACAACAGTATGTATACAATGGTACATGACAGTCAAATAGAAGAGGGAGCTACTGAAGATGAGGCAAAACAATATGCTGTTTCTGTAAAAGTTATTTCTAATACTGCAATAAGCACATATCAACTTTGGTTAGCTGAAGGGGAAACGGCAGAAGATGCTAAAATTGAAGCTACCAAAAGTATATCTGACCAAATTCCAGAAAAGGTTGCTGTTGCCTTAGAAGAACTTGGAGATATGGACATGTACGGGCTAATTATTGGTTCTATATTTTATAGAATTGCTGGATTGTTACTACCTATGGTATTTGTAATAATGGTTGCAAATGGATTACTTGCAGGACAGGTAGATTCTGGTTCTATGGCTTATGTTCTTTCTACTCCGACTAAAAGGAGAAGTGTTACTGTTACACAAATGGCTTATATGCTTTTTGCATTACTATCAATGTTTGCTATTGTGACGGCGGTAAGTGTGTTATCGGTGTGGATAGTAGGCGGAAATAATTTTGCAATTAATTTTGCTGAAATATTATTATTTAATCTTGGGGCATTTTTAACAATGTTTGCCTTTGCAGGTTTTTGCTTTATGTGTTCGGCTATTTTCAACAGAACTAAATATTCGCTATCTATAGGTGGTGGATTAACAATCTTTATGTTAGTATGTACAATTTTAGGTTTGTTTGGTTCTAATGTTGTGCCATCTGCTATGAGAATAGATGCTATGAATTTCTTTAACTATCTATCTATAATAACTTTCTTTGATACAACTTCTATTTTAGCAGGCACGCTTTCTTATTTGTGGAAATTTGGGATTTTATTGGGAATAGGAGTAATAACATTTATTATTGGAATATTCACTTTTGATAAAAAAGATTTGCCATTATAAAAGAATAAAAAGGATTTTAAATTTATTTTTAAAATCTTTTTTTATGTATTTTAAATAATTTTTATATAATTTTTTTAGGACACTTGAAATTATTAAACAATTTTGATATATTTATTTTAAAGGATAAATTATGAAACCAATATATAAATATTATAAAGAAAGATTAATAGAGATTAGTGGTAAAAATAGAAGTTTATATTCTAGAAAAATAAGTAAAAAATACTCTTATGATATAGGGAAAATTATTGCAGATGATAAAGAAGTCTTCGATGATTTTTTCACATTTATTTGGAAAGGGAAAAAATTAAATTTTCCATTAATTAAAAAAGATATTAAAGATAGAATATTTAAAAACTTTAAATTAGAGGAAAACATAAAATCTTTATTTAATAATGCGAGAAATTTAAGTTTAGAAGAAAAACGCAATGAAAATTTAAGGCGTGAAAGGCTTAAAAGGGAAGAAATTAAAAAAACAATTTTATCAGAAGTTTCTAGCTTAAAATCATTAAAAAGAGAAATTGAAGAATTTAGTAAGGAAACGGGAAGATACGAACTTTTTGTTGGCTATCCTTTTGTTGTTGGTCAGATTAATAAAGATATTCAAGTTAAAGCACCACTTATACTTTTTCCTGTAACAATAAATGTTGAAAGTGATAGTGAAGTAAGCCTAGAATTAAAACAAGATGACTATGTTCAATTTAACAAAGTTTTATTGCTAGCTTATGCAAAGGAACATAGAATAAATAGTGAAGGTATGTTAACTGAATTTGATGGACTTACAGATTATAAATTAAAAAGTGTTAAAGATGTACTATCATATTTATCTGCTTTTGGATATAAATTTGATTTAGATGAAAAGTTTTCTGAAAAACTTATAAATTTTGAAAGCATTAAAGAATCAAATGATAAAGATTTAAAAGTTGTAAATGCATGTGTGCTTGGAAGATTTCCACTTGCAAATGCTATTTATAATGATTACACTTTGCTTGAAAAAAAGAGTCTTTCTTCTTCTGCAATAGACCAACTTCTTGAAGGTAAAAAATTTAAAAAATTAAAAACAGAGGATACTCGTGTTTATACAATAAACGATTTGGATTATGCACAAGAGGAGGCTATAAAAAAGCTTAATCAGTTTGGTAATATGGTTATATATGGACCGCCTGGAACAGGAAAATCTCAAACCATAGTCAATATTATTTCCGATGCTATATGTAAGGATAAAAGAGTTTTAGTTGTATCACAAAAAAAGGCGGCTCTTGATGTTGTTTTCAATCGTTTAAAGGGCTTAAACTCTAAATGCATGTTTATAACTGATGCGGAAAAAAACAAGGTTGAATTTTATGAAAGATGCTCTCAAATGCATAACGCAGTTTTGAATAGTTATAGAGAGGGCGAAGATTATTCTGAATATGATAAAGTTGAAAGTGAACTAAAAAAAGAAACAGCTGACCTTCAAACTATTTCAGACACACTCTTTACAAGAACACCTTTTGGATTGACACTTCAAGAAATGTATTCTAGTTCGGCAAAAATAGGTAAAAAAAGTTTAGACTATACTATTTATAAACAAATGCTTAAAAATTCCGAATTAATGGATATGGATTATAAGCGACTATATTCTACACTAAGGCTTATAGATGAAAAAAATAAAGCTGAAATGTATTATAGATACATAGAATTAAAAAAGAGTAATCCTATTATTGATTATATTAAGCCAAAAGTTGAAATTCATGTAATAAATCAAATGAAAACTAAACTTAAAGAAATGGTTCAAAAAAATATTGTTCCATTTGATACAGGAAGTCATGCTCACGCTCGTCAACTAATGGTTTATTCAATAGAAAATGATATTCAAGAAGGCAAGGGCTTAAAACCACTTGTAAAAATGCTTTCAAGGTTAGATAATCCTAAACTTTATAGAGCGTATGATATTTCAAAAGTTGCATTCTTTTTATATCCTTATTATAAAAAGAAAACTGCTGAAAAAGAGGAAGAGATATCTAAGCAATTTGAAAGCACTTTAAATGATATCAATGTTTATCTTAGCGGATATGACCTTTTAAACAAAGTTTTAGATAGACGCGGTTATCTTATGACAGTAGATAACATAATTAATGGAAACACCATATATTTAAAACTTTTGTTGAATGCGTTAGATGATTATGTTGAAATTCGCGATATTAATATGTCGCTTCAAGGCATGACGGAAGATGAACGCGTTATATTAGATTTTGCTTATAATTACTCTAAAACTTTAAGACAATTTAAAGAAGTTCTTAGTAAAATATTAGGAATTAGAGTATATCATGAAACTATAAAATATGAAGAATTAAACAAAGATAAACTTTCTAAAATTATCGATTTTGAAAATATTTGCAACAGAATTTTATCTTTGAAGAAAGAAGAAAAAGAAATTTCAGAAAAGCTTTGTATCAACAAATTTAAACAAGAATATGTAGACTATTATTATAATAGTCCTGAAAATAAAGATTATTTATATCAAATAACAAAACAACAAGGCTTATTTCCAATTAGGAAGACTATGGAATTATATGGCGATTTTTTATTAAAATTATTTCCATGTTGGTTATTGTCGCCAGAAAGTGTATCTACAATTTTTCCATTAAAAAACAACATGTTTGATATAATTTTGTTTGACGAAGCGAGTCAGGTATTTATAGAAAACACTTTGCCAACTATTTATAGAGGAAAAGCCATTGTTGTGGCAGGAGATTCAAAACAACTTAGACCAACTGCAACCTTTGTTAAGCGATATCTTGGCAATGATGATGACGATTTAGACCTTGCTACACAAGCAGCATTAGAGGTTGAAAGCTTATTGGATTTGGCAACTTCAAGATATAATAGTACAAACCTTACATATCATTATAGAAGTAAGAGTGAAGAATTAATCAACTTTTCAAACTATGCTTTTTATGATGGCAAACTTCAAATTGCACCAAATGTCACTAAAAATGTAGGAAATAAACCAATAGAGAGAATAAAAGTTAATGGTAGATGGCTTGGAAGAAAAAATCAAGAAGAAGCACAGGCTGTTGTACAATTATTAAAGAAGCTCATTAAAAACAAAAGAAACAAATCCTCTATTGGTATTGTAACATTTAACACAGAACAAGAAAATGCAATAGAAGATGCAATAGATAAAGAATGTCAAAAGGACTCTGCTTTCCGTGATGCATACTTAAAAGAGCTTAATAGAAAGGAAGATAATGAAGACACTTCATTATTTATAAAAAATCTAGAAAATGTACAAGGTGATGAAAGAGATATTATAATATTTAGTATTGGATACGCAAGAAATGAATACGGAAAAGTTGTTGCACATTTTGGGCCTCTTTCTGTTGAAGGCGGAGAAAATAGATTAAATGTTGCTGTAACGCGTGCAAAAGAAAAAATTTATGTTATTACAAGCATAGAACCCGAAGAACTTGCAGTTGAGGGGACTAAAAATGCCGGCCCTAAGATTTTTAAAAGTTATTTAACTTATGTAAGGGCAGTTTCTAATAAAAAACCAAAAGAAATAGGCTATGTTTTAGACAGTTTTAAACCAGCTTTGCCCCAAACTAGCGAAATAACTGTTGTAAATCAGTTAGAAAACGAAATAAAAGCGGAGCTAACAAAACTAGGTTATACTGTTGAAACAAATTTAGGGAATACAGAGTACAAGATACCAGTTGCAGTTTATGATAAAACATTAGATCGTTATTTAATAGGCATTGAATGTGATTATACAGCTTACAAAAGTTCAGAATCCGTGTTAGAACGAGATGTTTTCCACAACAAATTTCTTCGTTCGCGTGGGTGGAACATAATGCGTGTTTGGAGTAGAGATTGGTGGCTAAATAAAGAGCGTGTAATAAATAATATAGTAAAAAGCATAAATCAATATAAAAAAGATTTAGAAACAAAAGCATAAAAAGCTTATAGTTTTAAAAAATCAAGAAATTATAAAAAACTTTTAATGCAATAAAAAAGTTAAAGATTATTTCTTTAACTTTTTTATATATCCATGATATTTTGTAATGAATATTTTTATATTAATTAATTATATTTTTAAGAAACAAAAATAATTTTCATTACTTTTAATATTTATTTTTACAAGTTTTAATTTATATAATTTTATCAAACTCTATTTTTAATCTGTACAAATAACTACTGTATCCGTAATCTTTATCTTTGTGCCAGCAGGTGGAAGCTGATTTGTTATGGTTAAGCCATTGCCATCTATTTCATACTGAATTCCTAGTTCGGCTAATCTTTTTACTGCTTTTGTTAGGCTTTGCCCTATAAGGTCTGGCATTGTTATTGTCTCTATTTCTTCGCTTGCTAGGGTAGGGTCGTCTGGCTCTATTCCAAGATATTCAAACATTCCTGAAAAAATTTCTTTTGCATAAGGTGATGCTACTACACTTCCATAATATGCTCCTGCTCCTGGTTCGTCTACAAGTAAAAGCATAACATATTCAGGATTTGATGCTGGGTATGTTCCTATAAAACTTGATACATATTTGCCTCTTGCTATGCTTCCATTTTCATATTTTTGTGATGTTCCTGTTTTTCCTCCAATTTCATAACCTGGAACAAAGGTGTATTTACCCGTTTTAGAAACAACTCCTTCTAGCATTTCATTTAAAATGCTTGATGTTTGTGAACTTACTACTTGTCTTATTGGAGTTTTTGTGTTTTCTTCTATTGTTATACCGTCTGGGGATACAATTTTTTCTATCATATAAGGCTTATAAAGTGTTCCACCATTTACCGCAGAACACACCGCTGTTATTAGTTGCAAAGGAGTGACCGCTATTGCTTGACCAAAGCCCATTCTGGCAAGGTCAACTCGTTTTGCTGTGCTTTTGTTCATAATAATTCCAGCACTTTCTCCGCTTATTTCAACTCCTGTCTTTTGTCCAAGGCCAAAATCTGAAAAATAATTATAAAAAGTATCTACTCCAAGTCTTAAAGCAAGGTCCACAAAAACGCAGTTGCATGAATTAGCAAGTCCCTCTGCTAAAGTTTGGCTTCCGTGACCTATACTTTTCCAACATTTTATTCTTTCGCCATCTACTGTACAAGAACCACCGCAATAAAATCTGCTATTTTCATTGGCTGTACTTTCTTCTAATGTTGCTGCCATAGTTAAAATTTTAAATGTTGACCCTGGCTCGTATACATCAACAACTGCCTTATTTTTTACTGTTTCTAAAAGTAAACTTGGGTCATTTCGTGGAACATCATTTAAATCAAAGCTGGGTTTAGTGCTCATTGCAACAATTTCGCCAGAATTAGCTTTCATAATTATTGCCGTTGCACTCTTGGCTTGTTGTTCAAGCATTACCTTGTTTAATGCTTGTTCTACTATTAATTGAATTTTTGCATCTATCGTTAGAGTTATATCACAACCCGCAATTGCAGGAATGTAGTATGAAAGGGTATTATCTAATTCTTGACCTGTAATATCTGATTGGACTAAACTTTTTCCATCTGTGCCTTTTAAAATATCGTTATAGTAAAGCTCTATACCTGCTTGACCTATGTTATCAATGGTAGTAAAACCTAATATTTGAGTTAAAAGGTCGCCATAAGGGTAGTATCTTTTAGTATTTTGTGATAAATATACACCTGATAAATTTTTATCAATTATTTCTTTTGCTATTTCTTCTTCTACTTGCATTTTTATTAAAAATTCCGATTGTTTTTTGTTTGTAACCTTGTTATAAACATTTTGATAATTTAAATCTAAAATATTGCTTAGAAATGTTGCAGTTTCTTTTGGATTTTCTATCTCTCTTGCTCTCGTGTAAATATTATAAGTAGTGTAAGACACCGCAAGAGCAGAGCCTTTGCTATCGTATATTTTACCACGCTCTGCTTTTAATGGAAGGTCACGCGTCCATTGGTCTGTAGCTTTGCTTTGAAGCCATGCACCATTAATTAGTTGAACTACTCCTAATCTTATTAATAAAATACAAAAAATAAAGGATATCAGCAAAATTAATGCTAATATCCTCTTTTGTTGTGAGTGTAGATTAAATTTTTTTAACACTTAGCCTCCAAATATACCAGACAGCCAATTGCAAACCTTATCAAACCAGCTTGTACTAATTGTTGGGTCAGTAGGTTCGGATAACTTTTCTGCTTGCACACCAAAAATATTTTCAGGAGCAATTGGTGATAAACTTCCGTCCTCGTCAGGCTGAACGGCATCTAGCTCACTTATCTTTAAAATATATTGAGCCTCATTTATCATATATTCAGAATTTGATTGAGTTATGCTTGAGTTTAAACTATTCATTTCAACAGCATTTGAAATAATCCAAACTGAACAAATAGCTACAATAATGCAGTAAACTGCTACAATTAATCTAAATCTATATTTTGGGTCTTTTCTTGGATGTGTTAAAGGTTTAACTTCTTGAATTGGTGCGGAGGCTTCAATAAAATCATAATTAGGAGTTTCAATTACAGTTGAAGTAAAAAGTTTTTCTTTTTTCAGTTCTTTTAAGTTCATTTCAGATTGCTTTTGTGTATCAGCTTGAACACTTTTTTCTACTTCAACAGCCTTTTCCGTTATAACAGGCTTTTCAAGTAGTGCCACTCTGCTTTCTTTTTCTTGCATAAAAGTCCTCCTTTTTTTGAAAATTATATACCAAATTAAAAAAAATTGCAATTTTAATTTAAAAGTTTAAAAAAAATTTGCTAAAATGTCTTAAATATTAATATAATACAACTATGAAGCAATCTTATAGCTCTACAATAGAGGAAAATTTAAAACAATTTAATAGTGCAATAGAAGGTATTAATTCCGTTGAGGCAAAAAATCGTCTTGAAAAAAACGGGACAAATACTTTGGGCGAAACTAAGAAAAAAAGTTGGATTTTAAAATTTTTAGCTCAGTTTAAAGATGTTATGATAATCATCTTACTTTTAGCTGCCGCGGTATCAATTGGAATTGCCATAGCTGAAAAATCAACAAGTGAACTTGTGGACGGGCTTATAATTTTAGCCATAGTTTTTTTAAATGCAATAATTGGATTTGTTCAGGAACAAAAAGCAGAAACTGCCATGGAAGCTTTAAAGAAAATGACTAAGCCAGAAGCAAAGGTTTTGAGAGATGGCGAACTAATAAAACTTTCAAGTTCTGAATTAGTTGTGGGTGATGTAGTTGTGTTGGAGGCAGGTGATATAGTCCCCGCCGATGTAAGATTATTAGAAACTGCTTTGTTTAAATGTGATG
>CALVOB010000003.1 GCA_944350095.1 uncultured Clostridia bacterium
AATTGTAAAGACCAATTGAATCAAGTCTAGTAAAAGATTGTAATTCTAAATTAAGAAGAGCATAATAATCAATTCCTAATAAATTTAAATTAAATGAAAACCAATATTTGCTTCCTGGTCCAGATATATCGCCTGAATTACAAATTATTCTCAAACTTAAATCGTTTTGATTTATATTATAACTTCCAAAATTAATTAAACCTGTTGAATATGCAGTTTCATCACCTTGTATAGCAAATTGTTCTCCATCAACAAGGGTTAAATTTCCACTCATTATAGATGTTTTAAAACTATAACTATTATTCTTGTCTACACTAGTTATATATTTCAACAATTCTGTTCCAACTAATGTTACTCCAGAGAATAATGTAACAGCTGGATAAACTAAAACCTTAGAATATCTATTTGTAATTCCATAATAATATCCAACACCATTTGAACTTGCAGTATCTAAATTATAAATTGGAAGATTAGTAACACTTTGTAAGTTTCCAGATACATCTTGTTGAAAACTTATATTTTTTATAGGAATATAAACTGTTACAATAATAGTGTAAGTTATTGTTTCATTTTCAGAAATTATTTTAAAATCTTGAATTTTTCCAAGAGAAATAGTTAAATTAATAGTAAATTCAGAAATATACCCATCTAAGATTGTTGGAATTATACTTAAAGTGTCACTATAACCAGAATATTCATAATCTAAATCTATTTCATTTTCGTTATAAATGGCTATACTTGCTTCTCCTGAATATAATGTTGCCATAGACGGAGTAGCTATATATTTAAATAATGTTTCTAAACTGTCGCCTTTATCCATTAGAGTAAGATAAAAGGTGTTTTTATTTGTTTCATCTTCTTGAAATTTAACAATATTATCATTAGTTTCAATCCCAAAACTTGAAGATTTAACAGAAGCTTCAACATTTACCCTAAGTTCAGCAGAACGACCATTTGGCAAATAAATAGTAACCTTACCTCCACTACCCACAGAAATTGGTGTAATTTTTAAAGCAAGTTGTGGCTCGCCATTTTCAATAATTTGTTCAACTGTAAAATAAGAAGCATTTGAATATCTATATGTAAACAAGCCCCAATATGCACCTTCTGTAATGTTAAAGTCTTCAAATATTTTAACTTGCTCTTCATCGTTTAAATCTAAATATAAAACATCTTGTCCATTTGGATAATTAACTTCAAAATCTTTTGCCCCAGGAACAATATTGATTTGATATACATTTTGAACCTTTTCTTCCGATAAATATTGGCTTAAAACTTCGAAACGAATATAAATTCCGTTTTCTCCATCATAAACTTTTTTACCAAGTAATGTTATAGGGCTTATAAGAACATTATTTTCAAAGTCTGCACTAGGAAGAATAACATATCCGTTTTCATCTGGATTTCTTGTTATATTCTGATATGAAAGGGTTAAATATTCAGACCAATTATCAATTCTATTTCCATTTATATCGCAAAAATCTATTGATATTTGAGTAAATGTTGAATCAGTAGAAAAAACCATAGGTGTAAGATTTACACTTGCAATTGAAACATTATAATTTACATCATAAAGTTGAATAATTTCACCATCATCTAATTCGTTTACTTTAACAGAATTCGGAGCGCTAACAATTTGAATAACATATTCTAAAACAACAGAATAGCCTTCATAATCAATATAGTTTAATGTTACCGTTAAAGTATCTTCGCCAACATATACTGCTTGAAGTTTAAACTTAAATGAATTTAATGTTGTTTCTTCAATTTCTACAATTGAAAACCCTGTTTTTACACTTACTTCAACATTTTCAGTAGTAGAATTTAAAACAAGTTCAACCTCAACATTAGCTCTAGATGAATCATTTGAAACCAATTTAATTTCGTTTAAAACTTCTGTTTCCTCATCTCCTGTAGGTTCTTGTCCTTTTGGTAGAATGATTGAAGGATTTACTATTTCAAGTCCTCCCTGAGCTGTTAGTTGTAATTTATTAACACTTATATTTTCAATTACATCAACTATAAAAGTTTGTTCCAATGAAGAGTTAAAAACAGATATTGCTTTTAAAGTAAAAGTATTTTCATTTATGTTAAAAATATCTCCTGTTAAAGTATAAATTCTAACATATAAAACTTCTTCATCATTTTCTATTATATTTTCACTTACAATTTTAGAAACTTGATAATCTGTATCACCAACTGTGTAAAAATAGTTTAAATCTGTTTGAACTGAACTTGAAGGTGTAAAAGTAAATAACTTTTTAGGGCTTAAATCCATTTCAAAACCATTTTCTCTTACAACAAAAGCATTTGTGCTATTTCTCACAAAGTTCTCAATATTTTCACTAACATTAACATAAATATCTAATGTTTTACCGCCCTCCAATGTTCTAATAGTTATAGTTCCTTCACCAGAAGTTAATGCTTTAATAGTAAAGCGAGTTCTTCCAGCACTCAATTTTTCAGAAGAAAGAATGGTAATAAATTCTCCGTCAGGGCTTAAATTAACTTCATTACTTACACCATTCGGTGTTCCTTCCACGGAAACAGTAAGCTGACGTTCTTCGCCAACTATCATTTCCAGACTTGTAAAATCTGTAACTATTTTCATATTTTTGTATGGGTCACCGCAGGCAGTGAGCAAAAGCCCACTGACTGCTAAAATAACACCACACAACACCCCAAATAATTTTTTCATTCTTTTCTCCGATAATTAGTTTTTTACTAAAATTTCTTTACTTTAAATCATTTTTTAAACAATAGTCCATTGTAAATAGTAGTATAGTTATAATAATTAGCCTCCTCAGCCTCAAAAGTTTTGCTATAAAATTGGTCCCAAGATGTCCAATATCGATATTTTTTTGTAGTCAGACCTTGTTGTTCCTCTACAATTTCTTCTATAAAAACAATATTTATAACTATATCTTCATCCTCATTTTCGCCTTTTTGAGTTATAGAAGCAATGTAAGGAATTTCATTTATAATTTGATAACTATCGAAAATGCTCAATTTAGGGCCACCATCTACTTTTTCAAATACAGTACCTTCTGTTTTAGGAGTGGTATATATTGTATAATTATTGTTTTCAGATTTATTTAAATATGTGTATTCAATTGGTAAGTTTTTAAGATAAGGTAATCCCTCATTTACAACACCATTTGGATCAATATTCCAAGGACTTGTATCAGCCCCTATGCTCCAATAATTAACAGTAATCGTACCATTAACCCTGTCTATTTTAGCAACATTAGGATCTGCAGATATTTTTCTTTCTCTTAAAAATCCAATTACATATGCAGTTCTATCCGCTGTTTCTCTGTAGATTTTGTATATTAATGAACTTTCTGTAATATCTTGTCCTTCAGGGAACAAATAGTTTGGATTAATTCTTATTGTGGAATGACTTCCATTTGCTCCTTGATTATAAACATACAATGAACTTTCTCTAATTAAATTATCTTCATCATACCCATTATTAAAAGTAAAATACGCTCTATTTTCAGTATTATTAAAGTTGATAGCATAACTCTCTTCAATTAGTTTTCCAATATATAAATTAGTAGCAGAATTTGAAGAAGTTTTTAATGAATATTGTATAGCAACATCAACTTCATTAAATTCAATTTTACTAATATTGTCAAGACTGACTTGTTCTGATATTTCTAATGCACCTTGAAGCCTGAACATGCCTGCATATTTGCCATCATAGTTTAATACCATATCAGCTTCTGTGTAATCTTCTAAACTTATGTATATTTCATCTGATAATCTTACATGAATAGGATTTGAATAATTACCTGGAACATCATAAATAACTACATAAGGATTTTTAATGTTCCACCCTATTTGCACAGGTTTATTATCATCTGAAGTCTCATAAATTGGAGTTAAATCATTTTCATTTTTATAATACAATTTTACATATTTTTGATTTATTGGAATCATGATGCCATTATTATCACCATTTGGCATTTTTATAACAATGTAATCATCCATAGAATAAGCAGAATTAATTTGTCCATCTATTTGCCAAGCATAGCTTATCAATTCATTTTCACTAGCACTACCAACATCATAAACTTTATTATAATATAAATATTGTTGTCCTTTATGATCTATTAATGTATATTCTTTGTTTGCTTCATTTCCTATTAAAGAAACATTACTTTTACTTACCGTTATTTCATCTTCAGGCAAATAATATGTATAATATCCATCAATTGAATCTTCTGAAATATAACTATAATTTATTGTTGTTTCAGATTTATAGGTATCACTATTTTCATATTCATTTGTTAATTGTTCCAAAGTTCTTTTTGAATTATAATCATTTCCTAAATTATTATTACCAAAATTATATCCCGATTTATCAGAAGAGCTTACATTACATTTATCTTCTAAGAAATAAGAACTTGTAATGTTTGAAGAATATCCTAAAGGAGCCACATAAGAATCAGTATCATAATAATTTGGATGTGATTTTGTGGTATAAAAATCAGAATTATTTAAATTAGAATTAGCAATAGTATAGGTTCCACTTCCAAAGACTTCATCATTAATGTAAATTTTGTTTTCTATTGAAGTGTCATTAGGATCTACAACCTTTAATAAATCATATGTTTCTCTAGGATCAGAGCCGGCCACCCATCCTATTAAAGCTCCTACTGCTGCAACTCCAACAGCTGCCCATCCTATGCCAGGTATCATTCCAACTGCGAGTATAACTGAACCAACTCCAACAGCTCCAACTCCAAAGCCTATTCCTGCCCCAATTGAAACATCAGAAAGAACCTCTTTATCTTCATAGGCAATTGTTTTGCCATCCGATAAAAGTTTTAAAAATGTTGACCTAATCCTTTCATAATTAGCATCACCTGACGTATGATATATCTCATAATTTTCATTAGAATTTGACATTGCGTTTAAATTATAACTTTCACCATAAACATCATTAGAAGTATCTCCAGTATAAGAAGATTTTTCACCCACATTGCTTGTACCTGTGACAATTGTATAATCTAGTCTATATTGTTCACTTTTAGCAATTGTAGCTATATCTGATTCGTTGTTATTAATTTCTCCTACATTATAACAACCATTAATATTAGTATTTGTAGATATTCCAGAAGCATAAGCTTGGCGACATAAAACATATAAGTTTATACCATAAATGTAGTAAAAGAAATCTTCATTATATCCTGCATTAGGGCTTGTACAATCTTGCTTTAACATATAATATGTGCCGACTTTTTTATATGCTTCATTTCTAACTGGTTTTCCATCAATATTTTTAAAAGCCATATAGGCATTATCTACTGGTTTTGGAACCATTGCATTGGCTAAAATATTTCCTTTGTTATATGAATTATTAACATTAACATATTTGTTTTCCACATATGTTATTTCGGCTTTTGTATAATCAGCAATTTTCCCAGCCGTACCTAAAATACCACTTGCATAGGCGTATAATGGAAGTGTTTCGTCAGAAGTTGCTTCATCATCTCCTGCCACAACATATCCAGTATTATAACATTCTTCAATTGTTACATATAAACTAACTCTTGATGAATTTTCATCATTACTTTCTGTTTGTCCAATAACATATCCGAGTATACCACCAGCGGTAGTCATAATTGTACTTCCCGCACCATTACTAAATACTTTACCATTTCTTCCAGTATTAGAACATTTTTCTATAACAACACTACCTTCTGTAATAGACCCTGCAATACCTCCTGCATTATTATAGGCGGTAATTTTATTATTAATAGAATGGCAATTAGAAATTGTTACATTTCTACCAATTCCCAATATTGCACCTGCTGAGGTTTTACTTGAATCCGCTTTAGAAGCAGTAATAGTACAATTACTTAAAATTACATTTTGTATTGTAACAAATGTAGGATTAGTTCCTGTATCACCTACATAACCAAAAAGACCAACAGCTAATTCATCATCATTTTCAATTTCTACATTGCTTATAATCTTATTATTACCATCAAAATTTCCTGTAAAATAATTGTGATTAATATCTGCAGTAGTATTTTCTTTCTGGGCTTCACCTGCTGGCGTAATTGAATCTATTCCAGCACTTTCAAAATCAATATCATAAATGAGTTCAAAATTTTGTGACCAATTGTATATTGAAATTGTAGTAGCATTATAATCTATTGATTTTGAATTTTCTCCAGATTTTGTTAGTTGTTGCCACTTGCCAGCACTTGGTATTTGGAATGGATTGCTCTCGGATCCATCACCTGTATTTATTTTCATATAATCAGCACTTGTATCTGTGGTTACATATCCACTTCCACCAAAATATGGATATCCATAGTTTATTGTTGGATTTTGTGCAAATTTTGTTTTTGATAACTTACCTTTCGTCAAAATATCACTTTCTAAACTATTGTAAACAGACATATAGTCTACAGTAAATTTAGTTCCACAGCCTGATTTTGAAGTAAGTTCTGTAGCAGTTTGATCATAATAATTAGATGTGTCAGCTCCTTGACCAAACACTCCTGTTGTTCCCATTGCCGATTTTGCTTTAGCAATAGTATAACTATTTTTTACTTCACCTACTACCTCAACATTATCTGAATTTTTAAATTTATCATCATAACTAAATGAATAAACATTTTGATTTGAATTGTTTAAATTAGATTGAACATATCCAGTGCTATAACTTGAATCTATCTCACCTTGATTTAATCCAACAAGTCCACCAATATATGCAGTTCCATTTTCTGCATCTATAGTAGAATCATCTGTAACAATATCTACTAATGTAGAATCATCTGTAATGATATCTACCATAGAGAAAGAATCTGAAATAAATCCCTTTTCACCATTTATTGCCACAAGTCCGCCAATAATTAATTTATTTACAGGTATATCTTTTATATCACCAGATTCTATTGTATCTGGGATATTATTAATACTAATACCACCCGAAATACCTTTGGTTTTTTCAATATTGGCATCATCTGATGTTTCATCAGAATTTACAGAATTACATGCATAAACAATACCATTATTTATTCCAACAAGTCCACCATAATATGCTGTTGCTTTGTCATCTCCTGTATCTACATTATTTTTATCAAGAACATCTTCAATTTCATAATGTGAAAGATTTGTATCTTCAGTTGCTCTGGTATCTACATAAACTTTTATACCTGTTACAAAACTATTTTCATCTAATTTATTTATAAATGTATTAGTTTCGTATTCATTATTAACTATATTTGTAGTAATTTGAACAGTTGCTCCGTCAGCAAATATTGCTGAATTTTTTAATTCTATGTTATTTAAATTTTTAACTAAACTGCTATCTTCTGATACTTCAACTTTAAAATATTTTCTTTCTGGAAGTTCTATGCTAAATGGATCTTGCCCAGCTTGACCTAAATATTCATATACAGAAGTTGAAACATTACTATTATTTTCAATTATCCATTTATTTTTATCTGATTTAAAACATGCAACTTCATCTTGTCTGTTTGAATTTACATAAATCTTTCCATCTGGACTGATATAGAAAGGATTTAATTTGCTTCCATAATGAGCTTCACCAATAAGATCGGCAAGTCCTATTCCACTTAAACTAGAATTTTTTACTTGTGTAATTATTGAATTATAACCTAAATTTGCAACTTTAAGATTTTCAACTTCACTTTCAGTTGCTACCATTAAACTCAACTGATTTGAATAATAATTTTGCTTATCTGTAAACGAATTATTAACATCCCCTACTAATACACCTATTTTTTCATTTCCTCTTGAATAAGGATAAATAATGCTAGATAATGAATAGTTAGTGTATATTTGAGAGCCAGTTGCTGCTCTACCAACAATACCACCTATTGTTGTATTTTCTTCAGAACTTGGCTTAGACTTAAATTGCAAATCTGTATAAGCAACATTTTCTGCAATGACAGCATTAATTGATTTCGTACTTGTATTTTCTAAAATGGAACCAACAATACCTCCTGCACTTACAAATCCTGCACTGTTGTTAACAACTAAACTTCCGCCAGAAACACATTTTGTAATAGAAAGTGAAGATTCACTTGATGAATCAGGTAAATTTAATATAGCAGCAATAACGCCACCAAAATAAATTTTAGATGAGCTGATATCAAATAAACATTCATTTAAAGAATAATTTACAAAAAGTGATGTGCTACTGCCAGAATTGTTACCTGAATTGTTATCCGAGTTACCGACTTTTGCAACAATTCCGCCAAACATATTGTCTTTTTCTTTTGAATCAGATTGTTCAAAACTTATATCATTACTTGCTATTAAATTTTCTGATTCTAATCTTTGAGAAACTAATCCAACTATACCACCCACATTAGAAATTGCTGAAGATTTTATAGTTGTTTTACCTTGTGTTTCTACATTGTTTAATATTAAGCTTCCATCTGCCTGCCCAATGGCTCCGCCATAATTTAAATATTCACCAGTACCACCAACAACATTTAAGTTTATGTTGTTATTTACATAGTATCTAAATTCATTACTTTCAGACAACTTTTCAACTGTAAACATATATTTAGAGGCTGCTGTAATAATTCCAAACAATCCACCAACTGATGCACTTTTTACATTTATTGGAACTGTTTCATTTTTATTAATTCCAGCACTTAAACTAAATTCAATATCAAGATTATCAAAAGTAGCATTTTTTTGCAATAAATTTGCTTCAATAGAACCATTAGTTTTTCCTACTAATCCACCAGCATTTAAAGTTTGAATAGCACTATCACTGTTGGTTCCTGCAATAACCGTTGATAAATTAAATACATTACTTTGATCTTCTAAATTCCCCTCATAGTTTACAAGGTCTAAGTCTATACTGCCTGTTCTTCCAGCTATATGACCAACATTTAATGTTAAATTCTTTTCAACAGATGTTCCTATAAATGTAATGTTTATATTTGTGTTAGAAAGTTTTACACCATTAATTACAGTAACATTTTTAGAAGTTGTATATCCAATACTTCCTGCAATCATTCCAACTGATATAGAGGCACCAACTTCAATTGAATTGTAATCTACAGTTAAATTAATGTTATTATTATATGTGTCTGTGAACTCTATATTACTAAATGAACATTTATCACTTGTTCGTATAAGTAATCCTGCATCATAATTTTGTATAGAGTTTGATTCAGTTTGACTTGGTGCTATTGAACAGTTCTCAATTACAATATTTTCAAATGTTGTTCCTGTTGCAGAATCAACAAGTATTGAAGATATATTAGGTTGATAATTTGTATCAGAAATACCACCTGTACCCATGTTTTTAATAACAAAGTTAGAAAATTGTGCTCCTGTAATTGTAGACTCGAATAATGGATTGGTTATTTTATTTGTAGAATTTTTAACTGTAAAATCTAATCCATAATTTCCTGACGCATTAAATCCACGAAGCAATCCTGAAAATCCTTGAACAGTAAATCCTGGTTTAGTAGTTGCAAGCCAATCACCTACTTCAACAATTCCATTATCAGCAGTTCCTATTATAACAAAAGTTTTATTTGAATCTTGTTGTAAATATTCAAGGTCGGAAGCAACCCTTATATAAATTACTGAAGGTTCAACTCTAAATGTTAAGTGTGGGAATAAATGAGGAACTGAATCATCTGATTCTGTAACCCAATATTCTTGATCCCAGCCCGCATTTCTAAATATCTTATTCATTTCGTTTACATAGTCTGCGTTGCTAGATTCTTTTAATTCAACAATATTTTGAACATCTTCATAAATAATATAATTTTCTTCGTTAATTACAGCACTACTTAAAGATTTGTTTGTATAGAAAGGAATATTTTGAGAAGTATAACTTTCCAAAGCGTGAACATCATAATTTGTTTGATTTAAGACAATATTTAAAGGCTCACTATCCATATAGTAAATGTCATAAATATTATTAATATAATTTTTCCCGTCAATAACTGAATATTCTCCGCTAGCAGAGCCTAATGTTGTTGGAACTGATAAATAATTGATTGCATTAATCTTTTCAAGTGTTATCTTATTCCAAACACCACTTGTAATATAGCCAAATATCCCGCCTGCTCCAACATTTGCAAATAAATCACCTGTAGAATAAAGTTCTTCAAAGCTTAAAGACAAGGTTTCTGTGTTTCCGTAATCTTCTAAGCCACCTAAACTCTTGTTGTCTCTATCAGTTATACCGCCAATTATACCTCCTGCATAAGTTGCATTTGAGGATTTAACATTTATTTTTGAATAACTCTTTTCAAGTTTTCCTGTAACAAATTCTCCTACTATACCTCCGATATATTGTTGTGTATAGCTTGTAGATTCTCCATATTCAAATAAACTTAAATTACCTCTGTTTATACTATCAGATGGACTATTGTAATATGTTGCATAATTGTTTTCTATTTCTAATTGGTCCTCAGAAGCATGTTCAGCTCTAACCATGAAAATATAACCATAATTTTCGCCCACAATTCCGCCAGCACTAAACTTATATGCAACTAGCTTTTGAGAATAATCATCTTGTGTTGAAGATAATTCAAATAAAGCATCTTGAAGCATTGTTTGAGGACCTAAGAAGCCTACAACACCTCCAACAGTTGCACCATAAACTTGCATATTTCCAGTTGCTTTAAGAGTTAGCACATTAGGTTCAGAAAGTGCATTAGAGAAAGTATAATCGTTAACATTTGTATATATATCTATAACGCCAGCTATACCACCTGCGTAAGAAATGTTATTTCTAACAGCACGATTATAGAATTGTTGTGTTACACCAGTAGCCTCGTTGCCTGCAATAATAGTTAAATTTTCAGCAGAAACATTGCTAACATAACTATCTCCTATAATTCTACCTGCAACACCACCAGCAGTATTATATCCATAAATAACAGCATTTTGGTCAACAGAAGAACTTGAAACACTAACATTTATAACTCTTGAACTATTAACTGTTCCAGCAAGTGCTCCTACATAATTTACACCAGTAGCATTAACACCTTCTATTACAAGATTTAAATTCATTACAACTGCGCCATTTTCAAGTTCTTTAAATAATCCATAACTTGTGTTAGCTCCACCAAGTGTAGAAACAAGCTCTATGCCTGAAATTGTAAAACTGTTACCATCTAGTAAACCTAAACCATTTATTTCGTTTTGGTTACTATAAGTTGGAGTTAATGACATTTCAGTAGATCTTAAAGTTAAACCTGTTTCATCTGAAAGTAAGTTAGAAAGATCTATATTATTTACTATTCTATAATTACCAAAGGCTTTATTTGATACAAGATCATAATAGTAAGCCACACTAGAACTTACATTTGCAGTGTCACCACCAAAAACTTGATTGAATTCGGTTTCATTTCTTATAATTATTGGATTTTTACTACTACCATATCTATAACCATCAGCATAAGTAAAACTGTAATCTACAATATCACCTTCTGAGCTTAATTCTTCAACCTTTAATATTCTTGAAGATACCGAAATATTATTTGCACTAACTAGCTCAGGACCTCTTGTTGTCATGTACCAAACGCCGTCAGAAACATAGCCCTCAACTGAACTATTTGAGAACGCAAATCCATAAAAACTATCTTTAATATCAGGATCTAAAACTCTATTTACTGTTGTATTGTAAAGAGATTCCATATCTGATGAAGCATACTCATCATCAAGTGAGGTGTCTGAATTGTAATAATAACTGTTTTCAACTAAGCCATAATTTTGTAAATTAAGATTTACATCAACACCAAGGAAATTCATTTGTGTACTGTTTGAATTCTCAATTCTTGATGCTGAATAAGACCTTCTAACAATACCCTCTGCATTATTAATATAAACAAAACCTGCACTTAATCTACCACTTTGCTTATCACCAATTGTAGTAAGCATAATATTTGAATAGGAGTCTTCAATTATTCCAGAGTTTTCGTAAGCAAAACCTGCACCTACACTTGCAGTTTCAATCCCTGCACCTGTGGCATGGATTTCCGTAGTGTTTGCATAAACACCTTTTGCATAGCTTAATCTGATTTCACCATTGTTATTTACAACAAAACCAGCTGTAGAAGTGTCTGAACCGCTTGAAGTTTGGTTAGATATTGTGCCGTTCATAAAGAAACTTGATGCTATTATGCCCGAATTTGTATATACAAAACCTGCAATATCGCCTTGTCCTACAATGTTAAATGTAGATGGAATTATAGCAGTACCATTTGCAATTTCTAGGCTCGTTCCTCCAACTCTACTATTTGTAATAGAGCCATTTTCATTATTTATAACAAATCCAGCAATTCTGCTTTGAATTGCACTAACATCTATATTTGAATATCCATAATTTACAGTTAGTCCAGGGGTTTGAGGAGCAGGTCTATCTGCACCAACATAGCTATAAGCCACAACTTCACAATTAGTAATTATACCATTATTTGTTATAGCAAAACCAGCCACATCAACCGAAGTGACATTTGTCATATTTAAATCTAGTTTTCCACCATAGTATGTATTTACTCTTATATTTTTAAGAGTAGTATCCTCTAAAACCTCATTAAAGAGTGCAAAACTTAATGAAGTTTGATCTGTTGGAATATTATAGCTTAAAATATGAATTGTTTTGTTATTACCATCAAAACTTCTTATATTATTAGTATTTATTGGAGTATAATCTAATAGATAAATATCTTCTGTTAAAATGTAATCTAGTGGTTCAGAAGAATTAACCATATTTAAGAATTTTTCTGCTGTATCTACGATTACAGGTTTATCTTCATTAGTTTCCAACACCACATTGATAGTAAAATAATATTCAAGGTATGTTCTTGTAGGTGTATCTGTGCCATTAGGAATTTGGATAGGTATTCTTAATAACAAATCTACACTACCTGTTGTAGCTTCAAGGCCTCTAACATAAAGATTAGAGCCATCTACAACAAATGAACAATATCCATTTGCTTGAATTTGACCATTTTGTCTATTGAAAACTTTACTTAACTCTTCACTATCGCCACGATTATTAACATAATAAAGATTATCTATAAAGTTAGCTACAATTACACTATTAGACGAATCATAATCAAAATCAAAAGGCAAATTGTCATAGAATCCATTTACTATGTAACTATCTTTATCTGGATTTGCATCTGTTGAATAATAATTGTAGGTATTAAATCTAGATAAACTATCGTTTGCTAAATAAAAATCTACATCAAAATCAAATTCCAATTTTTGAGTTGTGCCAACATTTACAGTTAACACATCTTTATTATAGGCATCTGTTTTAAGTTGTGTGCCTTCTTCATTTAAAACAAAATCTGCAACAGCAACATAAACTGTTTCTTGTTCTTCACGAATAGAACCATTTATTTCACGAGATGTTATTGCCGTTATAGAAATATAATTGTCACCATCTTTTGGAGTTAAATCGGTGCTAAAATATACATTAGTTGTATATTTTTTTAAATTTGTTGTTTCATCAATTGTATATGTTAATGGATCGTAACTAACTATACCATCTTGTATGTTGTCGATAATCAAAGAGCTTATATTTTGGTCTGCATTAACGGTTATAGAAACTTCTCCGGAACCACCTCTTGCAATTATTGCTTGTTTTTCACCATTTACATACAAATCTGGCTTGCCTATATGTTGAACTGACAATCTATAAGAATCGGTTTTTAATTCAACACCATTTTCATCGTATGCAACAATTTTTAATTCGTAAATTGTGTCTTGTTCAATGTCAGAAGGGATAAATGTTCTTAGGTAAAGAGAGCCAATACTATTTTCTAATGTAGGATTAAACACCCTTATGCCATTTGTAAAAGTTTCATAACCTGTTGTTTTTCTAATAAATTTATAAGCATTATCAAGCTTTTCCATTAAGCCTAAGCGTACTTGATAAGCTGAACCATTAATAGTTTTTGTTGTTACTTCAATATAACTATAATTAGAATAAGTTGGGAATAATTCAATATTTAATAAGCCCTCATCACCAGGAGCTAACAAAGATTGTGGAATTGTATAATATGTATAAGTCAATCTTTGAGTATCATCTACATTTTCCCATGAAACTCCTGATAAAGGATAGTGAGAAGTGTTTATATATGAAAGTTTTTGAGTATCAACTTTTAAATCAAAATTAGTTGAAACACCTGTACTATTTGCAAAAAGTGATATTTCAAATAATTCACCATTATAGTTCAATGCTCTAATTTTATTATCATCAATAATTCCAAAAGTAACCTTATAAGTTTGTTTAAAATATTTAGCAAGATTATTATAATCTGTATTATCAGAATTTACAACAGTTGTCATTGTCTTGTCTGTGTAAGCAACAACTTCAGGGTTATAAATTTTTATCTCTACATAACCATTTGTAAATATCCTATATTCATTATAAATATCTATATTTGAAATTCCAGGATAATCAGAAGAATCTTTTGGGTCTGAATTTTCTATTGTATAATCATTTATAACTGTAACGCCACCATAATTAGTATAGCCATCAATTTGTAAAGTTTCATCATTTAATATGCTAGCAACTAAATCTTTTTCATCATTTCTATCAGTATAAACTACCACCTCTACATTTTGAGCATGAGAATCTATAGGCTCAATTGTAAGCTCTTTTGTTTCTGAAATAATGTTATCTGCTCCGTTAAACAACTTAACTTTAAACGATTTTGTGAAGTTGTCAGATATTATTTTACTGAATGTATCATCTAACCCATTTACTTTTAAAAGTAAATCAACATTTATTTCTTCTTCAACAAAATCCATTTTAGAAGTTTGAATATTATGAACGCCAAGCATATCACCTTCTACAACCAATTTGTCATTAGATGTTTTACATTCAACACTTAAATCATTTTGAACTAAATTTATATTTCTATTAATAGCAATTTTTGATGTAGAAACTGATGTGGATACAACATCTGACTTTCCATGTTTTATAGAAATTGAAGTTTCATCTCCAAGTTCTCTTCCCGCATAAGATAAGGTATAATCAGAAATTTTGTATATAATTACAGCATTAAAATCTCTTTTTAAAGTGTAATCGTACTTAGAGAACACGCTAAAAGTAAATGCCCCTGTGTTTACACCTTGAATATTTATATAACTAGAACCAGCAAAAATTGGAGCATTTTCAGCTATAATTCTTATTGAAGAATAGTTATCAATTCCAAATAAATTTTTATAACTAACTGTATTCCAACTTGAAATTACAGCATTTTCCAAATCTGTAAGTGTTATACCGTCAGCTTCATAATAGAAGAAAATTACATTCCCCTCGTTATCTACTAAGCTTAAATCGCTGTTTACAATATTAATTACAGAAATATCATCTAATTCTTCATCTTGCATTATTGCATTAAAGTATGGATATCCTAAATTTACATTAGAAGCAAAATTCCAAAGTTCATTTGAACCAAACGAAATTCCTGTATATTCATCTTTTCCTGGATAAACTGATGGAGTATCAATTTCCTTATAGTTTGCAATCATTTTATAAGGTTCATCACTTGCAAACATGTACACATTTTCAAGATAACTTACAGTACCATTATTTGCAAAACCTAAATAGTTTCCAACAAATAAATCTGTATTTACTTTTGCAAAACTAGCATTTATATTTTTTGTGTGCTCATTTGATAAATCTATTTCACCTACAAGTGCTCCAATATTTAATCCAAATAAAACATTCGCAGGTTGTTTTTCACCATCAACCAATGTTGTAACATAAGAGTATGCATAACTATAAGTTAAAGTTCCTGCACTCATTTTCCCAACTAATCCACCAATAGTTGTACCAGTATAAGAGGATATGATAGTGTCGGAATATCTATAAAATTCAACCTCTGCATAATCAATGTCGCCCTCGTTTACACCTGCTATACCACCAACATAGGAGTTAGGATTATTGTTTTCAATAGAACCGTAAAATTTAACATTAGATATAGTTCCTCTATTAATTGCAACTATACCACCTGTTTGCGTATTTGCTCCAGTTGGCGTAACACTACTTGGCAAGTAAACATTTTCATTTACCCAAGTGTCTACTGTAACATTTTTAATTGTACCATCGTTTTCTTGTGCAACAAAACCGTCTGTAGCTTCACCAATTAAAGTTAAATCTTGAATAATTGCTCCATCACCTATAATTGTGAAAAGAGATGTTCCATTTAAAAGAAGAGTATGACAATTTTCTTCGTTTTCTAGTTTGCCAAATAATCCACCTATAAATGTAACAGTTTTATCTGTTCCATCTTCATCTGTATATTTGTCGAGCGGAGTTGTTATAGCATTATCTAAATCAGTAATATCAAAAATTATTGTATAATAGAGCATAGGATAATTTTTTATCCAATTTCTTAATTCTTCCAAAGTTTCAACTTCATAAGAAGTTTCTCTAGAACGACCATCTGCAATCTTTATAGGTATATATTTTGCAACATCAACATCACCTGCTTCATATCTTCCGTTTATATAGCAATCTTCAGGTGCAATGCGTATAAATCCAGAACCTCCTATAGTTTGATTTTTAGAAAGTGTAACAAGTCCAGAGGTTCTATTTACTGTGATAACATTAGCATCAGTTCCATCATTAGGCAAAAATTCATAGATTAAATTTGTATTGAGAGGAACATTTGAGGTATCAGCATGAGCTTCAATATCAAAAGTTTGGTCTGAAACCTCACCATTTAAATTCCTTTCAATTTCAAGATATATTCCGTTTTCAACAGTAACATTATCTAAAATTATATTTTGAACTTTGTTAGCTCTTCTTATTACAAGATAAAAAGACCTATTAGTATTAACACCAAATTCATTAGCCATAACAAGAAGATTATCAGTGATTACACTAGCAATAGCAAGTCCACCACTTACAAGCTGATAAGTGCTTTTTGCATTTATTGTAATTTGTTTTAAATCTTCTGAAAAATTAACTGTGTAAAGTGTTTTTATATCCGTTTGAGTTTGTCCTACATAAGTTACATTAATATCGTATGAACCTTTTTCATTATATTCTTCATTTTGAATTGCCCAAGTAACTTTATCGTATGTAGGTTGATTTAATACATCACCGTTGTTAAAAACTAGATTAAAAGCAAGCGTTGTGCTATCCTTATTTGCGTCCCCTACGCTATCCTCGGAATAAAGAGTTGCACTAGACCTTGAAAGCAACATAGAAGTTATAGGAATATAACTTTCTATAATAAAATATTGATAAATTTCTTTTGTTTGTTTTTCACCCGTTTCTTTATTTAAATAGTAGCCAGAAAGTTTTGCTCTTACTAAAACTTTTCCCTCTCCAGAAACAATTAATTGATTGAAATTATTTAAGTAAATAGAATTTAAAATTTGAGATACATTTACATAGTCTAAATCTTCAAAAACAACATTTTCAAAAGCATTTTGATAGCTATCAGCATAAGCATCGCCGTCGCCTAAAATTACCTCTCCACCAAAATCATATGTAACAACAACATTTGTATTAGCATTTACATTTAAGCCAACAGTTTCTCCTCTTTTTATTGAAGCAACAAAAACATTTTGACCATCAATAATAGTATCTTCCACATTTCCAATTACAGATGTTTGTTGAGGCGAAGGAACTGAAATTGAAACATTGTTATCCATAGCCTCAAAAACTTCTACTTTAGCTCTTAAAATTTGACCGTTAGAAAGTCTTATTCTAAGTTCTCCAACTTCTTCAACCCCCTCCTTTGAAGCGATTGTAACACCATAACTATTATATGTAACATCACCAACTACAATAGTTCCCAAAGATTCTGGTTGAGAGGATACGATATCAAAAGCATTGCCTGTTTTAGTTAAACTAACATATCCTAAATTTATGTTTGTAGGAGCAACAAGGAATATAACTTGTTTTGTCATTGTCTGATTTGAAGTTAGATAGTAATAATAGGAAGAATCATCTTCTAAAATAGCATTATAGAAAGCTACAGATTTTGCCCCAACCTTTGGAACTAAATTAAGCCTTTGACTTACCGCGTTATTTGCCTTAGAAACAACTCTAATAAAACTAGAAGCAGTTACATTCTCTTTAGATGCAACATAAATTGTATCCCCACTTGTAATATCAATTACATAAATACCTTGTTCGTTTTGAGTTGGTGTAATAATGTTACCGCTTGAATTATAAAATACAAAGTTTGCATAAGCACCTGTTTCAAGCTCTATTGTAATACCTCTATTATTTTGAGAAACAGTTGTAGGACCAATTTCAAAACTTAGTTCTAAACCCTTTACATTTGCGTAAAAATCATAAACATCAAGCGAAGCGCCATCTTCAAGTAATGTTCCATCACTATATGTTCTTATTGTTGATACAGTATCATAAGCAGATATTATTATTTTTTCTGTAGTTACTTTTTCTTCATAATCCGAATATTTTATTTCAAAAACAAGTTCGTCAGAACCTACACTGCCTTTTGGTCTAATAATAAAACTATAAACATCGCTTGTTTGTTGATAAGACACAACTTCTGCAATGTCATTATATTTAAATTTAGGAGTTACAATATATTCATCGCTATTAGCTTTGATTGTAATTAATAAAGAGTTTTTACTTTGTAAGTTGTTTGCTATTGTAAACTCATAATAACCATCATTATTTTTTTGAGGTGTAATTTCTTCATAAGGTGTTGTGTTTGAATAAAAATAAGATTGAGTATATGAAATTTGCTTTAAAACATTAAGTGTTATTGTTATAGGGGAAATTTGAGGATTGTTTTTTGAAGAAACTAAAACATCAATTGTATTATTAGTCGAAACATATTCATCAGAAACAAGCAAAACATTATTTTCAATGCTTGCCCCAGATATACCTTGTGGAAGAGAAAATTCTACATCTTTTTCAGTAGTGTCGGAAGGAATGAATGAAACAAGATTAGAAGTTAAAGTTGTAGGAGTACCTTGCACCACATATAGAAGTGAAAGATTAGAAGTTGATTGTAAACCTGTAACTCTTTTAACAGAACTTACATAAAAACTTGCACTTTTATTCCCGTCTAATGCCGTAACAGTAATTTGAACATTATTTACAATTCCTGTTACTGTTATAGAAACTTCACTAACATTAGCTACAACATATTTTGTTGAAACAACAACCTTTTCACTAGAAGAACTTGCCAAAAGTTCTTTGCTTACATTGCTAGGAGCATTTTCTAGAGAAACAGATAATGTTGTAGAAGCTGTGTTGTTTTCATCAAGTTCCATAACAAGACCACTCTGAGTTACAGAGTCTGGCAAAACTACTTTAACATTTTTATAAGGGTCACCACAAGCTGTTAGCAAAGTAGACATGGCAATTATAAGCATAATTGCCAAAACAGCAGGACTTGTTAAAATCTTCTTTAAAATCTTCATCTTTTCCTCCGCATTATTTTGTGCTAATAAAAATTTATTAAACAAAAAATCGACACAAAGATTATTTTTTTTAATATATTATATAAAATAACTATATTTGTGTCAAACCTATTTAAACTTTTTTGATCAAAAAATTAATTTTTTTTGCGTTGTAAATATTGCTTTTTATGCAATTTTTTAGTATTATTTTTTTATGAATATAAAACGAGCAATAAATGCAATGCATAGAGCAATAGAAAAGTTCAATTTAATTGAAGATGGAGATAAAATCGCAATAGGTTTATCGGGTGGCAAAGATAGTCTATTATTAACCGCCTGCCTAGCCAAATACAAAAATTATTCAAAAAAGAACTTTGAGATTACAGCTATTTGTATTGATAGTTTTAATAATGTAGACGAAAAAAGTTTAAGAAGTTTTTGTGAGGATTTAGGAGTAAATTTGAAGATTGTTGCTTCCAACATTGGAGAAAGAGTTTTTGATATCAGAAAAGAAAAAAATCCTTGTAGTTTATGTGCAAAAATGAGGCGTGGAGCATTATGCACCACCTGCAATGAAATAGGTTATAATAAGCTTGCACTTGCACATAATGCAGATGATATGATAGAAACTTTTATGTTAAGCTTAATGTATGAAAATAGATTAAATTCAATGCAACCAAAAAGTTATATGTCTAAAACAAACATAACTTTAATACGCCCACTTATTTATTTATGGGAAAGCCAAATTCTTGAATTTACTAAGGGCTTTAAAATATTAAAAAATCCTTGTCCTGCAAATAAAAAAACACAGCGTGAAAATATGAAAGAAATGATATCAAAAATTAATAAAATATTCCCAGAATTTAATAAAAAATTATTTGAAGCAATTATAAATTATGAAAGATATAATTTAATAAAAAATTAAAAATTAATAAAAAATCACTAAAAAATGGCTAAAAAATTGATTTTTTAAGCCATTTTTTATTATTTTTACTATTTTTTATTAATTTTTAAATATTTATTTTTAGTGTAATTTCCCCCTCTAATATGTTTCTCATTAAAATTTTTTTCAAGTACTAAATTAACATTTTTATACAAATTATAATCAATTTTTTTAAGCCTATGACTAACATCATAATGCACTGTACTTTTACTTATACCAAAAATAAAAGCCGTTTGCCTAACAGTATCACCAGATTCTATTATATGTTTAGCAAAAATAACAGCTCGTTCATTAATATTTGCTTTCAATACTCACCCCCAATTTTTATCATAATATGAGGGTTTTAGACAAAATATGACAAGTCTATAAACTATATTATCTTGTTTTACTCGCAAAACAAGTTTGCTATCGCAAACTCACCTTTATAAATCAAGGCATCACTGTTTATATAAAAATCAGTTTTGGTTTGAGTATAAGCTTCTCTTGCATTACCTCAAAACTTTCGATATTATAAACTAAGTGATATGTTTTATTCGCAAGCCAATAAAACAAGTTTGCTTGCGCGCAAATTCACCTTGATAAATTCAAGGTATCGCTGTTTGAATAAACATCAGTTTTGATTGAATATAAGCTTCGCTTGCATTCCCTCAAAACTTCCGATAATATAAAATATAACAAAAAAGTCATGGCAAATTTCCATGACTTAATATTTTTATTGTTTGCTTTCTATAACTTTAACTATTTCAGCAACAGTTTTCATATTGGTGGTTTCTTCATCAGGTATGCTAATACCGAATTCTTCTTCAAGCGTCATTAACATTTCTACTATATCCAAAGAGTCGGCACCTAAATCCTCAACAAGCCTAGATGTATCTTCAACTTTTTCTACAGGAATGTTTAATTGTGATGCTATAAGAGATTTTACCTTTTCTTCAACCATTTTATCCTCCTTACAAAATCTCTGTTATTATATCACAATATTTATATGAAATCAACAATTAATTAATGACAAAAATAAAAAATGCGGAATTTACCGCATTTTTTATTTTGGTTCAAGTTCTAAATAGTTATTAGGGTCAATTTTGTTTCCGTCTTCAATAAGTTCAAAATGCAAGTGTGCACCAGTAGCAGTTTCATTTCCAGCAGAATCTGAAGCTGTTCCAATTTGGTCCCCCTTTTTAACCTTATCACCTGCTTTAACTTTAAGGTCGCTATTTAAGGAACTGTAAACACTTTGAAGCTCATCTGAATGTTTAATAATTACTTTTGTACCTTCTAATGGATCTTCTGTAACAGACAACACTTCTCCGTCAGCAATAGCAAACACAAGTGAATTTTCAGAAGTTAAATCCATACCCTCATGAGCTTCCCACCAACCATAGGTTGAATTCCACATAATATCCGTACCAGAATAATCTTTTACAATGCTAGGATTTTCCATAGGCAATGTAAAACTTAAAACTTCGGGGTTGTTTACACTAATAACGGGATTTTTTGCGGGATTTGAATTTGTGTTTAGCGTATTTTCTTCTGTTCCAGCCACTATTCCTACGGTTATAGCAAGTGCTAAAACAAGAACTCCAACCATACAATAGTAACCATACTTTTTCATGAAAAGTTTAAATTTGTTCATAATTTCCTCCCGAGAAAATTATTGACACAAAAATTAAACTTTAAACATTTTTTTAATAAGAACCTAAAATTATTGGAAATCCTATAATCAATTTTGAATTGTTTTTGTTATACAACACTTGAATATTAACTTTTTTATTATCAACATAAATAAATTTATCTTGTCCATTTATATATCCATAGAATGTATAAATATTTTGTTCTTCTTGGCAATTTTGAACTTTAATTTTCGATTTTATTTCTTCATATTTTGTAGAATTGTCATCTATTATTAAAGTAACACCATATACTCCATCAACTAAATTCAAAACTTTATCAATTTCTTCACTATTAGTTTTTACTATGTAACCATCACCATTTTTTATTACATCAGCTTGTATGTTATCAGATATTTCAGTGGCAAATAATTCTATATCAAAATTACTAAAATTAAATAGTTTTATTTCACTACCAAGAGAACAAATGGCAACTATTATCAACAAAAATATAAAGACTAAAAGTTTTTTCACAAAAATATTTTAGACAATTATTTATTTGTTTAAACATTAATCTAAAATTCCAACACAAGACAACATATTTACAAGTAAATTTTTATTATCAAACACAGGTATAACACTAATAGCATTAAAACATACATCAATATCGGGAATTTCAGGTGAAATATTTATTAATTTTTTAATGCAAGATTTAATTTTGTCCTTATAAATTTCAGCTAGGAAATAACATTTGTGTTTAATAACATTAATTTTTAAAAATAATTCTTTATTTTCAATAATTTTGTCAAAAAAAGTTAAATTTTTAATTTTCCCCATTAAAATATTAAAATTATTTAATTTTTTCTGCAATTTTTGTATGTCTGGAAATACTTTTGGTTCTATCTTTTTTAGTGAAAACATTTCTTTAAAACAGCAAATAAGCAAATCGGAAGCTATTAAATAATTTAAATTTAAAGCTTTATTCTGCTCAGATATTTTTTTATATTTTCTAATAATTATATTTTCATTAGCAAAATTATCTGATAATGATAATAAATGCGCAAGAGAAATAATAGCACTTAAATCTAAATTTAGTTTAGCTATTTCTACCATAAAATCCATTACTTCCAGTCTACTTTCTCTTTCACCAGAAGCGAGTTTAGAAACACCCTTTTCTAAATTTAATAATAGATATTTTAAATCCTTTAAATCATAAGAAGTATTAAATAATAGGTTATATATTTCTTTTTCATAAAGCACTTCATTAATGCTTAAACCAAATAAAAAACCTCTTTTTGCCAAATATAAAGGCACAGTTTGTATTATTTTTTCATCTACAATAGCAAATTTTGCTTGTTGATTTTTAATAATTTCAAGAGTATTAAAATCTAGTTTATAACACTCATCATTAAAAAAAATTGGGCTTGTTGGTGCTGTTGGAATTACAATTAAATCTAATTTTTTTTCATTACAATATAGTTTTGCTTTATTACAAATATTTCCTCCTCCAACAGCAACAACTAGGTCATAATCCCCTCTTTCATCATTTACTTTAAAAGGACTTTCAGCTAAATTTAGTTCATTTGCAATTAAAGAAAGATATTTATCTTTAACTCCATTTGATATCAGAAGTAAAACCTTTTTACAAAAATAATATTTTTTTAATATCTCAGATAATTTTGATATGGCGTCCTGTTTATAAAAAATTTCCATTTCTCACCTCAAAAATATTCTATCAAAAATATTATTGTATGTTTGTAAAAAAGTTGTAAAATAATATCTTTTATTATCAAAATTAATCGAATTCATTATGTATATTTTTTATTTAATAATTAATAATAAAATTATGAAAAAATTTGTAATTTTAAATGTTTTTATACTAATTTTTATGTTTTTTTATACAAATAACTACTCTTTTGCTTTTGCAGATGATAAATATTATTATACCTACGAAGTTGAACACTTATTTACGCACTGCCTTTTAGCTTACCCTGATATAGCTCTTGCAAAAGATAACGAAATGCAACTTCACTATAATCAAGATTGTATAACTCATTTAGAATTTAAAAATATTTTAAAGCAATTATATAAAAATAACTATGCTCTTGTTGATATAAATAAATGTTTTAAAGTTGAAAATGGAAAAGCTGTTAAAAACAAAATTAGAGTTCCAATTGGGAAAAAACCAATTATATTTTCTTTTGACGATGTAAACTATGACCATAAAAAACTACATCTTGGCATGATAGATAAATTAATATTAGATGAAAACGGTGAAATAGCAGAACTTACAAATATTAATGGGAAAGAAAAAATTACTTACGATAGAGAATTTGTTTGCATAATGGAAGATTTTATACAAAAAAATCCTGATTTTTCTATAGATGGCGCAAGAGGAACTTTAAATTTAACAGGTTATGATGGAATTTTAGGATATAGGACTCAAAAAAACAATAAAGTTAACAGAGATACTGAAATAGAAAATGCCAAGAAAGTAGTTAAAAAACTTAAAAGTCTTGGCTGGACATTTGCTTCACATTCTTATGGACACTACCACATGAAAAAAATTTCGTTAGATAATTTTAAAATTGAACTTCAAAGTTGGAAAGACGAAGTTGGTGAATTAGTAGGAAATACAGAAGTTTATGTATACCCTTACGGAGAATGGGAAATATTGGATAACACTGGTAATATATCTAAAAAACACAAACTTTTAGAGGAATTTGGTTTTAAACTATTTTGCGGAGTTGGAATGCAACAATTTTATAGCTATTTACCATTTGATAAAAGTATAAAAGAAAAAACACTTTTTATGGATAGAAAAGTTATAGATGGATTTACATTAAAAAATCGAACAACAGCATTAAAACCATTGTTCGATACAAATGTTGTATATGATTATACAAATAGAAGTTTAGTAAATTAAAATATATTAGTAGGCGGATTATTTAACAGAATAAGTAAAACAATCAATAATATTAAAAACACTCCTGCAACACCAAGAGTAATGAAAAATAGAATTTTCCAAGGCTTTTCCCCTATATCTGGCTTTGCAACCTTTTCTTTCTTTTCTTTTTTATTTTTCTTAACTTCTTTTATATCAGAAATTTCGTTTTCTTTTTCTAGGCTTATGCTATTTTTAGTTAAATCGCTTTCGTCTTTTTTAATAGCATCTGTTTTTGTTTCTTCATTGAAAGAAGTATTTTGTTTTTCCTCTTTATTAGAAATACTTTCTTTTGCTATATTCTTTTCTACTTTATTATCTTCTTTTTTGTTATCTTTTTTTATTTCTAAAT
Source organism: uncultured Clostridia bacterium (assembly GCA_944350095.1). Classification (GTDB taxonomy): domain Bacteria; phylum Bacillota; class Clostridia; order Christensenellales; family UBA1242; genus Caccopulliclostridium. The sequence continues at coordinate 25,236 of CALVOB010000003.1, forward strand.
TATTTTCTTCAACTTTTTTTCTCATATAATTTAATCCTTTGTTTAATTTTAATATATTTTTTTATTTTTGTCTACTGAATTTAAACATTAGTTAACCAATTATCTGGAAGGTTTGCCCATACTTCACCAACATCATAAGTTCCAGAATTGTATAAAAGCGTTTCAAAAATTACTATAATCTCATAATATTTTTCTGCGTTAAAAAATTCTTCACTAGTAGGAAGAGTAATACTTTGACTAAAATTTGTAGTTACACCAGAAGTTAATATATCATTATAATAGTAATAATTGTCTTTTTTTATCCAAACTTCATCAGCAACTGTAACTTCCACCTCAGATACATTCCCACCTTCGTCACAAGTAAAAGCACGAGCTCGAACTACTGTATTTTCGCTATTTAACGGCAAAGATATTTTTATAATTTCTTTAATTTTTGCACCAGGAATATTTGAACCATCATAAGTTATAGATGTTGCAAAAGCCCCCTGAGGCTCTAAATTTACAGTTATTTGTGAGCCTAAAGGAATGTTCCCCGGAATTGTTACTCTTTGGACCAATGTATCTGTCAATAATAAAATTGAACATATTATTAACAAAGCACTAAGTATTACTATTACAAAAATAAACCATTTTGTTTTTGCATTCAATTTGCAATTATTTTTTGGAAAAGCTTTTATTTCGTCCATATCAAAATTATTAGCAATTTTTATCTATTTAAACATATTTTATATCATTCTAGTTTTGAAAGCTTAAAATCATAGTTTTCAAATAAAATACAATATTTTTTGCTAAAGAATATTTTATAAAACAAAATTTTGTATTTCAAAATATATTTTTTTACATATAAAAAACCTTAAAAGTTATCTTTTAAGGTTATAACATTTTATTTTTGCTTCTTTGATAATTTTTAAGCTTTTGTTCTTTAAATTCAGCACTTTCTGCTTCCAATTCCCATTTTCTTTTAAGCCAACTATATTTTTTATTACCTATAAAATAGTCGTACATTATAACTACAATGCCTTGTATAATAAAAATATAATAACTCATAAAACGCCATATAATTAATGCCCAGAAAAGTGTTCCTTCCGTAAATAATGAGGCAAACAGTGCAGTAAAGGAAAGTTCACTTACACCAGATCCACCAGGAATAGGAATAAAGCTTGCCGCCATTTCTATCATGACACCCATAATAAATACCTGTAAAAATAAGTCTGGACGCCAACCTAAGAAGAAACAAACTATTCCAAACGGAATTGCATAAGTTAAGATATATTGAAGAATTGATATAAATAACAATAAAACAAACTTACCCTTTGCCTTTGCATATTCCTGCATTGTTGTTTGATAATCAGATACAACTTTTAGTACTTTATTATATTGCTTATCATAATTCTTTACTATCTTTATCTTTTTTAGAAATTTAAGCACCCAGCCTACAAGTTTTTTGCCCACGCTTTTACTAACTGAAAGGAATATTGTAACTAAACAAATTCCTAAATTTAAACCATACCCAATGTAGAAAGCAACGGAAATTACATTCACTCCGCCTACAACATCTGTGGTAGTGGCTACGATTAAAACAATAGTACACATTAAAATTGTAGCTATTTGAGCCAAAACATATCTGCCCATCGGTACAGATATAGCAGATGCCGCGCTTAAGCCCCTATTTTTCAAATATAATATTTGGAATGGTTCTCCTCCTGTGGCGAGAGGTGTAATAACATCGTAATATCTGCCAATGGCAGACACCTTATAACTTAAAAACGGGCGCCACTTGCCAGAAGTATGCTTAACTAAAATGCTTGTTCTAGCCGTTTCAGTTAGCATTGTAAGCCCAAATATTACAAGTGTTAAAAGTAAAAACCAAAAGTTAAAACCACTATTAAGCAATGTGGAAATAGGCATAACTTCTTGCGTTAAAAGTTGATAAACTAAAATGCCAACAACAACAGCTATATTTATTAAAAAGAAAATTAAATTAGATATTTTTTTCTTTTTACTCTTTTGTTTTGCAACTGCTTGTTCCGCTTCGTCTAATTGAATTTCTTGTTTTTCTGTTATCTCTTTAACTTCTTCTTCGGATAAAGAAGTATCATTTTCTTGTTGAGAAAAAGACTCCTGCTTTATGTGCGGAGTTCTAACCTTGATATTCTTTTTTCCGTCTCTTTTTCTCACTAGTCACTATAATAACAAATATATTAATTCTTGTCAAAGTTTTTCTTTAAAGAATAAAAAAAGATAAGCTAAATTTAGCTTATCCTAATAAATCTTGGTAATTCGAAATATGAGTAGTTAAATTTTTAATATCCTTTTTCAAAACATCTAAATTCATTGTTTCAAATATTGAATAATTATCTGTTGCAAGTTCTTCGTACACTTTATCAAAAAGAGTTTTATTGTTAAACTCGTTAAGATAAGTATTTTGAATTGTATTCACAATTTCACTTAATTCTTCTAAATTTGAAGTGTCTAGATTGAAATTATCTGGATTTGAAATTGAAAATGCATTAGTTACAGGCCCAGCATAGAAAATAATGTGAACGCCATGTTCTGAAATACAATATCCAATAGAACCATATTCTCCATTTCCATTATCCCAAAGCTCACGAGATACTTCTGTGAAAGACTCAACCATTTGACTATTATCTTTGCCAATTACATAGCAATATTCTGCATTCATATTTCCTGTATCTTCGTTATATGTGTAAATATAGTCCTTAAAAATTTCTGTTTTTTTGTCGTCTGATACCCCAGTCATTTCAGAAGTTAATTGGTTATAAATATCAGTTGGTGAATAAGATGTTGTTTCTCCTGTTTGAATGTTTTTAGCTTTAATTTTATCAGCTTCTGCTTCTAAAGCTGTTTCATATTGCTTTTTAGTTATTGTTCCGTTATTTAAAGCTTTTTCTAAATCTTCAATATATGCAGTTGTTTCATCATCATATTTTAAAAGAATGTGATTTACATAAAAATAATTATTATTAATTACATAATCAACATCAGCTCTGTTTTCTAAAATATCCGTATCAAATTGTGAAGGACTTAAAGTATATTTTGTGTAACTTGAGAGCATATCAGCTGTTAGTTTTCTTAAAACTTGGCTTACACTTATATTTGATATATCATTATCGCCACGAATTTGGTCGCTATAAATTTCTACATATTTGTTTTCTGTAACAACTTCATAAACTCTTTCAACTTCTCTTTTAAATACTTCATCATTATTTGTTGAAAGCCCTTGCCCTTCTTCACTTGTTTTTAAAGCTTCTATATATTGTCTTTTTGCTTCAGTAAGAACATCTTTATTTGCAGAATTGTTAATTTTGTTATTTACTGTTTCTATTAAGGACTCTATTTCTTTTCCTTCTTCATAGTAAAGTTCTACATCTTGGTCTACGCTTGTATTTGTGTCTAAAAGCTTAACAACATATTTCCCATCTTGAAGCACAATTTCTGCTTGATTTTTATATGGAGTATATTCTGTTGTACTTTCTTCTTCCTCTTCAAGTGTGCTTGGAATATTTAATTTCCATTGGTCTATTACTTGTTCTTCATAGGAAGATAGATTAGAAATTAATGTATCGTATGCCTCGTCCCAAATTTCATTTAAATCTCCATTGCCAAAAGTAATAGATTTTTTTGCTGCATCAAGCATTACTTCACGGTTAATTAAAACTTCTATGGTTGCATCAATAGCTTCTTGAATTGAATATCCATAACTGTTTACTAGTTGCGAACCATAAGAATTAAAAGCTGTAAGTAAATCCTCTTTGTCAATAGTAATTTGTTCCCCGTCTGCCGTTTCAAAAGTTACGATAGGAGCGCTTAAATATTTCGCTTGATTTGTTGGGAATAGATTACACCCCGTCAAAACAAAGGAAAAACTTATAAGACATATAAAAGCAAGTGTTAAAAATTTTTTCATAATTCTCCTTGTTTAATTTGTACCAAAACATTATAGCCATAAAATAGAAAAAAATCAACAAAATTTATTTAGATTTTAATTTTTTAATAGTGAAATTAATTTTTTGACCTTTTCACGAGAGTTTAAAGGCATATACATTTCAATTATTGGCACATCTTCAAATTTCAAAACAGTAAAATCTTTATTTTTTTCTATAATATTTGCGAGTTTTTCAGTTAATATTTCATCTTTCTTATATAAATATAATTTGCAAGTACTATCATTTATAAGTACGCGTTTAACATCTTCAGCTTGAGCTAAATTTTTCAAATATGCTATTAATAAAATATTTTCTACTTCAATTGGAAGTTCTCCATAGCCTTCAATTAGCTCTTGTTTAGTTTTTTCAAGTTCTTCAAAGCTTGATATCTCACTGATTTCGCCGTATCTTCTAATTCTTTCCGCTTCACTTACAATGTAATCTTCAGGGATATATGCACTGAGAGAAATATCCATTTTTATTTCTTTCTTTTCTTTTACCTTTTCACCTTTAAGCTCTTTTACAGCATCTTGTAGAAGTTTGCAATACATATCATATCCAACTTTTTCCATGTGCCCGTGTTGCTCTTTTCCTAAAACATTGCCCGCACCTCTTATTTCTAAGTCACGCATTGCAATTTTAAATCCGCTACCTAAATCTGTGAACTCCATAATAGCTTCTAGCCTTTTGTAAGCTTGCTCTGTTAAAACTTTATTTCCATTGAAAGTAAAGTAGGCATAGGCAAGCCTATTACTTCTACCTATTCTTCCCCTTAATTGATAAAGTTGTGAAAGTCCTAATCTATCGGAATCTATAACAATTAAAGTATTTGCAAGAGGTAAATCTACGCCATTTTCAATAAGTGTGGTTGCAATAAGTATTTGAAAATCACCATTATATAACTTTAAGATTGTATCTTCAAGCATTTTTTGCGGAAGTTTTCCATGTGCAACCCCTATTTTTACATCTGGGAGCAATTCTTTTATTCTATTTGCAAAATCATAAATTGTTTCAACACGATTGTAAACAATTAAAATTTGACCTTGCCTTGATAGTTCTTTTTTGCAAGCGTCGATTATTAGCTCCTCACTTTCTTCTACAACAAAAGTTTGAATTGGCAATCTTTCCTTTGGTGGAGTTTCTATAATACTTATATCTCTAATTCCAGAAAGTGACATATGAAGAGTTCTAGGAATTGGAGTAGCACTTAAAGTTAAAACATCAATATCTTTTTTCAAAGCTTTAATCTTTTCCTTATCTCCAACACCAAACCTTTGTTCCTCATCTAGCACTAATAAGCCTAAGTCTTTAAAAACAATATCGTTTGCAAGCAATTTATGCGTTCCAATAACTAAATCCAATTCTCCGTTAGCTATGCATTTTTTAATTTCTTTAACTTGAGGTTCTGGCACTAATCTATTAAGCTTATTTAACCTAACCATAAAGCCTTCAAAACGCTTTTTTGCCGTTGCAAAATGTTGTTCCGCAAGTATTGTAGTTGGGCACAAAAATGCAACTTGTTTGCCATTTAGTATTGCTTTATAAATAGCTCTTAAAGCAACCTCAGTTTTACCATAGCCCACATCACCACACACAAGCCTATCCATAATTTTGCCTTTTTCCATATCTAAAATAACATCGGAAATCGCACTTAATTGGTCTTCCGTTTCCTCAAATTCAAAAGCCTGTTCAAACATTTCATACAAATATCCACCTTCGGTATATTTATATCCCTTTTGTTTTTCCCTTTCAGAGTAAAGTTCTAATAAATTAATTGCAAGTTCTTTAACATTTTTATATACCTTTTCCTTAATTCTTTCAAACTCTGCCCCACCAAGTTTGTTTAATTTAGGTGCAGTATCTGAGCCTAAAAATGCTGATATGCTTCCAGCTTGTTCGCTAGGAAGATAAAATTTATCGCCACCAGCATACTCTATTACAAAATAGTCTTTTTCAACATCTGCGAGTTTCATTCTTGTAAGAGCAATACATTTACCTACCCCATGCAACTCATGCACTACAAAATCTCCAACTTTTGGAGAATAAAACACCTTTTGTTTTTTGTTGGATTTAATAACATTCTTTTTATAAAGGTCGTCTGTTCCAATTAAAATGCTATCTAAACTAAGTAGCCATGCAGAAGATGGAAGATAATTTGAAAAAACTCTAACACCTGCATCTAGATAATCATCGCTAACTGTAGTAATAGAATTTTCAAGCAAAAACTTTTCCATTTTGCTTTTATTTATTTCATTTCCGCAAAATAAGCTAACCTTGTAACCACCTCTTATAAAGATATTTATATCCTTTATAAGTTCACGATAATCAAATAGATATTTTTTTGGACTTGAAGTTTTAAAATTTATAACTAAATCTGGCTTAAAAAAATTAGTTTGAGATAAAAGATTATTAAATGATATTAAATTATTATTAAAACTCTTAAAAATATCTTCAAAATTTAAAAATAACTTTTTATCTTCACCTAAGCTGTTATTAAATATTTCTGCTTCACTTAAAAGTTTTTTAGGTTCATCATAAAAAATATTTGTAGTAAAACTTAAAATATTATTTTTAGTTAAATTTTTAAGTACCGCAGGATAAATTTCACATTCGTCTATTTCTTCAATTAAAGAGAAGTCTTCTGAGCTGACAATTTGAAGTTTTTCAAGTTCATCTCCAAAATACATAGCCCGCACAAGATTGTTTCCTGTAATGTTCCAAATGTCAATAATATCTCCCCTAACTGAAAACTGACCTTTTCTAGCAGGTTGTTCTACTCTTGTATAGCCATTTTCTATTAAACAAGTTATTAAATCATTAAAGTATAAGTTTTTATCTAAATTTATAACAGATTTTAAAACATCTTCTTCCTTTGGAACTCTTTCAAACAGAACTTCTGCAAGCACAATAAGCCCTTGAATTTTCCCATTTAAAAAATCACAAATAGAACTAATAAACTCGTAAAAAATTGTATTATCCTTAATGCCAAACAAGTTTGTAAAGGAAGAAGTCAATATTTTATTATTCATTCCAAGCGCAGTTGCCTCTGCTGAAATTTTTTCCGCTGTTACAAGGTCACCCGCCACAAATATTCCGCGTTTTGCTAATGAAAAAAATATGCCTTTTTCAGGTGCGTTTAAACCAAAAAGGCATTGTTTTTTACCCTCTTTTAAGGTGTTCAAAAAACTTGTTAGTTCACTAGATTTAAGTAAATTTTCTAAGTTCACTTTTTTAACCCCTTAATATGTTCTATTATATAATCTGCCGATGCTTCTATAACTTTATCTATTACTTCTCTTGATGTTTTATCAATGTCCGATAGCACATAATCCGCAAGATCAACAGGTTTTTCCTCTGGTTTTATACCTATTCTAACACGCTTAAAATCTGTTCCTACATTTTGAACTATGCTTCTCATACCATTATGTGTACCAGCACTGCCAGCTTCGCGATATCTAAATGTACCCTTTGGTAAATCTATATCATCTACAATAACTAGTATTTGATTGTTTTTTAGCTTAAATTTATTTTTAAAAGATAGTACACTGGCTCCTGACAAGTTCATATATGTTTTTGGCTTAGCGATTATCACTTTCTCCCCGTCAAGATTTACTTCTGCCACACTTGCCTTTGAATAACTTTTAGAAAACTTTGCCCCTAGTTTACTTGCTATTTTATCCGCAGTTAAAAAACCTATATTATGATAGGTATTAAAATATTTTTTCTCTGGATTTCCAAGCCCTACAATTAAAAACATAACTTTCCTCTTTAACTCGACTTCGCAACAACACTTTCAAAAGGTCCAACAACAGTTTTTTCTGATATTCTGCTTTCACTAATATATGAACATTTGATTATACATTCATCTGAAATAATGCTGTTTTCTATAACGCTTCCAAATTCTATTTTACAATTTTTGCCAATAAAACTAGCCCCTTTAATGTAAGTGTTTGGTTCAAGCACTGTTCCTTTTTCTATCATAACATCAGCGTCTATAAATGTGCTAGAAATATCATTTATCTGAACGCCATTTGAAAGATGAAAATTAAGTATTCTATTTTTTAGTATTCTTGTAACTTTTGCAAGTTCTGCATATCCTTCAACTACTGTAAAATCATCTGTGCCAAAATCCTCTTGAACAAGAGCGCGAATATTTTCTGCGTTTCTAATATAATCTGTATTAAACACATACCCCCTTTTTAATGGAAGAACATTTAAATCTCTTTGACGAACATAAGTCATTATTTCATTAAGTGTTTGTCTTTTAAAAAGTGGTGTATCAGAATATAGCACAACAGTATACTTGCTATTTGTAAGGAGTGGCTTAATTAAGGTTAAAACATCAGATTCTGGCGTACATGGTATTGTTTTAATCATATATCCATCACAAGCAAGAGCGACCCATTCCCACATCTTTTTGCCCCAAATTTTTAGGTCATAAGATTTCATAAACTCGCCAAATTTCTTTTCAAGCATAATTATAACAGAAATTTCATTATCAACAAGTTTTGTTTCCTTTTCCATTACAGTTAATGTTTCTATCATAACCTATTTCACCTCTTAACTTTAATTATACTTCTTTACATCAATTTTTGCAAGCTTTAATGCATCTTCGTATGTTCTTCCACCTTTTACATAAAGTGCAACAAAACTTAAAAGTTTAATCTTTGCTTTCTGCTTACCCCTATAATAACTTTTCCAATAATTCCAATATTCTTTTGCACCTTTTTTATTGTAAATGTCTAATGCAGTATCAACCGCTTTTAAATGAGCACGCTGTTTTTTGGAAACTTTAACATTTTCTGGGTAAACCCATAAGAAATCCCTTACTTCAAGTTTATCCTCAGGTTTAGATACATCATAATAATAAATTTTGTCAAAATCACGCATTTCATAGCCTACATTGGCATTTATGGATTCTTTATCATCAAACTTCATTTGCCCCATTACCACTTTTCGTTCTGCCATAAGAGCACTAACCTGTTCAAGCAAACTGAGCATTTGCATAAAAATTAAAATTGTTAATGGCAAAATAACTAAAATTATCATTCCCATTCCGCTTGCACAGAACTTAAAAACGGAACGAACCCAAATAGGAGTATTTACATATTTACCAGCTACTAGATCTTCTCTAATTAAATAACTATCAGGTGAAGCATTGCTATCGCCTTGTGTTTGAAAATATCTAATCCCTGTAGCTTCATCAACATAAACTCCAACGATTCTATGAAAATAGATTTTTGTATATTCATCTACTAAATTTTCTTTATCATCTCTTTTGGGCAAATTTTCAGATGGAATGGTTGGTTCAACAAAACTGTCAAAATCTGTAATTAATGTTTTGTTGACGTACCTATCCGCTTGTTCGTAATAAAAAGCTATAATGTCGCCTTCATAATCTTCACTTTTAGGCCTAAGATTATCTGTGTTTGTTTTAACTATAAAAACAATATCACCTATTTCAAATCCACCTGCACGCATACTACCGCTTTGAATAGCAGCAAATCCTACACCAAAAACGGTTTTAACTTCATTCTTTCTTTGGTTAGAATACAAAATAAAACTAGAAAACAAAGCTATTATAATAACAGGAATGATTATGCAATCGGAAATAATGCCAAGGATAGAATAAAAAGTCCTTTGCTTTCTTTTTGGCTCTTTTTGCACAGTATTATTAATTTCACTTAGGCTCTTCTGGCTTTTTAGGTCTTCTTGGGAGTTTTGGCTTTTCTTCTTTGTTTTGCTCTCTTTGGGTTGATTGTCCTGCTTCTTTTCCGCCGTCACTTCCACTTGACTTACTTTCTCTACTTTGTCCAACTTCTCCTCTTGCTTTTGAGGTCTCTTTGGCAACATTTTCTGATTTTTCTCCAAGATTTTCTCCTTGTCTATTATTTTTTAATTCTGCTTCTTTTATAGCACTTTTAATTCTCCATTCTTCTCTATAAAAGTTTAGCCTTTCTTTATTTTTCTTTCCTTTTATTCTTTCTATCCACATATCAAAGTATGCTTCCGGACTAGTTTTAAATTTAGCAACAGATTTTTTAACAAAACTATACTCTTCTTTTTCCTTTTTACTTCCTGTTTCAAGATATTTCCAAAGGAAATCTTCTACGCCCTGCTTATCTTCTTCTGCCGCTAATGCATAAAACCGCACTTTTTCTATTTCATTCATCTCTATTCCAACATTGGCTTTTAAACTTTCAGGAGCATTATATCTAATTTTACCTTGAATTACAGCTTTTTCTATCATCATATTATTAGTTTGTTCAATTAAACTAAAACATTCAAAGAGTATCAAAATTCCAAGAGGCATAACAACCAAAATTATCATACCCATTTGAGAAGCACAGAACCTAAAAGTAGCCCTTAGCCAATTTGGAGTATAAGAATATCTGCCAAGCACATAATCTGCTCTAACTTTTATAACATCTTTACTAACATTCCCTGTCCCCTTAGTTTCTAAAAACAAAGTGCCATCGTCATCGACATATCTTCCAACAACTTCATGAAAAACTATCTTTGTATTTTCTGGGAGCTCAGATACACTTTTTCTTTCACTTGCAGTTGCAACTTGCAAATTATTAGGATTAGGTGCAGTTAAAACTTGGTCATTGCTAACTCTGTTTAAACTAATCCCTTTATCAGCTGGGTCTGAATAAGAATAAAATGCTATAACATCACCAAGTTCATCTGTAACATCATCTGGTGTGCCTACTTTTAAAGAATAAGGGTCGCACTTAGTTAAAAAAAGTACATCACCTTTCATAAAACCACTAGGCTCCATGCTTTCCGATGCAACAAAAACAAGTGACAATCCAAAAATGCTAGGAAGAGCATTTTGGCTTCTTGCCACGAACATAGCGGAGCTAGAAATTAAAGCAATCAAAATAATAGGTATTAAAAGAATATCTCCTATAATACCAAGAACTTGATAGAAAGTTTTATACTTTTTAGTTTTTTCTGTATTAGTCACGGCATTAGTTTACCACCAAAGTGCCAAAAATACAAACAAAAATGGAAAATATTATAAAGAAATAAAATTTTATTAAAAATAAATATTAATAATAAAATAAATGTAAAAAATAATTCCTCCCTTAAAAAAATAAGAAAACTTATTAATATTTTGTTATATATATATAAAATAGAGATTTAACTCTATTTTTTCCTTGTTCTATTAATAAATTCTTCTTCATTAACATATTTATAATATTCTATGCTTGGATTTTCATCTAGCATTGTTTGCATGGCTATATGCGCACGATTGCATAAGTCGTCTATTTGGGCTTTGCTGTCTAGTTCTTGATTGGCATATATTGGCTCACCTACTATGATTGTTAACCTTGGTGCTCTTCTAATAAGTTTTTCAATGCCCTTAGGCTTTCTAAATGTAATTAAATATGGCAAAATTGGAACATTGTATTTAACCGCAAAGTAAAATGAACCACGCTTAAAAGGTCTGAGCTTATTATAGTATGGCCACAAACTAGCCTCTGGAAATAAATGTACTATTTTATTTTCTTCTAATAATCTTTTTATACATTTATAAAATAATGTCCAATCCGAAGTGCTTTCTGGAAGTGGCAAGCAACCATAAAGTTTGCAAAGATGCCTTACCGTTGGTATTTTAAAATTGTCCTTTAATGTAATTACAGCAACGCTTTTTCTTTTAAACAAGAAAACAGGTCCTACACTCCAATCTACATAATGCACATGGTTTGAAATTGTGATAGCTCCGCCATTTAAAGCTTTTAAATTCTTTTTTCCTTTTACTTTTACTCCAAGATAAATTTTATCGTATAAATAAAGAAGAGGAAGTGCTATACATTTTTGCGCAATATATTTAAATGCACGAGTAAATGCATTTGGTTTTTTATATATCTTTTTATAATTCAGTTTTATATCTAAAACTTTTGCTTGATAAATATCCTCGTTTAAATCTTTTGGTCTACATACAAGTTTAAGTTTTTTATCTATGTTTTTTTGTTTCATTGATAATAAGTTTAACACATTTTTACAACTTTAAAAACTTTTTTAAAAGATTTTTTAATAAAAGTAGCGCATAATATGTTTACAATTTTTTATTTTTTTATTATACTAAATAAGTTTTATTAAAAGGACAAAGGTTATGTATACAGTTAAACAGATTAAAGATACTTTTTTAAATTATTTTGAAAAACATGGTCATAAGATTATAGACGGAGCTTCTATTGTTCCAGAAAACGACCCAACTCTTCTTTTTATCAATGCAGGTATGGCTCCTATGAAAAAGGTGTTCACAGGGGAACAAGAGCCACAATCTAAAAGAATGTGTAATGTTCAAAACTGCATTAGAACTATAGACATTGACAGCATTGGTGACCGTCATCACCTTTCTAGTTTTTATATGTTAGGTTCTTGGAGTATAGGAGACTACTTTAAAGAGGGTGCAATTGGTTATGCTTTTGAATTATTAACAAAAGGCTTTAATATACCAAAGGAAAAACTTTATGTAACAGTTTTTTCTGGTGATGAAAAGCGTGGAATTCCTGCAGACAATGAAAGTGTTGAACATTGGAAGAAAAATGGAATTGCAGAAAGCCATATTATAAGATGTGGTTTTGAAGATAATTTTTGGCGTATAGGTGGCGACCATGACGCAGGGCCTTGCGGACCTTGCACAGAAATGTTCTACGATACAGGTGCAGAACATGGTGAAAGTTATGAAGACACAGGCATTTTTGACGATAAAAATAGATACATTGAAATTTGGAATGCTGGCGTTTTTATGGAATATTATCAAGATGAAAATGGCAATTATTCAAAACTTGCAATGAAAAGTGTAGATACAGGTTCTGGATTAGAAAGAATGATAATGACATTAAATGGTTTAGAAAGTGCTTACGATACAGAGGTATTCTTACCTATTATAAACTATCTTAGAGATAATTCTAAAAATCCTATAATTGAAAGTTTAAGAATTATAGCTGACCATGTTAGAACTTCTATATTTATTTTAAACGCAGGTGTAGAGCCTTCTAATGTTAAGCGCGGATATGTTTTAAGAAGATTAATAAGGCGTGCTATCCGACACATGAGAACAATAGGACTAGAAGATAGTAAAATACCAGAGCTTTTAATGCTAACAATGAAAAACATGAAAGATATTGATTTAGAACCAAAGTGGAACTTTTTGCAACAAGAAATTATAGATCAATTCATGTTAGAATTTAGTAAATTTTCTAAAAGCTTAGAACAAGGCGTTAAAGCTTTTAACGACTATGTAAAAGATGAAAACAATATAAAAGATGGAAAGCTTGATAGTAAAATTGCATTTAAACTTTTTGATACTTTTGGTTTTCCGCTTGAAATAACAAAAGAACTTGCTAGCGAAATTGGTTTAAAAGTAGACGAAAAGGAATTTAACGAACTTTTTGAAAAACACAGAGAAATTTCTAAAACAGAAGGAACTTTTAAAAGTGGCTTGGCTGATCACAGCGAAGAAACAATAAAACTTCACACTGCTACTCACCTACTTCAAGCAGGGCTTAGAAAAGTTTTAGGAAATCATGTTTGTCAAAAAGGAAGCAACATAACTCCTGAAAGGCTTAGATTCGACTTTAATTTTGAAAGAAAACTATCGCCAGAAGAAATAAAAGCAGTTGAAGACTTTGTTAATAAAGCAATTAATGACGCAATTCCTGTTACTCGCGAAGAAATGAGTTTGGAAGACGCAAAAAAGACAGGTGCTATTGGACTATTTACAGATAAATATGGTGACAGGGTTTCTGTATACACAATTGGAAATGTTAGCAAAGAACTTTGCAGTGGACCTCATGTTAAAAATACAAGCGAACTTAAACATTTTAAAATTTTAAAAGAAGAAAGTTCTTCTAGCGGTATTAGAAGAATTAAAGCAGTAGTTGAAAATTAAAATTTATCTGATTATATAAAATTCTGCATCGGAAGTGTTCTAGGCAACGCCTAGAACTGACGCATTTAAAAATGCGTCTAAAATTTCGCAAGGCGAAATTTACTTCCGATGCAATTAAAGGAGAAGAAAATGGATTTTAAAGAAGTAGAAAAAAAGTGGCAAAAGATATGGGAAGAAGA
>CALVOB010000004.1 GCA_944350095.1 uncultured Clostridia bacterium
CCATAAATCTCCTTTCTAAAATTAAGAGTGGGCAAATCTGCCCACTCCCAAAGTTGCTAACATTATTAATATATCACATTATAAAATAAAAATCAACACTTTTTAAAATTTTTTTTTAATCTTCATAAATATAAGTACTATCAAACTTACCTTTTATTACTTGTTTACCCTTAGCTGTTCTAGAATCATAGCCTATATTTTTTTCTTTTAATAATTCTAACTCTGAACCTTTTACTATTGCAACTGATTTTGGTTCTTTTCTAAAAGAAGCAAATATTAATTTTTTACCATTTTCTCCAAGAGGAATAATTCTCAAACCTTTTCTATATCTTGCCATTTGTTCATATTCACCTATTGGAACTTTTTTTGCAAAGCCCTTATCTGTAATAACTGTTATAGCTCCAGTTTTATCAGTTTGACCTGCAAAAATAACATAATCATCATTATCAAGATTAATTCCTTTAACTCCCCCAGAAACTCTGCCTTGAACAGGAACATCATCTAGTTTAAAATGTAAAGCCATTGCATTTTTTGAAACCATAATTACAGCAGAATTTTCATTTTGGATTTCAACATTTAAAAGTTGGTCATCATCTTTTAATTTAATACCTTGATAATAAATTTTATTTACAACACTTTCTTCAAATGTTGAAAGTTTTATAAGCCCTTGCTTAGTATAGAAAAGTAAATTTTTATTTTCAAATTTTTCTGGAATTTCCAAAACTTTAACAGGATATTCATCAACTATAACTTTATTGCAAATATTTTTTAATAATGTACCTTTTCCCTTCCACTTACTTTCAGGTATTTGACAAACATCAATTTTTATAACATTACCTAAATTTGTAAAAATTAAAACTTTATTTGTTGTAGTAGTGAACAATTCAGAAACATGAACATCACAAAGATTAGATGAAGATGTCAACTCTTTTGTACTCATCATATAATTTTTAAGCGGAATGCTTTTTAAAGTATTTTCTGCTGTTATTGCAACAAGTACATCACGAGATATAATTTCGTCTTCCACTTTTAATTCAACTTTTTTAGCTTCCTTTGTTCCAGCTTTAGTAATGTTACTTCTTCTAGGATTTGAATATTTATTTTTAATTGCTATTAGTTCTGTTTTTACTGTGTTATATTGAAGTCTTTTTGAATTATAAATAGCAGTTAACTTTTCTATAAGTTCTTTAAGCTCTTTTAATTCTTGTTCAAGTTTTGTAATCTCTAAATTTACAAGTCTTGCAAGACGCATATCTAGAATTGCTTGAGCTTGTTTTTCTGAAAGAGAAAACCTTTCTTTTAATTTTTGTTTAGCTTCTGTTGTAGTTGCGGATTTTTTTATAATTCTAACAACTTCATCAATATTTCGTATAGCTATTAGCAGACCTTCTACTATATGTGCTCTATCTTTTGCTACGTCTAAGTCAAACTTAGTTCTTCTTACAATAACTTCGCGCTGATATTCAACATAATAACTAATAATATCTAATAGCCCTAATTGTCTTGGTTTACCACTTGCAATTGCTACCATATTTATACCAACCGATACTTCAAGTTGAGTAGATTTATATAAGTATTCTAATATCTTTTCCGGATTTCCACCTTTTTTTATTTTTAATACCGCTCTCATTCCATTTCTATCGGATTCATCTCTGATTTCACCAATATAAGAAGCGATAGATTTTTCATCATTTTTAAGTTCTGCTATCTTTTGTAGTAATGCAGATTTATTAACTTGATAAGGAAGTTCCGTTATAACTAAATTTTGTTTGTCTCCACTATTTTCAAGTTTTACTTTTGCTCTTACTATTATTTTTCCTTTTCCTGTTTCGTAAGCAGTTTTTAATTCTTCACCAGCAATTATTATACCACCAGTAGGAAAATCAGGGGCTGGAATATATTTCATCATTTGGTCAATTGTTATTTTGTTGTTTTCAATATAAGCTACTACCCCATTTATAACCTCACCAAGATTATGTGGAGGAATATTTGTAGCAACACCAACGGCTATACCAGATGCACCATTAACTAGCAAGTTAGGAAATCTTCCAGGAAGCATATCAGGTTCTTTTAAGGTATCATCAAAGTTCAAACTCCAATGCACTGTATTTTTTTCTAAATCCCTTAAAAGTTCCATTGCAAGAGGTGTAAGTTTAGCTTCGGTATATCTCATGGCTGCAGCACTATCACCATCTATTGAACCAAAGTTTCCATGTCCATCTACAAGTGGAGCACGCAAACTAAAATCTTGAGACATACGAACCATTGCATCATAAACTGAGCTATCACCATGAGGGTGATATTTACCCATGCAATCACCTACTATACGGGCTGATTTTCTGTATTGCTTATCTGGCGTTAAACCAAGTTCAAGCATAGAATAAAGAATTCTTCTTTGAACAGGTTTTAGCCCATCCTCAACTCTTGGCAAGGCTCTATCCATAACAACATGTTCGGTGTATGGTATCATAGATTCATGTAAAACTTCATCAATGGTTTTTACTACTACACCATCTTCATAATCAAATGGTTTAAGCTTCTTATCTTCTTCCATCTTTTTTTCTTCTCTTTCCGACATACTTACCTTCTTATAACTTCCTATTTTAAAAATATCATTTCCCTTATTTCTATTTTCTTCTATTTCATTTTTTAAGTCTAATGTAACATTATTATCATTAGAATTTTCAATTATTAAGTCTTCTTGAATTTCACTGTTTTCTATTTCCTCTTGAACAGTTTTAGCTTCTTGAATAGTTTTATCTATTCCAACATTTATATTTTCATCTAATTCATATTTGTTGACTTTGTTAACGATTTCCTTTTTAATTTCTACATTTTCATCTTTTAGTTTGTTGTCTTCTTTCTCTTGAATAGTTTTATCTATTCTAATATTTGTATTTTCATCTAACTCTTTTTGATTTTTTGTATAAAAATTATCAGAATTATTTGATTGTATGCTAGAGGCTGGCAAAGATTCTTCACCATGACCAAATTCAAAGTTTTCTTTCTGGCTTTTTTTATCTATGTCCGATTTATTAGGTAGTTTACTATCTGTAATACCTTTACAAAAATCGTCCATGCCTATTTGGTCATCAAGTACTATATTTTGCGTTTCTTCTTGTACAGAAACTTGTTCTTCCCGTGATAGCAATTCATCATAGCACATTTGACCAGGCAAAAGTTCTTCGCCATTTACCTCATCTTCTTCCAAAAACTACTCCTACTTATAATCTTCCATAAAAGTATCTTCTCTATCAAAGTTCGCATGTTCACTTATATATAACTTTCTAGCCTCTATATTATCACCCATCCAAGTTGTAACCATCTTTTCTGCTTCCGTTGCATCATCGATTGTAACTTTTACCAAAGTTCTCTTTTCAGGATCCATTGTAGTTTCCCATAATTGTTCAGGATTCATTTCACCTAAACCTTTATATCTTTGTATTTGATAATTTCTTCCAAAACGCTTTACAGCTTCAGGAAGTTCATAATCTGAATACACATATTCAATTTGATTTCCTTTTTGTATTTTATATAAAGGTGGCAAACCAATAAATACATGGCCATCTGTTATGAGTTCGCGCATATAACGGAAAAAGAATGTTAAAAGTATTGCTCTAATGTGCGCACCATCTTGGTCGGCATCTGATAAAATTATAACTTTATTATATCTTAAATTATTAATATTAAAATCTTCACTTATACCCGTTTCCAACGCACTAATTATTGTTCTTATCTCCTCATTAGCCAAAACTTGTTCTAGCCTCTTTTTTTCCGCATTTAAAGGCTTTCCTCTTAGTGGTAAAATTGCTTGAAACGACCTATCTCTACCCTGTTTAGCACTACCTCCTGCACTATCACCTTCAACTATAAACAACTCAGAAAGCTCTGGTTTTCTACTTGTACAACTTGCAAGTTTTCCAACAAGATTAAAATTATCTGCAGAATTTTTTGCTCTTGAAAGCTCCTTAGCTCTCCTAGCTGCCTCACGACTTTTTGAAGCTCCTTTTGCCTTATTTATAATTATTTCTGCAATCTTTTGGTTGTCTTTCACGCTAAAAAATTTACTGAGTTCTTTATAAACCATGCTCTCAATGTCAGTTTTAGCTTCTGGATTTCCTAATTTTGTTTTTGTTTGACCCTCAAATTGAACATTGTTCATTTTAATAGCCAAAACAACAGTAATTCCCTCTCTAAAATCTTCACCTATAAAGTTTTGTTCTTTTTCTTTTAAAAGTCCTAAATTTCTAGCATATTCATTCATAAATTTTGTAAAGCCAGACTTAAACCCTGTTTCATGAGTACCACCCTCAGTTGTAGGTATATTGTTTACAAATGAAAATGAATTTTCAGTATAAGAATCAGTATACTGAACAGCTGCTTCCATTTTTATTATTTTACTTTCAGATGTGATATAAATAGGTTTACTAAATAATACTGTCTTCCCTTCATTGATATAGGTAATAAAATCTTTTAAGCCTCCCTCAAAGCAATATGTTTGGTCCTGACCTGAGTTTTTATCTATAACTTGAATTATTATACCTTTATTTAAAAAAGCTAATTCTCTAACCCTTCTAACAATAGCATCATAACTAAATTTTATATCGCCAAAAACTCTTGCATCTGGCAAAAACTGAATTTTTGTTCCTGTTGAAGTTGCAGTTCCAATTTCTGTAAGAGGAGATACAGGAATTCCGCTTCTAATCTTGCCCTTTTCATCTGGAAAACTTCTAAATTCAATAAAATATTTTTTCTTGTTTTTACAAACTGTTACTTTAAGCCATTCTGAAAGGGCATTAGTTACAGAAGCACCTACACCATGAAGTCCACCAGAATACCCATAATTGTGTGTATCAAATTTTCCGCCTGCATGAAGTTTTGTAAATACCACTTCTACGCCCGATTTTTTTTCTGTTGGATGAATATCAACAGGTATTCCTCTACCATTGTCTTCAACAGTTACTGAACCATCTTTTTCTAATGTTATTGTAATTTTATTTCCAAAACCGTTTGTAATTTCATCTATTGAATTATCTACAATTTCCCATAAAATATGATGAAGACCTTTTTGTCCAGTTGTTCCTATATACATTCCAGGTCTTAACCTAACAGCATCTAAACCATCTAATACAACTATATCTTTAGATTCGTAATTTGACATATTCCCTCTACTTAACTTGTTTATTATACCAATTTTAAAAAATTATTGTCAAGAATTTAATAAGTTAAAAAAATTATTAAAAAAATTGTTTGTGCATAAATATTCATAACTTTGAATATTTAAACATTTTTATATAAAGCATAAAAAATTTTTCACTACATAAAATATTTTTATGAAAACAATAGTTTTAACAGGCGGAGGAACTGCTGGTCATATAATGCCAAACATTGCTCTAATTCCTGAGCTTAAAAAACATTTTGATAGAATTGTATATATAGGCTCTAAAAACGGAATGGAAAAAGATATTATAAAAAAATTTTCTGATATTGAATTTATAGAAATAGAAACCGTTAAACTTATAAGAAAATTTACTTTTAAAAATTTACTTATACCAATAAAACTTTTTAAATCTATAAATTCGTGTAAAAAAATTTTGAAACAAATTAAACCAGATATTATATTTTCAAAAGGCGGTTATGTTGCAGTTCCTGTTTGCTCAGCTGGTAAAAGTTTAGGAATAAAAATAATTAGCCATGAAAGCGATTTTAGTTTTGGTTTAGCAAACAAACTAATATTAAAAAAATGCAATCTAATGCTTACAAGTTTCCGAGAAACTTGTAAAAATAACAAATGCATTTATACAGGCTCACCTATTCGAGAAGAAATTTTTAAAGGCGATAAAAAAAATTGTGAAGTAAACTTTAAAAAGAAACAACCTACAATTTTAATTTTTGGAGGTAGTTTAGGCGCAAAGAAAATAAATGAAGTTGTTTTTAAAAGTATAGATAAACTTAAAGATTTTAATATAATTCACATTGTGGGAAAAAATAACACTAAATTTATAGATAAACCTAATTATTTTCAGAAAGAATTTGTGGATAATATTTGGGACTATTTTGCTTTGTCAGACTTAGTAGTATCACGCGCAGGTGCCAATTCTATATTTGAAATACTAGCATTAAAAAAACCAATGCTTTTAATACCTTTAAGCAAAGCTCAATCCCGCGGAGACCAAATAGAAAATGCAAATGCATTTAAACGCTACGGCTTTGCAAGCGTTCTTTATGAAGAAGAACTTTCTCCCGTATCTCTAAAAAAATCAATAGATTATCTTTATCGTAATAAAGAGCGTTACATAAAAAAGATGCAGGAAGCTTCATCAGTTCCATCTAATAAATTAGTTATACAAAAAATTTTAGAATTAACAAAATAAGCATAATTAAAAAAGAGCTTATAAAGAAATACACATTAAGAGTATATACTTAAAGTGTATTTTTACTATTAGCTCTTTTTTATGTCTTAAATATTTATATTAAACAAATTTTAAAAATCTTTCAACATTAGGCAATCCATACCCCTCTAAATTTTTATTGTATGTTATACCATTACTACTAGCAAGTAATGCGCGCTTTATTTGATCTGGTCTTAAATATCTATTTTTTTCAAACGCTAGAGCGCATAATCCTGCTATCATAGGTGTTGCTACACTTGTTCCACTAAGTTTAGTATAGCCTTCTTTATTTGAACAAGAATTTATGTCCACAGATGGAGCTACAATATCAGGCTTATACTTATTTAAGGCTGGGCCACGAGATGAAAAATTTGCTATTTCAAAAAATTCTTCTTTATATTCATCATTAAATCTGTTATCGTTCATTCCCCCAACAGTAATAATTCTAGGACTAATACCCGGGCTTTTTATGGTTTGATAATCAGGTCCGCTATTTCCCGCTGCAGAAACTATAACAATTCCCCTTTTCCACAACGCTTCAGCACCTTTCATAATAGGGTCATTGTATCCTAAAGGTTCACTGCCAAAACTCATGCACACTACTTTAATATTGAATTCTAAATGTTTGTCATATACCCATTGCATAGCTTCTAATATTTTGGTAGCGTTTGCTTCTCCGTGCTTATCTAATGCTTTTATAGATATAATATTAGAATTTGGTGCAATTCCTTTATATTTACCTGCGGACAATATTCCGCTACCAGAACCAACCCCTGCAACAAAAGTGCCATGGCCATTATCATCGTATGGCGATAACTTATTATTAATAAGGTCAACAAATTTAATAATTCTGTTTTTAACAAGCATAAAATCTGGATGAGGAGCAATCCCAGTATCAATGTAAGCAATACCAATATTAGTTCCACTACTAGCATTTTCAGCCTTTAAAACTTTTCTAGCAATATGCATTAAAGTTTCTACTTTACTTTGGCTAGAAATATATTCAACATAATTTTGCATAGAAAGCTTATTTATCATTTTAGCAGGTATTTTAACGCTAACAGCATTTATAAAAGGAAACTTTTCCTCAATTTTTATACCGCTGGTTTCAATTCGTTTCAAACTAGAATTAAACCCTAAAAGATAAATTAAGCACTTTACTTCTCTATCTAGATTTTCAAGAGTAATAATTTTTTTTAATTCTGTATCAATCTTTCTATTTATCATTTGCCGACCTTTTAAATTTACCTTATTCTTTCAAGTATAGAATTAATATTACTTAGTTGCTCTTGCGTAAGCATAGGAGCCATAGAGTTTACTAAACTTTTTAAATTTTCAATGTCGAAAGTACCATCTTTCTTTTGTTTATCCACCTCACTAAAAAATGTTTTTAAAAGTTCATCTTGTGGCATATCCTTATATTTATCAAAAGTTTGTTTTATATCTTCTTCAGTAAAACTATCTTTTTCTTTTAAACTTTCTTTTTCCCCTTCAAAAGTTTCTTCACTAAAATCAGATAAACTTTTCAAATTACTTCTCCTTTCTTGAACTAATCTATTATATGCGAGCATATAAATTAATGTACATATAAAAGAGGTAAATTATGTTTAATAACACATATAATAGAAATGAAAATCCGCCTAATTATTATCCAAATGATAACGCCTTTTATAATGAAATAAATTCAAATAATAATGCTAATAACAATAATTTTAATCTTGAAAAATTACTGCCAATAATAAACGGAAATTCAAATCCAATGGATTTAATTAAAAATTTTACGAGTTCAAATCCGCAACTAGGTCAAATTTTTGGACTTTTAAATTCAATGCAAAAAACAACAAAAAAACAAAAAAAGACAACCACCTTAAAAAGTGATTGTAATTATACTCTTGTTAAAGATTATTATTCAAATAAAAACAATTTAAAAGATGAATAAAAATCATCTCGATTAA
>CALVOB010000005.1 GCA_944350095.1 uncultured Clostridia bacterium
GCATATATTTAGATAATAAAAAAACTTGCTATTTCTAGCAAGCTATTGGAGCGGAAGACGAGATTCGAACTCGCGACCCTTGCCTTGGCAAGGCAATGCTCTACCACTGAGCCACTCCCGCATATCAACTTTGCTAGTTTATCATATAATCTTTATGATTGCAAGCATTTTTTTGATAATTTCAAAAAAAATAAAAAGTTTTTTCAAAAAATTTTTATAAACTTTAAATTTTTCTTGCATATATAATTAATGTGTGCTATAATACACTCACGCAGGCTAAAAGTACAGCCTGGCACCATAGCCAAGCGGTAAGGCAGAGGTCTGCAAAACCTTTATTCCCCAGTTCGATTCTGGGTGGTGCCTCCAATGCGGGTGTGGCGGAATGGCAGACGCACAGGACTTAAAATCCTGAGAAGGCAACTTCGTGTGGGTTCAAGTCCCACCACCCGCACCAGCATAAAATGCTATAAACCTTATTATAAAAGGTTTATAGCGTTTTTTGTTTAATATAGCTTTCAAAGACTAAATTCTAAATAAAACAAATTTAGCATTTAAAAACAGAAAACTATGTCAATTTGATTGTACAAATTATTATATTATTTACTAATTTTATTATCTGAAAGATGAAAATCAATATCGGTGTAAATTTCTTTGTTATTGCCTTATTTAACCCCTCTTAAAATTATAACTTTGTTTTAGTTTGGTACAACAATATATGCTATATGCAATTTCCAAGTCGTATGTGCTAAAATATTTATGGATAATACTTATTTATAAAAAAAAGATAAAGCCTAATAGCTTTATCTTTTTTCCTAAGTGGATTTTACTTAGAAGAACTATTGTTTCTTTTTGAGCTAGCACTTCCACAATTTTTAGCAGAAGAACTTTTTGAACTCATATCTGCGCCTGATTCTGCGTTAGAGTTTGCTCTTTTTGAATTCTTTTTGTTCTTACCAAACATTTCTTTTTCACCTCCACTTTGATTCAAGGTTTCCCTTGTAATTATAGTGTGCGCAAAAATTTAAATAAAATACATGCTATAACATAAAAATTAATCTTTATTAATAAGTATAAAACAAGCTTAATTAAAAAAAGAAAATATTGATATTGTAGCAATATTCTCTCTTTAACTTATAGTTTAAAAAACAGGTTATTTAACTTAATGTTTATTTACCTTCAGCTTCATCTAAAAGCTTTAAATATTCATCATAAACTTTCATTGCTGTTGGTTCATCTGTTTCTATAACCAATTCTGCATCGCCATCTTCTGTTTCCTCAATTAAGAAAACTATAACTTCGTCATCTTCTACATTTTCCATTTCGTCTATTGGCTTTAAAATGGCATATAGTTTCTCTTTGAAAGGAATTATTGCCACTTGGTCAAAACGAACAGGCTTGTCATTTTCATCATACACAGTTATAGGATCATCATTATCTTCGTCCAACAAGATATCTAAAAGGTTTACATCTTGAACTTGTTCTATGTCTTTTTCTTTATCTTTCATATTAACTCCTATTTTGCAACTGATCTTAAATAATCTTCTAAAATTATACAAGCAGAAACTTTATCTATTAAATTTTTTCTTTTATCTCTCCTAACATCGCCATCTAATAAATAACTTTCCGCTTCCACAGAAGACAATCTTTCATCTTGATACACAACAGGAATTTTAGAAGTTTTTTCCAGCTCTTCACCAAAAGCTCTTGTTTTATGAGCTCTTTCACCTTCTGAACCGTCCATATTTAGCGGAAGACCTAAAACTATCTTTTCAACTTCTTTCTCTTTTATAAGCCTTACAAAGTAATCTATATCCGCCTTTCTTGAAACGCTTTTATAAACTTCATAAGGAGAAGCGATTGTTTTTAAAAGATCCGTAAGGGCTATGCCTATGCGCACTCTTCCATAATCAATTCCCATTATGCGACCATATTGCATATATTTATATTACAAAATTAATATAGATTTGTCAAACAAAAAAATAGAAAAATTAGAAATCTAATTTTTCTATGTAAAGACAATTAATCTTTTTTATCTTTTTTCATATCTTTCATTTCTTTTTCAATCATTTTCTGACCTTTATTAACAATTTCTTTTGCTGTATCATTATTTTTGTATAAAAGTGCACCTAAAACAACACCAACAGCCATACCAAATAAAATTTCTTTCATAAATCCTCCTTGCAACTTTATTGTGTGCAAAATTGGAAAAATTATGCAAAAGAAAAACCACCAATAAGGTGGTTATATGTTTTCATCTAATTTTTTTTGCTCTTTTTCAAGTCTTTTAAAATAATCGTCAATAGCTAAATGCAAAGCCTCGTCAGCAAGTTCGCAACAATGTACTTTTTCAGGTGGTAATCCCCCAAGCTCCTCTAAAATGTTACCTCCTGTAATCTCCTCAGCTTCTTCAATTGTTAAACCTTTAACCATATCACAAAGCATTGAAGATGATGCAATTGATGCAGTACAGCCAAAAGTTTTAAATTTAGCTTCTTCTATTATACCTTCTTCATTAATTTTTAAGTATAATTTAATTATATCTCCACATGAATTATCTGTAACCTTACTAGTTGCATTCGCTCCATGTAGTCCTCCGGCATTTTTAGGATTTTTAAAGATGTTTATAACTTTTTGTGTATACATATCTTATTCCCCCTTTTTGCCTCTTCCAGCTTTTGTTAGTGGTGAAATAGCTCTTAATTTTTCAACCACATTTGCAAGTTTTTCAACAACATAGTCTATATCTGATTTTGTTGTAGACTTTCCAAAAGAAAATCTTATTGAGCCCTGAGCAAGCTCGTTGGAAATCCCCATAGCTTTTAATACATGTGATGGTTCAAGTGAACCAGAAGTGCAAGCCGAACCAGTTGAAACAGCTATCCCTTCAAGGTCTAATAGCATTAAAATGCTTTCTCCCTCTATTAGTTCAAAACTTAAATTTACAGTTCCTTGAATTTTTTGATGTGGGTGTCCGTTTAAATGAACATAAGGTATTTGTTCTTCTACTTTATCAAGGAAATATTGTCTTATAGCTTTTAATTTTTGTTGATTAACGGAAAGGTCGCGAACTGCAATTTCAATTGCTTTTCCAAATCCTGCAATTCCTGGAACATTTGTTGTTCCTCCACGCCTACCTCTTTCTTGATTGCCACCATTTATAAGGCTATCTATTCTAATTCCGTTTTTTAAGTAAAGTGCGCCAACACCTTTTGGCCCATATATTTTATGAGCACTCATTGTCATGGCATCAATTTCCATATCTTGAACATCCATCTTTAATGCACCTATCGCTTGTACAGCGTCTGTATGGAATATTATACCATTTTCATGTGCAGTTTTAGCAAATGCCTTTATATTTTGAATTGTTCCAACTTCATTATTAACAGACATAACTGAAATTAAAATAGTTTCAGGTTTAATATAATGAAGAAGTTCAGCTAAACTTACTAAGCCCGTTTCATCAACTGAAAGATATGTTACTTCAAAACCTTCTTTTTCTAGTTCTTTACAAGACTCTAAAATTGAATCATGTTCAATAGAACTAACAATAATATGGTTGCCCTTTGATCTATTTGCTCTTGCCAAGCCCTTAATTGCCCAATTATTAGCTTCCGAGCCACTTCCTGTGAAATAAATTTCGTTAGATTTTTCTGCATTGATAGCTTTTGCCACTCTATCTCTTGCACGGTCTACAATGTTTTGTGCTTCTCTACCAAAGCTATGTAAGCTACTAGAATTACCATAAAGTGCATTAAAACAAGGAAGCATTTCATTTAAAACTTCCCCTGAAACATAAGTAGTGGCAGCGTTATCTAAATAAACTCTTTTTTCCATTTCAACCTCTTGATTTTATTTTATCACTACAACATCAATATGTCAATATTAGTTTTGTAAATTTATTCCTTTCCAGTGCCTTTATTTTGATTAACATCTAAAATATTATTTATTTTTGTTACTTGTTTTTCAAAATATTTAATATTTACATCACATACAATTAAATATTTTTCTAATGGTTCAAGCATTTGTTCCCTTGTAGCAACAGGCATTAAATCATCAATTAAATTTAAATATTCTTTAACATTATCTTTTGCAGGTTTACTTTGAAATACAGTTAAACATATTATTGCCATTTTTGCATAATCATTAAATTTTTTACAATCAAGTTGAGGATAAGGTTTAATATTATTTAAAACTTCCGTAGTTTCTTCAACTAAATCTCTAAAAAGCCACCCAGTATCTACAACATATGTACGCATATTATTGATTTCATCTATTTTATCTTGAATTTTTTCTTTAACAAGTTTTTCAAATTCAATTTGTTTTTCAAAAACCTTTTTTATTGAAAGTAAACTATTTTTATCATTTGAATTGAGTATGTACATATTTTTAATCTCCTAATGCATTTTAACATACTTTTATTCAATTTTCAATATGGAGTTGAAATTTTATTTTATTGAAAAATAGATTGTATAATACTTAAAATCTTTTAAAATGATTTAATGCAATAAAAAAAGCACAAACTGTGCTTTTTTAATTATTTATTAAAGATAATATTTGAGATTTTTGTCTAAGTCCTGTAACCCTATCCTTTTCTTCCCCATTCTCAAATAAAATCATTGTTGGAATACTCATTATTCCATATTTTCTAGCTAAATCCATGCTTTCATCAACATCAACTTTTACTATTTCAACATTTGTTTCCCCTTGAACTTGCTCTAATATTGGAGCTAACATTCTACATGGTCCACACCATGTTGCAAAAAAGTCAACTAGAACCTTTTTATTATTTTTTAAAACTTTTTCTTCAAATTGATTTGAATTTAAAATTTCCATTTTTTAACTCTCCTTTATTAATTCGTTTATAACTTCGCTTACTATTACGCAAGCGCAAGCTGTTGGATGCCAAACTACACTACCTAAGCCTTTAACACTTAATTTATCCTGTTTAGAATAACAAACTTTATGGCTTTTTATACCATTTTCTTTTAAAAGTTTTCTCATAACCTTTGCTAATCCATCGTTTTGCGTTTTAAATATATCAACAATTTCATAACTAGGAGCACAAATTTTATTGCCTGTACCCATAGCAGATATTATTTTTATTTTGTTATTATAAGCATATTTTATTAAAGCTAATTTATCTTTTACACTATCTATTGCATCTATTATAAAATCATAACTTTTAAAGTTGTATTTTTCTAAATTTTCTTCACACAACTTTTCTGATACTGTATTTACTTTTAACTTACTATTAATAGCTTTTAAACGAGTAGCCAGTTCGTCAACTTTTAATTTTCCTATGTTATCTTCAAATGCCATTATTTGCCTATTTATGTTGCTTGGTGTAATTTTGTCAAAATCTACAATAGTAATTTCGCCAATACCTGAACGCACAAGCATTTCTGATGTAATTCCACCAACCCCGCCAACACCTATTACTATAATTTTGCTAGATTTTAATTTATTAATAGCAGTTTTACCTATTAATAGGTCTATTCTTGATAAATCCATTATATTATCCTATAAGATGTACTTTTTAAGGTCAAATTTCTTTTTGGTGTCACTAAAAGATTTTTGAACATACTCTCTATCAATTACAACCTTAGCCATAGGATGTTTTCCATTTGCATTAAACGATATATCTTCAATTAATTGCTCCATAATAGTATGAAGTCTTCTAGCACCAATATTTTCACTAGTTTCATTTTCTTGTTCAGCAATTTCTGCAATTTCATCTAATGCGTCATCAGTAAATTCAAGGTCGATATTATCCACTTTTAAAAGACTTGCATATTGAAGAGTAACAGCATTTTTAGGAACGGTTAATATTTCCTTGAAATCTTTTTTAGTAAGATTTTTTAAGTCCACTCTAATAGGAAAACGGCCTTGAAGCTCTGGTATCATATCCTCAATTTTTGATACATGGAATGCACCTGCCGCTATAAATAGTATGAAATCTGTTTTAATATTTCCATATTTTGTTGCAACAGTAGAGCCCTCTACAATAGGAAGAATATCCCTTTGTACTCCCTCGCGAGAAACATCTGGACCTTTTCCGCTTTCTTTTCCTACAATCTTATCCATTTCATCAATGAATATTATTCCATCTTCTTCAGCTCTTCTTATGGCTTCTTGATTTAAGTTGTCATTATCTATTTGTTTGTCACATTCGTCATTAAAAATTAATTCTCTAGCAACTCTGACTTTCATCTTTTTGCGTTTCTTACTTGGTGGAAATAGCCCTCCTAGCATATCGCTAAAATTAATTTCCCCCATACCGCTAACCATTCCAAGTGCTTTTGGAGCTTCTGAAACTTCAACTTCTATTAAAGTGTCTTCGTGTTTTCCTGCTTCAAAATCTTTTTGTATAGAACTTCTAAAATCTTCCTCAGATTGCTCTTCTTTCTTTTCTAATGCTCTATAAAGAGCGTCTAAAAGTTTCTTTTCAACAAGAGGTTTAACCTTTTCCTCTACTTCATGTTGTTTTTCATCTTTTACCATTCGAACAGAAACTTCAACAAGGTCACGAACCATGCTTTCAACATCTCTGCCTACATATCCAACTTCTGTATATTTTGTGGCTTCAATTTTAATAAAAGGTGCTTTTACTAGTTTTGCTAATCTTCTTGCGATTTCAGTTTTACCAACTCCTGTTGGACCTTTCATTATTATATTTTTAGGTGTTATTTCTTCACGAAGTTCTTTTGGAAGCTTACTTCTTCTATAACGATTTCTTAAAGCTATGGCAACTGCCCTTTTTGCTTCCTTTTGTCCAATAATATATTTATCTAATTCGCTTACTATTTCTTTAGGTGTTAAATCCATTATACCTCCTCCACTGTTATATGGTCGTTTGTAAACACACATATCTGACTTGCTATTAAAAGAGATTTTGTTGCAATCTCTTTAGCTGAAAGCTCTGTATTTTCTTTTAATGCTTTTGCAGCAGACAATGCATAGTTTCCACCTGAACCTATTGCACAAATATCGTCCTGTGGTTCTATTACATCACCATTACCAGATATTATAAGCACTTTGTCGCCATCTGCAACAATAAGCATTGCTTCTAATTTTCTTAAAACTTTATCACTTCTCCATGTTTGAGCTAATTCTACTGCACTTCTCATAAGGTTTCCAGAAAATTTATTAAGCATTTCTTCAAAACGCTCAGATAAACTAAAAGCGTCTGCAACTGAACCAGCAAAGCCAACAACAACTTTACCATTATATATTCTTCTAACCTTTACAGCATTATTTTTAAATATCACACTTTGACCTACTGTAACCTGCCCGTCGCCTGCTATGGCTGTTTTACCATTGCGTTTTACAGCACAGATTGTAGTTCCTCTCATTTCTTCCATTTTTTCTCCTTTTTAAAAATTGTATAGTTTTAACTTTTATTTGTCAAATCTTTTTACTTTTATTCTCCACTAAAAAACATTTATGCAAATAGTTATCAATTTCATTCATAGAATTTTCATAAATATACTTTCTTTTTTGTCTTTTATCTTTAAATTCTTTATTACAGCTAATAACTCCATAATTTGAATTCATAGGCTGGAAATTGAATGGTGGAGCAGAATTTGCTATATAATTTAAAATTCCACCCATACAAGTTGTAGAAGGAAGAGGCATTAAATTTTTTTTGTTTATGTATCTATACATATTTATAGCCGAAACAAGACCACTTCCTATGCTTTCTACATATCCCTCAACACCTGAAAGCTGACCTGCAATAAAAATATTTGGATATTCTTTTAATTGACTGCAAGAATTTAAACATAAAGGGGCATTGACAAAGCTGTTTCTATGCATAACTCCATATCTTATAAATTCAGCATTTTTTAAAGCTGGTATTAATCCAAAAACTCTTTTTTGCTCACCAAATGTTAAATTAGTTTGAAAACCAACAATGTTTAACATTGTTCCCGCTTCGTTTTCCTTTCTTAATTGTACAACTGCATAAGGTTTTTCCCCTGCTTTGTCGTAAAGCCCAACAGGTTTCATGGGTCCAAAACGCATTGCTTCAAAGCCACGCTTCGCCATAACTTCAATAGGCATACAACCTTCAAAAACTCTTTCAAACTCTTTGAGTTCTACCGTTTTAGCATTCACAAGTTCGTTGTAAAAATTTGTGTATTCCTCTTTATTCATTGGAAGATTTAAATAATCTCCCTCACCATCACCTTTGTTATATCTATTTGCCCAAAATGCACGAGACATATCTACACTATCAAGTGTTACAATAGGAGCTATGGCATCATAAAAATAACAATTGGAGCCTCCTATATATTTTTTTAAATTGTTCATAAGTTTTTCATCTGTAAGTGGTCCTGTTGCTACTATTGTAGGCTCAGTTAAATTAAGTTCTTCTATTGTACATTCGCAAACTTTAATATTAGGGTTTTCTTTTATAAGTTTTGTAACTGTTTCAGAAAACTTATATCTATCAACAGAAAGAGAACCACCAGCAGGAACGCTACATTCTTTTGCAACTTTCAAAATTTTAGAGCCCAACTTTAAAAGCTCAGCCTTTAAAAGTCCGCTTGCCGTTTCTACATCTTCACTTTTTAATGAATTTGAACAAACAAGTTCACAAAATCCATCTAATTTATGAGCAGGCGTTTTAGCCTTAGGTTTCATTTCAAAAAGACAAACTTTTACACCATGGTCAGCCAAAAACAAGGCTGCTTCCGAGCCTGCAAGACCTGCACCAATAACATTTACAATACACTCTTTCATATTTACTTTTTAAAATCACATTCAGGATTTGAACATTTATAACTTTCACCCTTTTTATATAGGAATTTTCCACACTTAGGGCATTTTTCAGCTGTTGGAATGTCCCAACTCATAAATTTGCAATCTGGATAACCTGTACAAGAATAGAAAATTTTTCCTTTCTTGCTTTTTCTTGCAATTACAGGTTTTCCACATTCAGGGCATACCCCAACAGGTTTTTGCTCTGGTTCTAAACTTTTAACATTTTTACATTTAGGGAAATTTGAACAGCCTAAAAATTTACCGTACTTACCTTCCCTTACAACCATTTTTCCGCCACATTTTTCGCAAATTTCTTCCGTTTCTTCCGCAGGTTTTTTAAATCCAACCGAGCGTCTATCCGCACTATATAAAAGATTTTTAAACCCGTTCCAAAAGCTACCAACTACATCTTGCCATTTTTCACCCTTTTCAGCTATATCATCAAGTCTGTTTTCCATATTTGCAGTAAATTTTACATTTATTACGCCTTTAAAATATTTATCTAAATAATCGGATACAGTTTCACCAAGCTCTGTTGGTTTTAAACTTTTCCCTTCCTTTTCTGTATAGCCACGAGTTGCCAAAATTGTAATTGTTGGAGCATAAGTTGCAGGACGACCTATCCCTTTTTCTTCCATAGCCTTAACAAGACTTGCTTCTGTATATCTAGCTGGCGGTTTAGTAAACTTTTGTTCTGGTTTTAAATCTTTTAAGTCTACTATTTCACCCTCTTCAAGTTTAGGAATTTTCCCTTCTTCCTCTTTTTCAGCATCTGTATAAGCCTTATAAATAATAGTATAACCTTCAAAATCTACTGTTCTTCCCGTAGCATGAAAAATGTAGTCATTTGCTTCAACATCAATTGCTACACTATCATAAATAGCAGGCGCCATCTGGCTTGCTAAAAATCTTTCATAGATTAATTTATACAACTTATAGTTATCGGTATTTAAGCTGGCTTTTACGCTTTCTGGTGTTCTCTCTACGCTTATTGGTCTAATTGCTTCATGTGCATCTTGTGCATTTTTTTTGCTGACATAAACATTTGGTTTACTTGGTATAAAATTAGCACCATATTTATTAGCTACAAAATTTCTAGCTGATGCCATAGCATCGTCAGACACTCTTGTAGAGTCTGTTCTTATATATGTAATTAATGCAACTTTTCCTTCACCTGCAATTTCTACACCTTCATATAAGTTTTGAGCACATTGTGAAGTTTTTTTCAAGTTCATTCCAAGCTTATTCAATGCATCTTGTTGCATTGTACTTGTTGTAAATGGAGGAAGAGGATTTGATTTTGTTTTACTCTTTTTTATATTTGCAATTTTATATTGTGCATTATTTAAATCAGATAAAATTTTATCAATTTCTTCTTTGTTTTTTGGCTTAATTTTTTTAGATTTAAAGCTGGTAAGAGATGCTTTAAACATCTGTTTATTTTTTAGTAGCTCCGCAGTAAGTGTCCAATATTCTTCGGGTTTAAAATCTCTTATTTCTTTTTCCCTATCAACTACTAATTTTAAGGCAATACTTTGAACTCTACCAGCACTCAAATTCGGCTTAATTGCTTGGCAAATAATAGGAGAAAGTTTATAGCCTACAATTCTATCTAATATTCTCCTAGCTTGCTGAGCATCTACCATTTGTTGATTTATAATATCTGGATGATTTAACGCCTCTTGAACAGCTTTTTTAGAAATTTCGTTATATTTTATCCTACACTTTTCATATGGCTTTATGCCTAAAATATGAGCTATATGCCATGAGATAGCTTCTCCTTCTCTATCCGGGTCGGTTGCAAGATAAACTTTTTCTGCTTTTGCAGCTTTCTTTTTTAAATCAGAAATAATATCCTTTTTATCGGGCATTTCTTCATAATGAGGTTCAAAATTATTGTTTATATCAACAGCAAAACCCTTTGCAGGCAAATCTCTAATATGCCCTTTTGTTGCTAAAACCTCATAATCTGGACCTAAATATTTTTTTAATGTTTCTCTCTTACCTGGTCCTTCTATTACTATTAATTTCAAGATATTCTCCTCAAAAGCCCGAAAGGATATATTCATTTCCGGGCAACTTTTTTATTAAACCACTAATTTGCAGAGTTGTCAAACAACTGTTTAAAATTTTTATTTCAAGTCCTGTTTTTATTTGAATTTCTTCAAAACTAAGTTCGCCATCAGCCAAGGCACTCATAATAATTTGCTCATTAAAACCAAGTTGTTTATTATTTTTCTTTTGTTTTGTTGGCTTTATGGAATATGCCTCTAAAATATCTTCATAACTTGTTACTAGTGCTGATTGCATAGATTTTAAAAGTCTATTAGTCCCAATGCTTTTTGCACTTGTAATATTTCCAGGAACAACAAAAACATCTCTTCCGCATTCCAAAGAATATTCTTTTGTGTGTAAAGCACCACTTTTTTCGCCTGCTTCAGTAATTAATATACCATCGGAAAGTCCTGCGATAATTCTATTCCTAACAGGAAAATTATATGCTGTTGGTCGAACGCTTGGTCTGTATTCTGATACTAGTAAGCCTTTTTCAACAATTCTTTTTGCAAGATTTTCGTTCATAGCAGGATAAATATGATTAAAGCCACCACCTAAAACTGCTATAGTTTTCCCACCACAATCCAATGTTGTTTCATGAGCTATTTTATCCACACCCATAGCAAGTCCACTAACTATTGTAAGTCCGTTTTCCGCAAGCCCCTTTGCAAAATTTTGAGTGACCGTTCTTCCATAAGCTGTTGGAACACGAGTTCCCACTATTCCAAAACATTTACTTTTTAATAAGGATATATCACCCTTACAAAAAAGTGAATATGGAGGCAACTCTAAATCTTTTAATTTACTAGGATATGCCTCACTAAAAATAGTAACACAAGTTACGCTCTCTTTATCAAGAGCTTCTATGTAGGAATTAAATAAATTTTTGTCGAAATATTTTTCCATTTTACAAAAATTATCATTACCTACTAAGTTTTTTATTTCAGGTTTTAATTCATCTAAAATTTCATAAGGCTCATTATAAAAAGAAAGTATCTCTTCCATTTTTTTAGATGTTATAAAATCAAATAGTGTAAGCCATAAAATGGCTTTTTCATTTTTATTATACACTTTTATCTCCTAAACCCAATATTTTCTATCTAACGACCTATATTGTATTGCCTCCGCAATATGTTGTGGTAGTATGCATAACTCACCCTCTAAATCTGCTATTGTGCGAGCCACTTTTAAAATTCTATCGTATGCCCTTGCACTTAAATTCAAGTTATTAAATGCCATTTCTAAAAGGTCTTCGCAATCCTTTGAAAGAGTGCAGTACTTTTTTGTTTGAGCATGATTCATTTGAGCATTAGAAAAATGATTAGGTGAATTAAATCTTTCAAGTTGAATTTTTCTAGCTTTGTTTACCCTTTCTTTAATGCTAGCTGAACTCTCCTCATTAGCTTTATCATTTAAATCCGAAAATGTAACACTATCCACTTCAACATGTAAGTCTATTCTATCCATTAAGGGTCCCGATAGTTTACTTAAATATCTGTGAATTTGAGCAGGTGTACATCTGCACTCTCCCGTTTTAGAGCCATAATGTCCACACGGACAAGGATTCATACTAGCAATTAACATAAAGTTTGCAGGATATGTAACAGTAATATTTGCCCTTGAAACTGTAATTTTACCATCTTCTAATGGTTGTCTTAAAGTTTCCAATGTTTGCCTTGAATATTCCGGCATTTCATCTAAAAATAACACACCATTATGTGCTAAGCTTATTTCACCTGGTTTTGCATGGTTGCCACCACCTGTTATGCTGATTTGCGAAGCAGTATGATGCGGAGTTCTAAAAGGTCTTTTAGTAACAATCCCTTTATTAATATCTAATTGTCCAACAACACTATGAATTTTAGTAATTTCAAGTGCTTCTTCAAAAGTTAAATCTGGAAGTATTGAAGGAAAACACTTTGCTAGCATAGTCTTACCACTTCCTGGCGGACCTATCATTAATACATTGTGTCCGCCCGCTGCTGCAATTTCAAGTGCACGCTTAGCACTTGCCTGACCTTTAACATTAGCAAAGTCATTTTGATAATTTTCATCATCTTTTAATGCTTCATCAAAGGTTGAACCTTTAATTGTTTGCAAAACTAAATATCCATTTATAAAATCTACAACTTGTTTTAAAGTTTTAACAGCATAAATATCCATTCCAGAAATAAACCCCGCCTCTTTTGCATTCTTTTCTGGAATAATAACTTTTTTATAACCCGCATTTCTTGCAGAAATTAAAATTGGCAAAATTCCATTTACAGCCCTAATTTGCCCGCCTAAACTAAGTTCTCCTATAAAAATATATTGTTCATTTAATTTAACCTGTCCTGTTGCAGAAAGTAGTGCCATTGCCATAGCCAAATCAAAAAGTGTCCCTTCTTTTTTTCTGTCGGCAGGTGCGAGATTAATTGTAATTTTGTTTGTAGGATATTCTAAACCAGAATTTTTAATTCCTGCTTTTAAACGCTCCTTAGATTCTTTAATTGCTGTATCGCCAAGCCCTACAATTTCACAACTTGGTAGTCCATTAGAAACATCAGCTTCCACAAGAACAGGAAAGCCATCTATTCCATAAAGACCGTATGAAAGTGTTTTAGCTAGCATAAAATAAATACCCTTTGAAGTAATACTAGCATATTAAACATAAAAAGTGCAAACATTTTGCACTTTTTGTAAAATTAATTAG
>CALVOB010000006.1 GCA_944350095.1 uncultured Clostridia bacterium
ATGAATTATTATAGATGTAAAAATGGCTTTACTTATGATGAAGTTGTAAATTAAAAAAGAGAACTTTATTTACCATTGGTTAAATAAAGTTCTCTATTTTTTTGCTATTAATATTCCGTCGCCATCATCTAATAGTTGTATATTTGGAAATTTGTTTTTACATTCTTCTATAAATGCTCTTAATCTTAGTATGGCTGTCCTATGCTTATGCGTAGGATAATCATTCCCTTTAACCCAACCATGATAGTAAATGTTATCAGCAAATAATGTTCCGTTATCTGATAATAAATTGTATAAGTAGGGCAGTTGTTTTAAGTATTGCCCCTTTGGTCCGTCTAAAAATATTAAATCAAACTTTTTATTTAAATTTTTTAAAATTTCGTTGGCGTCTCCTAAAATTTGATTTACCCTATCTGTAAAATTGTTTTCCTTAAACAAATTTTTAGCAAAAGCAAATCTATTTTCGTCTATTTCTATTGTAGTTAAATAACATTGAGAATTTTTTAATATTATGCTTCCTGAATATCCAACAGCTGTTCCTATTTCAAGCACGGTTTTTGGATTTTCTTTTTTTAATATGTCAATTAAAACTTTTTCAGTATTTTCCCTTAATATTGGTATAAAATTTTTCTCTGCAAAGGTTCTTAAATCTTTTAAGTCCATGTTAACCTACTTTTAGTTTAGTCAACTAAAACTATTGCTAGTGTCATAGGACGCCTTTTTGTACGCTTAAATATAAAGTTTGACATATATTTTCTTACTTCATTTTTAAGTAAGCTTGGTTCTGTGTTTTGAACATCTAAATTTTTCATAAACACTTGTAAATTTGTTTTAAGGTCGCTAACAAAGCTATCTGCTTCGTCGTTATATACAACGCCTCTTGTAATTACAAATGGATCGCCTATAACATCACCAGTGCCAGAAACATTTATTACTGCAATAGCAAAGCCGTCCTCAGATAATTGCTTACGCTCGCGAAGTACTGAACTTTCAAGGTCACCAACACCTATTCCGTCTACTAATCTAATTCCTGCTTTTGTGTAGCCTAATTGTTTAATGTAATTTTGTGTTAATTCTACTTGCATTCCAAGGTCTGGTAAGATAATATCGCGTGCGTTCATGCCCATGCTCATTGCAAGCTCTTTGTGTTGTTTTAAATGCCTATATTCGCCGTGTATTGGCATAAGGAACTTTGGTTTTGTAAGGGCATGTATAGTTTTTATTTCTTCTTGACAAGCGTGCCCTGAAACATGCACATCAGCAAGTTCATCATATATTACATCTGCGCCTTTTTTAAATAATTGATTTATTACATTATACACACTCTTTTCATTTCCTGGGATAGGGGAGGCTGATATAATGACGCAATCGTTTTCACCAATTTGAACCTTATTGAATTCTCCTGCTGCCATGCGAGTGAGTGCACTCATTGGTTCGCCTTGGCTTCCTGTTGATAAAATTAATAGTTCGTTATCGGCATATTTATCTATTTTATCTATATCTATAATGTTGTTTTTGTCAAAGAAAAGTTCGCCAATTTTTAGTGCGACTTCTGAAACATTTATCATGCTTCTTCCTGTGAATGCGATTTTTCTTTTATATTTTTCAGCCAAATTCATGATTTGTTGCAATCTATGAATGTTTGATGCAAATGTTGCCACTATTAATCTATTATTTGTATGAGCCTTAAAAATTTCTTCAAGAACTTTACCTACATTTGATTCACTCATGGAGTAGCCCTTTCTGCAAACATTGGTGCTTTCACACATTAACAAGCTAACACCGCGTTTGCCTAGTTCGCCAAAGCGAATTAAATCTGTCATTTCACCATCAATAGGTTGAAAATCAATTTTAAAGTCTCCTGTGTGAATAATATTTCCTGCTGGTGTTCCTATGCAAAGAGCAAGGCTTCCTGCAATTGAGTGGCTTACTTTAATAAATTCTATTGTAAATTCGCCAAGCCTTAAAACATTTTTAGGTTTTACAGTTACCATCTTAGCTTTAATTTTTGGATATTCTTTAAGTTTGTTTTCTACAAGAGCAAGAGTGAGTCTTGTTCCATAAATTGGCACATTTAATTCTGATAACACAAATGGAAGAGCTCCGATATGGTCTTCGTGTCCGTGAGTTAATATTATAGCTTTTAATTTTTTCTTATTTGCAATTAAATAAGATATATCTGGAACAACGGCGTCTACACCTGGTAAGTCTTCGCCAGGGAAGGTCATGCCTGCATCTACAACTATCATTTCATTTTCTGTTTCAAATGCAGTCATATTTTTTCCAATTTCGCCAACGCCACCTAAAAATGTAATTTTAACTTTATTTT
This sequence comes from uncultured Clostridia bacterium, assembly GCA_944350095.1. Lineage (GTDB taxonomy): Bacteria > Bacillota > Clostridia > Christensenellales > UBA1242 > Caccopulliclostridium. Next base: position 2,330 of record CALVOB010000006.1, read on the forward strand.
TGCTTCTATTTTCTTTAATTTCAGGAATTGTTTTTTCTATTTGTTCTTTATCAGCTTGGACTTCTTGTTTAGGGGGTTGTATTGTTTTTTTATTTCTTGGTGTGACCTTTTTTATTAAAGTATTTGTTCTTTTCGTTTTTTCAACATTAGCGTTGATAATTTCTTCATCGTTCATTTTTTTACTCCTTTTTTACATAAAATAACTTGCCACTATAAGTGACCTAAAATTTTTTAAATTAAATTTTTAAATTAAATTAAATCTTTTACTCTTTTGAGTTTATCTGTTTGTTCAAGCTTTTTTGGAGCTAGGATTGTGTCTAAGTCCACATAATATCTCATGCCTTGGCTTCCGAAGAACATAACCATTTGGAAAACAAGCACTATCATAGAGCCAACAGGAATGGTTATGATAAATGAAAAACTTCCAAAAAGTAAATTTATAGCAAGAATTACAGCTACTATTATAATAGATGTAGAAAGCACTTTAAAAAATCTTCTCATAACTGCCTTAAAACCTAGCTTTAAGCCTTTAACAACATTGCAGTTAAAAACTATGCACGCTGGCATCCAACCTGAAAAGAAAGCCATTTTTAAGCCTACTATGGCAGATATATAAATAAAGATTAAGAAAGGCACTAAAATTGCTGTAAATCCACCAATATTTACAAGGGTTAATATTCCATAAAAACCTGCAACTATTGCAAAGTTAATAGGAAGCATTATAGCAAGGCTTAAAAGACTATAAAGGCAAGATGTTCCTAATTTTCTTATCATTGCACCAACAAAGCTATATTTTGTTAAACTTGCCATATACCCATAAAGCGTTTCGCCTGTGGCAAGGTCGGAAAGCCTCCAAAGAAATGGAAAAAGAATTAAAAACAAGAACACATAGAATATAAATATTCCTGTTCCGTTAACTGCCAAGTCTGCTACAAAAACAAAAAACTCTTGAAAGATACTTAGCCCTGATTGTAATAGTTCGATTATGCTAGCGCCAATATTAAAAGAAAATATAAAAGTTGAAATTGAATCCCAAAATGCAATAAAAGAGTCCATTCCTCTAACAAAGGAAAAACTTGTAAAAAATAATCCAATTACAATTCCAAGTACTAGAATTTTATAGACCAGAAGCTTCCAAACTGTGGCAAAATTAGCCATTAAAAGCTTTATGGAGTTTTTAAACATCATAAAGAATATATTTCCCTTTTATATATATTTAAACGCTTTGGGCATAAAGCCCAGCTATTACAAACAATTAACTATAACTATATTAACCTATTTAAAATAAAAAATCAAGGCTTTAAAACAATTTTATTCATTTTGAATATAAAATATTATATGAAATGTATGAATCCGCAAGAAATAGCTCTCGCTGGAACGGCTATTGCTATGGAACTTGCGAGAGGTAAAAGCAAAGATGAATTGAAACAAATAAAAGCGCTGGTGCAACAAGTGCAGGCAACGCTTTTAACTTTAATAGGAACTAATTGAAAGATAAATTTGTAAGTCTTTCTATATCTATTTTACCGGTATTGGATTTTATTTTTAATATGGCATTATTGAATTCGTCATTTCCTCTGATTTCTTTATATACTATATTATTTTTAATAATTTCCTCTTCCCAATCAAAAGTTATTTGATTTTTTGTTTCGCTTATTAAGTCTAACGATGTAGTTTGAGCTAAATAAACTTCTATATTTCCATTGTTGGTTGTTATGTTTTTGTTTCCGTTAGAACTAGCAATATATGCAGTGATTTTTCCACTTGAAGTGGTTAAATTTACTAATTGATTATTATCACTTGTTATAAAAACTTTTATTTCGCCAGATGTTGTTGTTATGTTAGCCCTTGAAGATATGCCCGTAGATATTGTATCTGGATTAGATGTTGGTTCTTTATATGAATTTCCTATATAAATTCTTCCTTTTTCAGTTACAATATTTACAAAGCCTTTTACTTCTTTGGCTTCTAAAACAACATTTCTTGCACTTGGAATTCCAAGTTCTCCTGAAACTGTTCCTAATTCTATATCTGTGCCATTAAGCTTTTCAGTTCCTGTTACATTTCCTGTTACATTTCCAAGCCTAACTACGCCCATAGAGGAGTCTAGTGTAAGATTTGCATTTATATCTCCGCCGTCAACTATGCTTTTTTCCGTTGATATAGTTAATGAATTAGCTTTAATATTTGGAAGAGTTATAGTTCCAGAAGAAGACTGTACGCTCATAGTAATTGTAGTAAAATTTTCTGAAAGAAAAGTTATTTTACCAGAATTAGATTTAAAATTTACAGAACTAGAAGCGGTAGTTAATTTTTGAACACTTATTGAACCGCTTGTAGTATTTGCGGTTAAGCTTTTAGCTTTAAGTGCAATAGGTTCGGAATCTCTTCCCGCACTACCACCAAAATTTACATTGCCACTGCCTGTGTTTACAATAAAGTTTATATTGGAAACATTTTGATTTTCAGGAATGTTAAGTGTTATTTTACTAGCTCCACTATTTGCAAGCCATGTGTTTATTTGAACAACATTTACAGTTAAAGTTTTTTTATCCTCGCTAATATTAAATTGTATTGAATATTCTGTTTTCTCAGCTGTTTTTACAAGACCTTGCACTTTATTTTCAACTACAAAATTTGTATTCACTGCATCGCGCAAACCAACTCTTATATCAACATTATAGTAGCCATAACCTATATTGTTGCCTTTTGTATCATTTTGCAGTGCATTTATTATAACAGTATCATAATTTGATATTTCATCAAAATCGCTGTCATAAGATGAGTAAGTTCCTATTTTATTTTCAGAAACCCATTCTAAGCCAAATATACTTGTGCCAGGGCTAAAAAGCATAATTGCAACCATAATGAGACATGCACCAAGAACTAAACCTATAAATATAAAAAGGTACATTAAAAACCCACTTTTTACTTTCATATAATCTCCTTAAAATAATTTTAACATAAAAACCCTATTATTTCAAGCGATTAATAATAATTTTAAGGTTTAGATAATTAATTTATTGGGCATAATTTATTTGTGAATTCATTTATTTTTCCATGTTTTAATGGAAACTTGTGCTTTGTACAAAATAATGCCGTGCTGTGTTTAGTTAGAAACAACGGTTCTATTTTTGTGCAAAGTTATAGAACTAAATATAAACCAATACCTCATTTTAGAATTCCATTTTTAAGGGGATTGGAATATTTAATTTTTGGCACTTTTTATTTCTTTTGGGGGCTTTATTTAAGTTTTAAAAGTACACCTGTGCCAAGAATTAATAAAAAAATGTCAGATAGTTTAAATATAAAGTCTAGTTATATATTTGGCGTGGTAGCATTTTTGCTTGCCATATTTTTAGCCGTTGTTTTTATAGGAATTGTACCAACTCATTTAGGATATGCTATATCAGGGTCAAGCCTTTCAATATTTGTAAAAAAACTTGTTATAGCTATTGTAAAGGTTGTTATGTTTTATTTAATTCTATTATTTTTGTACTCGTTTTCTTCAATGAGAAAGTTATACAAATTCAACTCAGCTGGAAATATGGCATTAAATGGACAAACTAAGCTTAGTGCTCACAGAGCAACAAATTATTTGAATTTTATTGTTTTTTGTTGGAGTTTAAATTATTTTGTGGTATCACTACTAGGTATAGAAGTGTCTGTTTGGTTAAAAGCTTTTGTAAATGTTGGTATTTTTGCACTTATTTCAATGATAGCTTTTGAAATTTGCTATATTTTAGATAAATTTTTAAAGAAATATAGTTATCCTGTGCTTATAACAAGTTTTTTTGTTACAAGTAAGCCGGCAGGCACAGAGCTTCAAACAGCAAATACAGCTTTAAGCGAGGGAAATTTGATGCTAGAAAACATAAGAAGACAAGTAATTAACGAAGATAGCCAAGGGGGGAATGTGGCTTTTTCTTTGTGTTATTCCGAAGTTAGAGAAAAATTAAAGCAGGCGGGAATAGAAGATATTGCGGAAACTGATTGGCTGATAGCAAGCGTGCTTAATAAAAATAGAGCAGAAATAAAACTTTTAACACAGATATCAAGAAGTGATTATAAGCAAATTCAAAGAGTGCTTGAAAGGCGTGTTAAAGGTGAACCAATAGATAAAATTTTTGGAAAAACTGAATTTTATGGTTTAACCTTTAAGGTTAATAAAGATGTTTTAACACCAAGAAAAGAAACGGAAATTCTTGTTGAAGAAGCTTTAAAAATAATAGGGAAAGAAAAAGTTGAAGTGCTTGATTTATGCACAGGTAGTGGGGCAATAGCTATAAGTATAGCAAAAAATTCTAACGCAAAGGTTACTGCATCCGATATAAGCGAAGATGCTTTAAAGGTTGCAAAAATTAATGCCGAATTAAATGAAGTAAAAATAAACTTTGTATGCTCCGATTTATTTAATGATATAAAGAAAGGTAAAAAATATGATATTATAACTTGTAATCCACCATATATCAAAAGTGAAGATATAAAAACTTTGGATAGGGAAGTTAAAGACTTTGACCCACATATTGCACTTGACGGCGGAGAGGACGGACTATATTTTTATAGAAAACTTAGCGAGCAAATTCAAAACTTTATATCACCAAAAGGTGTAATTTTATTAGAAATTGGCAAAGGGCAAGAAAAAAGCGTAAAAAAACTGTTTTCAAAAAGCAAATTTAGTGTTAGAATAGTAAAAGACTATTCTGGAGTGCAGAGAGTTATAATATTAGAAAGAGGTTAATATGCTTGATAAAACTACTAAGATAAAACAAAGATATGATGAACTTACAGAACTTATTGTAAAGCCTGAAATAATTGCAGATAACAATGAGTGGAAAAAATTAGTAAAAGAAAGAAATGGGATAGAAGATATTGCTATTGCACATGAAAAGTTAGAAAAGCTGGTAAAAGAAAAAGAGCAAGCGGAAAAGGTGGTTGCAGAAGAAAAAGACCACGATATGAAAAAGCTTTTTGAAGAGGAACTATTTGAAATAAATAAAAAGATAGAGGCGCTTGAAGAAGATATAAAAGTTCTTTTACTTCCAAAAGATGAAAATGATGAAAGCAATGTAATTGTGGAAATTCGTGCAGCAGCTGGTGGAGAAGAATCTGCACTATTTGCATCTGTACTAATGAAAATGTACACAAGATTTGCAGAACGCAAGCATTGGGCTGTGGAAATGATAGATGTTTCTGAAACGGAACTAGGTGGAATTAAAGAAGCTGTTTTTTTAATTAAAGGTAAAAATGCATATAAGTTTTTAAAATATGAAAGTGGTGTTCATAGAGTACAGCGTGTGCCAGAAACGGAAACTCAGGGTAGAGTGCATACTTCTACTGTAACGGTTGCAATACTTCCAGAAGTGCAAGATGTAGATTTTGAAATAAATGAAAAAGATATCAAAATTGATACATATAGAAGTAGTGGTGCTGGTGGCCAACATGTAAACAAAACAGATAGTGCAATTAGAATAACTCACTTTCCTACGGGTATAGTTGTAGCATGCCAAGATGAGCGTTCTCAAATAAAAAACAGAGAAAGAGCTATGAGTATTTTAAAATCTAAGTTATATGACTATTACAAGACACAGCAAGATAAGGAATATGCTGAAAACAGGCGTAGTCAGGTAGGGACAGGCGATAGAAGTGAAAGAATTAGAACATATAATTATCCACAAGGAAGAATAACCGACCATAGAATAAATTATAGCATATATAATATGGACGATTTCTTAGATGGTGATATAGAAGAGATGTCTAACGAACTTCAACGCGAAGACCAAAAAAGAAAACTTGAACAGGCTGGTAAATAAGATTAATTCATATTATATTTATTAATTTTATTTTAATTAATAATTTATAAAAATTAAAAAATGAAAAAATAAATTTATTTTTATTTAATTTCTATTTTTAAACAACAAAAAAGAACTTTATCATATGATAAAGTTCTTTTTGCGTATGTACTATTTTATTTTATTATTGTTATTATGCTTTTATTTTTATGATTATTTATAATAATTTATTTCTATTATTATCTTTTTTACTTTTTGCAAGATTTTAAAATTTGCTCTGCCAAATTAAATTCTGAAACTTCATCAAAATATTGAATGTTGGCACTAGTATTAACTTCGCAAACAACGGGGCCATTTATGCTCTTTAAAATATCTACAACTCCAAATTCGCACCCTACGGCTTTACAAGCGTCTAGGGCAAGTTTTTGTTCTACAAAGGTTGGAATATGTTTTTCCATTACACCACCAAAATTTGTGTTAGAACGGAAGTCTTCTTTTCCTGCGGTTCTTCTAAGTGATGCCATAACTTTATTCTTTATAACATACATTCTAATATCAGTGCCACTTGCTTCTGATATAAATTCTTGAAATAAAAGTTCTTTGCCTTCAAATCTATCAACTATTTCGTAAGCCTGTTCACGAGTTTTTGCTAAATGCACACCTCTTCCTAAATCGCCAAACCACTGTTTGATAATTATTGGTAAGCCAAGGTCATCAATAGCTTGGTCAATAAAAGGGCGTACGATGGAAGGAGTGTAGGTAAGTAGTGCTGGTAAGATAATAGTTTTTGGTATGCTTACTCCGCATTTTATTAGCTGTTGATACATATTAGCACAGTTTTCGCAAATATCTATTGCACGAGAATTGTTGAATACCTTAACACCAAGCATTTCTAAATTGCGTGCAAGCCATACATCATCATCTAAAAATAATGCAAAATCATAATTTGTGTATGTATCAAAACTTTTAACCTTATTTGTACTAAGAATTGTATATATATCAACATTAGATTTTGTGTTTAAAGTTATCCCTAACTTTTTTGATGCATCAAAAAGAAGTTTTGTTTGAGTTTCAAAACTTTTTTGGTCGGTATTGGCATCATAAACTATAAGTGCTTTTTTCATAATAACATTTTAACACATATATAACTTTTAATCAATAAAAACTTTCTAAGTTTTGTAATATAAGTTTATGATGGCACTATATCTAATAGAATTTATTGTAAAACATAAATTTTGAAGATTATATTCAAAAAATATTAAAATTTATCTAAAATATTGCTAATTTTTAAATTATTTGGTATGCTATATTTGTAACTAAAAATTAATCTTGTGTATTTTTACAAGTGAAAGGATATATATTATGAATATTACTATTGTAACCGATGTTTTTGGCAAGCAAAATAACGGCACAACCATAACTATAAAAAGGCTTATTGATGGACTAAGAGATAGAGGGCATAATGTAAAACTAGTAAGTTCTTTTAAAACAGATGAAGAAGGTTTTATTACATTAGAGCGTAGACATTTTGGAATTTTTGATAATTATATTTTAAATAAAAATCAAGTTGAACTTGCTAAACCTGATAGAAATATACTAATAGATGCAATTAAGGGTAGTGATATAGTTCACATAGTTCTTCCGTTTAAAACGGGAGTTATGGCAAGCAAAATTTGTAAAGAGTTAGATGTTCCTTTTACAACGGCTTTTCATTGTCAACCAGAAAATTTTTCTGGCAATATTGGTATGCAAAACTTTACACCACTAAATAAATATTTGTATTTTAGATTTAAAAACAAATTGTATAAGAGAGCAAACAGAGTGCATTGTCCTAGTTTATTTATATCTGAACAATTAAAAAAGCACGGATATAAAACTAAAAGTTATGTAATTTCTAATGGCGTTGTACCTGCTTTTAAAAAAATCAATGTAGAAAAACCTGAAAATTTAAAAGATAAGTTTGTTATACTTTTTTCTGCACGCTTTTCTAAGGAAAAAATGCATAAAGTTTTGTTAAAAGCATTAGAACTTTCTAAATATAAAGATAATTTACATTTAATTTGTGCTGGTTGCGGACCACTAGAAGGCAAAATAAAATCTTATGCAAAAAAACATAATTTAGATGTAGAATTAAATTTTTATAGCAAAGATGAACTTGTAAAAGTTATAAATTATTCCGATTTATATGTGCACCCTAGTGAAGTGGAAATAGAAGCAATTTCTTGTTTAGAAGCAATAACTTGTGGATTAGTGCCTGTAATAGCTAATAGTAAAAAATCTGCTACAACTCAGTTTGCACTAACCTACGATAATCTTTTTGAAAATAAAAATAGTGTAGACCTTGCAAAAAAAATTGATTATTGGATAGAACATGAAAAGGAAAAGCAAGAGCTTTCTAAAAAATATTTAAATTATGCAAAACAATATAGTATAGAAAGTTCAATAGACAAAATGATTGGAATGTTTGAAGATGAAATAAAGGAACATTCCTTAAAATAAAAGTAATTTTTCAAAAGCAGACAAAAAATTTGTTTGCTTTTTTTTTCTATTTAGTATATAGTTAGTTGAATTTTAAATTATTGGAGAGTATATGGGACTTTTTACTTCACAAAATAAATCTAGCTTAAAGAAATTAAAAAAAATAACAGATAAGGTTTTAGAAAAAGAAGATTATTATAAAGCTAAAACAGATGAGGAGCTTAGAGAAACTACAAATATTTTAAAAAAGCGTCTTGCAGACGGTGAAACATTAAACGATATCTTGCCTGATGCCTATGCTTTGGTGCGTGAAGCTGCATCAAGAGTTTTAAATATGCGTCATTTCCCTGTGCAAATAATGGGTGGTATTGCACTTCATCAAGGCAGAATTGCAGAAATGGCAACAGGTGAAGGTAAAACACTTGTAGCAACGCTTCCAGCGTATTTGAACGCCCTTGCAGGCAAAGGTGTGCATGTTGTAACTGTTAACGAATATCTTGCAAAGCGTGACGCGGAATGGATGGGTAAAGTTCATAGATTTTTAGGGCTTACTGTTGGAGTGGCACTTAGTGGCATGGAAGAGCATAAAAAGCGTGAAGCATATAATTGTGATATCACTTATGCAACAAATAACGAGCTAGGTTTTGACTATCTTCGTGATAATATGGTTGTTAGAAAAGATAGCCGTGTTCAGCGTGGGCACTATTTTGCCATTGTGGACGAGGTTGATAGTATTTTAATTGATGAGGCCAGAACGCTCATTATTATAAGTGATATGGTAATGAAGTCTAGTGAGTCTTAGAAAAAAAAAAAAAAATTTGCTTTAAGTTTAAAGGCGGAAGAAGATTATGAAATAGAGCCAAAACAAAAGAGTATTCATTTAACTGAAACGGGCGCCACAAAAGCTGAAAGATTTTTTAATGTAGATAATCTTTCTGA
>CALVOB010000007.1 GCA_944350095.1 uncultured Clostridia bacterium
GCTAAGAAAAAAGATTCTACAGGTATATGTTTTATAGGTGAAAGAAATTTTAAAAAATTTTTACAAACATATTTGCCTGCTAAAAAGGGTCTAATAAAAACTAAAGATGGAGAAATTGTAGGTGAACATGATGGGCTTATGTATTATACACTAGGGCAAAGAAGAGGGTTAAACATTGGAGGAAAGAGTGGTGGAACAGGAGAAAGATGGTTTGTTTTAGAAAAAGATTTAACAACTAATACACTTATTGTTTCGCAAGGTGAAGATGATGCGTTATTTTCAAAAGCCCTTATTGCCACAGAATTTAATTGGATACCAGATAAACCAAAAGAAAACAAATTCAAGTGTTTTGCAAAATTTCGCTATCGTCAACCAGATCAAGCGGTTAAAGTTACGATAGAGGGTAAAAATGTTCGTATAGATTTTATTGAGCGCCAGCGTGCAATTACCCCAGGGCAATATGCAGTTTTATTTGACGAAAATGGCTATTGTTTAGGTGGCGGGGTTATAGATAAAGTTATTTTTTAAAGAATAGTTTGTAAAGTTAGGTATTGACAAAAGTCGTAAAAAGTTGTATATTTATGTTGTAGTTAAAGAAGCCATAAAAATTAGTGATTTTCACAGTAAATAAACTTATTTTTATGGCATATATATTTATAAAAGGAGTTAAATACACATGAAATATAACATTAAAAAGAAACTAAAAGACCTTTTTTCATTTTCAGAACATGGGCTTTCATATAGTATGGGCATTAAAGATCAAAGAGCAATTTTTTTTGAAATGGAAAAAAATAAAAATGATATAAAAGATTTTGTTATAAAATACAATGAAAGAGTAAGATAAAAACCACTTAAAAAATATAGTGATTTTTATTTTTTTTGTTTTTAAAAGAGTGCAAAAAATGCACTCTTTTAAACTATATTAAAAAAGTAGTCAGTTGAAACATCAAGAAAGCAATTATAATTTATTTTGCAACACAAGCAACTGCTAAGGCTACTGTTGCTCCTACTATTGGATTGTTTCCCATTCCTATAAATCCCATCATTTCTACATGTGCTGGCACTGATGAACTGCCCGCGAATTGTGCATCACAATGCATTCTTCCCATTGTATCGGTAAGCCCATAACTTGCTGGACCGCAACCCATATTGTCTGGGTGAAGTGTTCTTCCTGTACCACCACCACTTGCTACGCTAAAATATTTTTTACCATAGTCATAACTCCATTTTTTATATGTGCCTGCTACTGGATGTTGAAAACGAACTGGGTTAGTGGAGTTGCCTGTAATTGACACATCTACATTTTCATGTATCATAATTGCAACACCTTCTGGGACATCGTATGCACCATATACTTTTACTTCTCCGCGTTCTCCTGTGCTAAATTTTTTTTCTTCTAAAATTTTAAGTTCTCCTGTTTCGTGGTTGTAACTTGTATTTACAAATGTAAAACCGTTTATTCTGGCAATTATATAAGCAGCATCTTTGCCTAGTCCATTTAGTATTACTTTTAAAGGCTCTTTTCTAACTTTATTAGCAGTTCTTGCAATTCCCATTGCTCCTTCTGCTGCTGCAAAACTTTCATGACCTGCTAAAAAACAAAAACATTTAGTATTTTCATTGAGTAACATAGAGGCAAGTTTTCCGTGCCCAATTCCAATTTTTCTTTCGTCTGCCACAGAGCCTGGCTTGCAAAATGCTTGCAGACCTTCTCCTATATATTCTGCTGCCTCTTCTGCTGATTTTGCACCTTTTTTTAATGCTATGGCAACCCCTAAATTGTATGCTTCAACTGCATTGTCAAAAGCTATTGGTTGTATGCTTTTTACTTCTTTATCTACATCAATTCCATTAGATTTTACAAAGCTTGTAGCCTCTTCAAGTGTGTTGAATCCGTAAGATTTTAAACATTTATCAATACTTTCTTTTTTTGTCATAACTTACTCCTTTGCCCTTGGGCTAATAAATTTTACACCTTCGTTAAATCTACCATAAGTTTTTGTTGAACGCTTGAAAGCTTCTTTTACATCTTCTCCGTTTTGAACAAAGGTCATAAATGCACCAAGATTTACATATTCATAGCCAATTATTTCGCCATTTTCATCAAGAGCTTGTTTTGTAATATAACCCTCTGCAAGATTTAAATACCTTGGGCCTTTTTCTGAGCCATAACAAGTTGCTACATTGCTCGATAAATTTTTGCCTAAATCTTCTAATGCAGAGCCAATTTCTAAGCCGTTTTCTGAAAAGGCTGACTGGCTTCTACCATAAACAAGTTGTAAAAAAACTTGTTTCATAGCGTCATTTATTGCGTCGCAAACTAAGTCTGTATTTAAAGCTTCTAAAAGTGTTTTACCTGTAAGAATTTCGCTTGCCATTGCGGCAGAGTGCGTCATTCCGCTACAACCTATTGTTTCAACAAGAGCTTCTTTGATTATTCCATTTTTTACATTTAGTGTAAGTTTACAAGTCCCTTGTTGAGGAGCACACTTTCCACAACCATGTGAAAACCCGCTTATATCTTCTATTTTTTTACATTGTAACCATTTACCCTCTTCTGGAATAGGTGAGGGTCCAAAACCTTTTGCATTTTTACAATCCATATTTTCTCCTTCACGCTACATTTTAACAAACATAAAAAATTTTAGCAAATTAATTGACAAAAACTCTTAAAAATTCTATAAATACTTCTATGAATACAAAACTATATGAAACCTTAGTAGAAAGAGGTTATATCTATCAAACTACAAACGAAGAACAGGTTAAAAAATTATTAAATGGTGAACCTACATGTATGTATGTAGGAATAGACCCTACGGCAGACAGTTTGCATATTGGGCACTGTCTTCCACTAATTCTTGCTAAATATTTGCAAGATGCAGGGCATAAAATTATCATTATTTTAGGTGGTGCTACTGCTATGATTGGTGACCCGTCTGGAAGAAATGATATGAGAAAAATGGTGCAAGAGGATTTTGTAGAAAAGAACAGAGCTGGAATTGAAAAAGCTATATCTAAATTTATAAAATTAGATGGTGATAATCCTGCTTTAGTTTTAAATAATGCAGAATGGTATAAAGGGTATGACTATATAGATTTTATGCGTGATATAGGTGTGCATTTTAATGTTAATAAAATGCTTTCATGCGATGCTTACACTTCAAGGCTTGCTAGTGGAGGATTAACATTTTTTGAAATGGGATATATGCTAATGCAAGCATACGATTTTGTATATTTAAATAGAAATTATGGCTGTCGTGTGGAGTTTGGTGGAAGTGACCAATGGGCAAATATTGTGGCGGGTGGCGATTTAGGGAGAAAACTATCAATTTTAGAGAACAAAGATCCAGAAACTTTCCAAGCATTTACAAATGTTCTTTTATTGAATGCAGAAGGCAAAAAAATGGGTAAAACAGAAAAAGGTGCGCTTTGGGTTAATAAAGACAAATGTTCGCCTTATGATTTTTACCAATATTTTTATAATTCAGATGATAGAGATGTAGAGCGTTTCTTTAAAATATTAACACATCTTCCTTTAAGTGAAATTTCAAGCATAATGAAAGGTGATATTCGTGATGCTAAAAGAAGACTTGCTTTTGAAATTACAAAACTAGTTCATGGTAAAGAAGAAGCAAAAAAAGCGGAAGAAACAGCAAAAGCACTATTTTCAGGTGGATTAGATTTAGAAAATGCTCCTACTATTAAAATCTCTGAATTATTAAGTATAGCAGATTTATTAGTTCTAGCAAAGTTTGCTAGTAGTAAAAGCGAAGCTAGAAGGCTTATAGAGCAAGGGGGAGTAACACTAAACGACGAAAAGGTGGAAAATTTTAACAGAAGTTTGACAGCGGAAGATTTTGAAAAAGGTTACGCCTTACTTAAAAAAGGTAAAAAGAATTTTATTAAAGTTATTATTTAAAATTTTGGATAAAATAATTGACAAAAAACATTAAGATTATAAATTTTTATAAAAATAAAGGAGAAAGTAAATGAAAAGAAAGAAAATATTTGCACTTATAGCTATGTGTGGCTTGTGTTTTGCTGTTTTAGTTTTTGGTATTTATGCGGCAATAACAGTTGTTTTTAATTTAAATACAAATATTACATTTAATCCTGAGGGCGTTTATGTTGATATATCTGGTCAGATATATAGGGGAGAGGATTATTCTTCATTAGAACCTTTAAAAATAGACCCATCTTACACTCTTGATAAAACATCAAATTATATTGTAACAGAATCAGGTGAAATATCTGGAAATTTTGCTATGGAATCATGGAATCCATCAGAAGTGCAATTTACTCCATATCAACCATTTATACAATACGAAATAGTAATAAAAAATAATTCATTAGAACCAATATCTTTAGTGCCAACATCTATTACTGGCGTTCCTGCCAATGTTGAAGTAATAGAAGAGTCTTCTGCAACACTTTATATTGAACCTAATGATGAAAAAGTTTATAGATTAAACTTGGAATTAAAAGATATTAAAAATGTTGTAAACGCTACTATAGGAATAAATTTTGACATAAAAAAAGTAAGTGAAATTCCTACTACTGAAGATTGGATGCAGATTACAGAAATTGAGGGAGTTAGAACATTAACAGGAGTTCAAAATGCTGGTTCTATTACTACTGCACCTGTTTTAAGAATTCCAGAAACAGTTTCAGCTATTGCTTCGCTTGAATATGAAAATAATCCAGAAACTGCAAATCCATTTGCAATTAACATATTTAAAGATTTGCCAGAAAATATTAAATACATAATAGTTCCTGAAAATATTAATATCAAATCCTATAGTTTTGCTAATTCAAAATTTCAAGGTATAGGTCTTCCTAATTCAGCTTTATTAGGTGAGTATGCCGTTTTTGTATTATCTAATTTAAACTCATTAGATATGCCAGATGATTTTACTAATGGAATATTTGAAGCTCTTTTTAGTATGTCCAACATTATAAATGTTGATATCAAAAATTTTGATATTTTACCTGATGATATTTTTTCTATGGCAAGTAAACTTGAAAAAGTAACATTGTCTAATAGCTTAATTTCTATAGGCAATTATTCCTTTCAAGAAACAAATATTAAAAGTATTGTTTTACCAAAAACTATAAAAAGTATAGGCATGAATGCGTTTAATGATTGTAAGAATTTGAAAAATCTTGAAATTTTAGGAAGTCCAACTATAGAAGATGATAGTTTTAATGATTGTGAAATAGATAAAATAATATACGAATATGAAGATGAATTACTATCCTTTAAAGATGGTGAATTAACTGTAAAATTTGTATCAAAAACAAATGCAACTATTGATGATTTTAAAAAATTTCAATTCATAACTAAAACATTAATTTTCGAAGAGGGATATACAATAGTAGGTGAATCAACTAAAGAAATAGATAATATGAATTCATTACGAAATTTAGTTTTACCTAATAGTTTAAATAAAATTGATTCATCGTTTAACAAATGTAAAAACCTTGAAACTGTTTATATACCTAAAAATGTTACAAGTATTAGTTGGTCTTCAAATTCTACTGATGAGGCTTTTAACGATTGCCCAAAAGTAAAATTTATAGTAGATTCTGAAAATACAGAGTTTTCTAGTGATAATTTTGGTTCTATATATAATAGTGATAAAACAATATTATATAAACTACCTGAGTTTATACAGGAGTATACTTTACCTGATTCTGTTCAAACCATAAAATCATTTGCATTTTATAATAGTAATCTTAATTCATTAATTATTACTTCAAATGTAAAAACTGTTGAAGCTGATGCTTTTAAATTTTTAGATTTAAAAAATATAACTATACCTAATAATACTGATCCGAAAGTGTTTACAACTGGAGCATTTGGTCAAATAAGTTTAAGTTTAACTCTTTATGATTCTCCAGATCCTTTCGCAGCTTTTAATGATATAAATATTAACTATACATATTACGGTACAAATTATAATTTTATTAATGGAGAATTAACAATAACTTCTGACACTATTACATCGCTTCCTAGGGAATTAGATTCTTTATCTGCTTTAATACAAAAGGTAAATATGCCTAGTACAGTTACAGATTATAATATGGCTTTTTCTTTATCAAATTTATCTGAAATAAATTATTCTTTTAATGGAACTGGTTATACATATGAAAATGGAGTTATAACAATAAATGCAGATACTGATGAGGCAAATATTAATTCTGTGGATTTATCACCTTTTGTTTTTAATTTTAGTTTAATTAAAGTTGTAAAAATTGCTTCTTCTGTCACAAAAATTAATTTGTCAATTTTTCCTCAATTTTTTATTTTAAGGAAATTTATTGTGCCAGAAACAATAGAACAAATAACAGGTACTTTAAATCCAGGGGTTTTTCCTATTGAAATTGAAATAAAAAATAGTGAATATTTTGATTTATATTCTTTTTTTACTGCAACGATAGCTTTCCCTCATAGTATTATTCTTGAAAATGAAAGTGTAATAGAAAACTTAAATTCTTTGTCGTATGATTCTATGCTTGATCAGAATATCATGCTTATGTTAATGGGATTGTCGGTAATAAATACAAAGATTTATGTAACACAAGAACTATCTTCCTCAATATTTGAAGAAAAAATTTCAGATAAAGATGGATATTATTTATACGAAGTAAACGATTTTATTAAATTTTATTTTACATCTCAAATGTAATAAAAAAGCAAATTGCTTTGGCAATTTGCTTTTTTATGATATAATATAATTTATGATGATAACAGAAATAAAGCGAGTAGGAAAGACAAATAAATATAAAATTTATGTTGATGATGAATTTTTTGCAACTCTTTTAGATGAAGATATTGTTAAAAATCATTTAAAATCAGAATTAGAAATTGAAGAAGAAAAATTAAAACATATTTGCTTTGAAGGTCAAAAACGGGTAGCGTTAGATGGTGCTATGAAACTTCTTGGCACTTATCCTAAAACAGAAAAAGAACTTAGAAAATATTTAAAAGATAAAGGGTATACTTTTGAAGTAATAGATTATACTTGTAATAAGCTTAAAGAATACAAATTTTTAGATGATGAAGCTTATGCAAATTTGTACATAAAAGCAAATTTGAAAAGAAAAGGGAAAAGGTTAATTGGATTTGAGCTTAAACAAAAAGGTGTGCCAGAGCATATAATTTCTTTGAAACTAGATAATTTGGAAGAAGAACCTTGTCTTCCACTTGCTGAAAAATATATGAAAGGTAAACCAAGAGATGAAAAGACAAAACAAAAACTTTATAGATTTTTAGCCTCTAAGGGCTTTGGAAGCGAAGGGATTTTTAGCGCTTTAAGGCAAATTTTTAAGGAGGACGAATTTTGAAAATTGGTGTAGATGTAGTAGATGTAGAGCGTTTTTATGAAGTGGGTGATAACTTCATTAAACGCGTTTACACAGAAGAAGAAATAAAATATTTACAAGAGTTTAATAGTCAAGCTGAGCGTCTTGCAGGTTTCTTTTGTGCAAAAGAAGCGTTATTAAAAGCTTTGAATAGAGATATAGATGGGCTTAGCTTAAAAGAAATAGAGGTTTTTCATGGCGATGATGGGCAACCAAAAATAAAGCTTTATGGAGAAGTTAAAAAGTTGTTTAATGAGCTTCCAGAAAAAGAAATTTTAGTTTCAATTTCTCATTCTCAAAAAACTGCTATTGCAATGGTGCTTTTAAATTAAGATAAATAATTATTTATTAATTATTAATGTATGCAAAAAAAATACAAGTACTTTTTATAAAGTTCTTGTATTATTTTTTAATTTAAGCTAGTTATAAACTTAGTTATAGCTTGCTTTTGCTAAATTCAAATTCTTAGTTAAATAAGTCTTTGAAAGCCTTGCCAACTTTGAAGCTTGGTGCTTTTGAAGCTGCAATTTTAACAGGTTGCTTTGTTTGTGGATTGATACCTGTTCTAGCTGGTTTGCTTTTAAGTTCAAAAGTTCCAAATCCTACAAGTGCTACTTTATCGTTTGCTTTAAAAGCTTCTACGATTGTTTCTACCATAGCATCGTAAGCAGCGTTTGCTTCCTTTTGTGTTAAGCCTGCTTTATCAGCAACTGATTTAATGAATTCTCCTTTGTTCATAGTTTTCCCCTTTTAAAAATTATTTGTTTAATTACTTAAACATTACTATTATAGCCTATTTTATCTTTATTTCAAACTAATTTTAATAATTTTTTTAGTTTTTTTGTAGTTTTTCCCTTATTTTATGCGGGTTTTAGGGCTGGCTAAGATATAAAATACCTATTGTTTCTGGCCCGCAATGGCTACATATTGTAGCACCAGCTTGCATAGGATAAACTTCTTCAAATCCAAGAGCTTTAACTTTTTCCACTATTTCTTCTTTAATTCCTTGCATTGGGGAAGATGAAGTAACAAAGCATCTTTTCATAACAGGTGGTTTTTCTTTTATTATATCATCTACATATTTGGGAAGTACGGTTTTTATAGGTCCCATATATTTTTTAGTAGCTTCCATTTTCCCATTTACAAGTTGTATTCTAATTTTTATTTTAAGAAGATTTGCTCCAAACATTGCAACAGCTGAACATCTTCCACCTTTATATAGATAGTTTAGCTTACTTATTATAAATGAAGATTGAACTCTATTTGCTTCGTTTTCACATTCGGAAAGAATTTCTGAAAGTGGTTTTCCTGCATTTATTTTATCTATTGCAGAAAGTATTAAAATTCCAGAGCCAGAAGATAATTGTTTTGTATCAATTACATAAACATTATCTAATTCCTTACTAGCTTGAAGAGCGTTATTACCTGTACTTGAAATTTCAAAAGAAAGAGAAAAATGAATTACTGCGTCATATTTTTCTCTCAATTTAGAAAAAATTTCTTTGTATTCTTCTGAATTTCTTGCAGAAGTTTTTGGAAGTACTCCTGTTTTATCCACAAAATCGTATATTTCTTTGTATGTTATTTCTGCTTCTGTATATTGTTCTTCACCAAGATTTACATAAAGTGGAACAATGTTAATATCATATTTTTCAACAAGTTCTTTTGGTAAGTCGCAAGTTGAATCTGCTGATATGCCAATTTTCATAATATCACCTCACAAAACATGTTATCAAATTGAAAAATTAATGTCAAATACTATTAAATTTTTTTTTATTGTGATATAATTTCCAACATGGAACAAAAGAAAAATATGCACGATAAACATCGCGAGCGTCTTTTAAATACAATTAAGGAAGTTGGTTTTGAAAAATTAAATGATATTAATGCACTTGAATTTGTGCTTACTTTAATTATTCCTAGAAAGGATACAAATCCACTTGCACATGCTCTTTTAGACCAATTTGGAAGTTTTTCAAGAGTTTTAGATGCAGATTATAGTCAACTTGTTCATGTGTTTGGATTAGGTGAAAGGTCGGCAACGCTTTTAAAACTTTTTCCAGAAATATTTAGAAGATATCAAATTGATAAACTTGGTAAAAATCCTTTAATCAACACGCTTGGAGATATGATTAGCTATTTTAAACCAAGGCTGGAAAACAAGTTAAAAGAAGAGTTTATTGTTGTAGGTTTGAACAATAAGGGTAGAGTAGTTGCAGAAAAGACTGTATCTGTTGGTGGCAAAAATAGCGTTGCAATAGATAAAAAGGATTTAAGCTTATTTATTTTAAATAAACATATAAGTTCTGTAATATTTGCACATAATCACCCAGGTGCTGACCCAAGACCATCTAAGGCAGATGTAGAAACAACAGAAGCATTAAGGGATTTTTTAAATTTAAATAATGTTAGATTGGAAGACCATATAATAGTTGGAGAGGATAGCATATTTAGTATGAAAATGCTTGAGTATATAGAGGAGAAAGATATTCGTGGAGAATTATTATAAAGAATATGAAGAAATTATAAATAATCTTGATGGCAAAAAAAGTTTGTTACTTCATAGTTGCTGTGCACCATGCTCTTCTTCTGTTCTTGAAAAATTAAAAGATAAATTTGATGTAACAGTATTTTATTATAACCCAAATATAGCGCCTTTTAGCGAATTTGAGCGAAGATTGAAAGAACAGATAACATTGCTTGAAAAATTAAAAATAAGTTATATAATAGCAGAGTATGAGCCAAACGATTTCTTTACAGCGATAAAAGGCTATGAAAATTATCCAGAAGGAAGTGAAAGGTGTAAGCATTGCTATTATTTTAGAATGAAAGAACTTGCGAAATTTGCAAAAGAAAGGAACTTTGACTATTTTACAACAACACTTTCTGTTAGTCCGCATAAAAATGCAGATTGGATAAATGAAATTGGTAAGGAACTTGAAAATGAATTTAATGTTAAATTTTTAACATCGGATTTTAAGAAGAAAAACGGCTATTTAAGAAGTTTAGAACTTAGCCGTGAATATGGTCTTTATAGACAAGAATATTGTGGTTGCAGACCAAGAAAAAAGGAGACAAGTGAAACAAATAAAAACTAAAACTATATGGAATAAAATATCATTTGTAACATGCTCTATTTTAGTAGCATTGTTTTTAAGTTTATTTGTTTTTATTTATACTCATGAATATTATCCTGTTACAGGTCAATCTATGTATCCAACTATAAATGGAAATGGTGTTGACGAAAATGGAGTTTATGTAAATCCAATGGATACAGGAGAGTTTCAAGATATTGTTGTGGCAATAGCAGACGATGGCAAAACTGTAATAAAAAGGCTTTTAGGGTTTGAAGGTGACATAGTAGGATTTATTGAAGAAGATAATGGTGAGGTTTGTTATTATAGAATTCCTGCTGGTACAAGTGAGCAAGAAATTAAAAATAATCTTTCAAACTTTAAAGTTCAAGAAGATTATGTACAAGACAAAAGCGGGAATAAAATTCAAATGAAATATTTTGAAAATATGATTAGTTCTTATGAAGAAGAACAAAATAAGGTATATATATTTGACAATCAGAACATACATATCTATACTTTTTATAAAATTCCAGAAAACGAAGTTTTTATAATGGGAGATAATCGCGGTCATACAACAGATAGTTCTAGTTATGGTTCATTGCCTGCTGAAAGAATTATTGGTAAAGTTGATTACATGGTTAAAAATAATTACTTGCAAGTTTTTGAAATTTTGTTTAAAATAGTAACATTTAAAGGGAGTAACATATGAAGATTGGCGTAGTTGGTTTGCCAAATGTTGGAAAAAGTACATTATTTAATGCTATCACGCAAGCAGGAGCAGAAAGTGCAAACTATCCGTTTTGCACAATAGAGCCAAATGTTGGTGTTGTTGCAGTTAAAGACGAAAGGTTAGATAAGCTTGCAAAACTTTATAATACTGAAAAGGTAACACCTGCAACAATAGAATTTGTTGATATTGCAGGATTAGTTGCTGGTGCTAGTAAAGGTGAAGGGCTTGGAAATAAATTTTTAAGCCATATTCGTGAATGTGATGCAATAGTTCAAGTTGTAAGATGCTTTGAAAATGAAAAAATTATAAATGTCAATGATGGGGTAGACCCTAAGCGAGATATAGAGATAATAAATTTAGAACTTATTTTATCCGATTTAGAAAGTGTTGAAAAGCGTTTTGAAAGGGGAAGTAAGCTTGTTAAAACAGGCGAAAAAAGTGTAATTCAAGAAGTCGATATTTTAAAACGAATAAAGGAATGCTTAGAGGCAGGCAAGCCTGCAAGAGTGCTAAGCTTTGATAAAGAAGAACAACCAATTGTTAAAAATTTATTTTTACTCACTACTAAACCCGTAATATATGTAGCGAATATAGATGACAAAGATATAAACAAACCAGACAATAAATATGTAGAGGCAGTAAAAGAAGTAGCAAAAAGTGAGGGTGCTGAAGTTATTTCAATGTGTGCAAAACTTGAAGAAGAAATTGCATCTCTTCCAGAAGACGAACAAAAGTTATTTAAAGAGGAACTTGGAATTAAAGAAAGCGGACTTGAAAAACTTGTTGTTAGCAGTTATGACTTATTAGGTTTAATGAGCTTTTTGACGGCGGGTGAAAAAGAGGTAAGAGCATGGACAATTAAAAAAGGTACAAAAGCACCTCAAGCTGCTGGTAAAATTCATACAGATTTTGAAAAAGGTTTTATTAAAGCAGAGGTTGTAAATTATCAGACATTATTAGATTGCGGTGGATATACAGAGGCAAAAGAAAAGGGAAAAGTTAGAATTGAAGGTAAGGATTACATTGTTCAAGATGGAGATGTAATGCTATTTAGATTTAATAATTAATAATTTACTAATTTTAAAATTTATAATTAAATAAAAAATAATAGCCACAAGTTTTGCTTGTGGCTAAATATTTATTTAAAACATATTCCTTATTTTTAATACAAATAGGGGGAAAAGACTAAAATACAAAGTTTTATTCTTATTTGTTGATATAAGAATAAAGTTTTACATTGTGGCTAAATATTTTTTTATTTTAAAAAAACACTTGCAAAGAACTATCTTTTCGCGTATAATAATTATGTAAACAACATACAATACCTTTAAGGAGGGTCAAGTTGAAAGCAAATACCTTTGCAAGTCCAGCTTCTGAAATTGCGTTCAAGCTCTTCGCTTTAACAGGGGAGCCAAGGTATATTATGCTTTTTAGAGCTATTGAAGACCCTAGTTTAGATAAAGTTCAAACTGATGATAGAGAAATGTAATGGAAGAAAAAATTAGATCTATTGTTATTAGTGGTAAAGATTATAAAGAAAAGTACAAGCAGATTGTCCTTTTTTCACTTGAAAAGGGGAAAATAAATGCTATTTTAAGAGGTGTTAAATCACCTAATGCAAAACTTAAATTTGCAAAAGAACTTTTTTGTTTTGGGGATTATATAATAGTAGACGGAAAAGCAGGAAGTGTGATAACATCTTGTGAACCGATAGATACATTTTTTGATATAACTAAAAATTATGAAAATTATGCTTGCGGAGCTATGATTTTAGAAATAGTAAACTGTGTAACTGTTTATAATGAACCAAATCCAGCTTTATTTTTGGAATGTTTAAAAGCATTAAAAATACTAGCTTATGAAGATGTTAAACCAGAATATGTGGCAGTAAAATTTTTAGTAAGTATATTTGAAGGCTTAGGTTATCAGTTATCATTAAATAAATGCAGTTGTTGTGGCGGACCTTTTGTTAATAAAAGATTTTTAAACTTAGATAGTGGGGAAATAACCTGTTTAGGTTGTAAAGCTCCAAATTCAATAGAAATTACTAGTGTTGTACATAGTGTTTTAAGAATACTTTCAAGTACAGATTATGAAAAATTACACACATTAAAATTGGCAGAAAATTCAGAGAAACAAACTTTAAATATCTTACTTCAAAATTTTGAACAAAGATTTTCAAAAAAACTTAAATTATTTTAAATTCACCCCTTTAAACGCTTGCTTTTTGGCAAGCTTTTTTGATAATATTGTCTTTGTCGAGTGAATGACAAATTAGAATAAAAGCAGGAGAAAATTATGACAAAGTATGTTTATTTGTTTAATGAGGGTAAAGCAGATATGCGTAACCTTCTTGGCGGAAAAGGTGCAAACCTTGCTGAAATGACAAATCTTGGTCTTCCTGTACCACAAGGCTTTACAGTTACAACAGAAGCTTGTACAAGGTACTATGATGATGGAAGAAAGATTGCCGATGAAATTCAAAAAGAGATAGAGGAAAATTTAGTTAAACTTGAAGCTAAAACAGGCAAAAAGTTTGGTGATGAAACTAATCCACTTTTAGTTTCTGTTCGTTCAGGTGCAAGAGCTTCTATGCCAGGTATGATGGATACAATTTTAAATCTTGGACTTAACGATAAAGTAGTTGAAGGGCTTGCCAAACTTACAAATAACCCTCGTTTTGCTTACGATAGTTACAGAAGATTTATTCAAATGTTCTCAGATGTTGTTATGGGCTTAGAAAAGTCTAGATTTGAAAGAATAATTGACGACATGAAAGAGAAAAAAGGTGTTAAAATGGACACCGAACTTGATGTAAACGACCTTAAAGAAATGGTTGTTAAATTTAAAGATTTCTATAAAGAAGAACTTAAAAAAGATTTCCCACAACAACCAAAAGAACAACTTATGGAAGCTGTTAAAGCGGTATTTAGGTCATGGGATAACCCAAGAGCGCAAGTTTATAGAAGAATGAACGATATCCCATATAGCTGGGGAACAGCAGTAAATGTTCAAAGCATGGTATTTGGTAATATGGGTGATACAAGTGGTACGGGCGTTGCTTTCACAAGAAACCCATCTACTGGTGAAAAGAAACTTTATGGTGAGTATTTAATGAATGCACAAGGCGAAGATGTTGTTGCAGGTATTAGAACACCAATGCCAATTTCTGAGCTTGCTAATCAAAATCCAGCTATTTATGAACAGTTTGTAAATATTGCAAATACTCTTGAAAATCACTATAACGATATGCAAGATATGGAGTTTACAATAGAAAATGGAAAACTCTATATGCTTCAAACAAGAAATGGTAAAAGAACAGCAAAAGCTGCTTTAAAAATTGCAGTTGACTTAGTTAATGAAGGCAAAATTTCTGAAAAAGAAGCTCTTATGAAGATAGAGCCAAAGCAACTTGATACCCTTCTTCACCCAGGTTTTGATGCTTCAGCATTAAAGAAAGCCGAAGTAATTGGTAAAGGTCTTCCAGCTTCTCCAGGGGCAGCGTGCGGAAAAGTTGTATTCACAGCAGAACGTGCTTCTGAACTTGCAGGTGAGGGCAATAAAGTTGTTCTCGTTCGTCTTGAAACATCTCCTGAAGATATAGAAGGAATGGCAGCTTCTGAGGGTATTTTAACTGCTCGTGGAGGTATGACATCACACGCAGCCGTTGTTGCTCGTGGTATGGGTACATGTTGCGTTGCTGGCTGTCAAGATTTAAAAGTTAACGAAGAAGAAAAGTATTTTGAACTTGGCGGAAAGAAATATCACGAAGGTGACTATATTTCATTAGATGGCTCAACAGGAAATATTTATGGTGAGCAAGTTAAAACAGAACCTGCTTCACTTTCTGGCGATTTCGGTACTATTATGGAATGGGCTGATAAATATCGTGCGCTTCAAGTAAGAACAAACGCTGATACTCCAAATGATGCAAAAAATGCATTTAATTTTGGTGCAGAAGGAATAGGTCTTTGCAGAACTGAACATATGTTCTTTGATGCAGATAGAATTCCAGCCGTTCGTGAAATGATTGTATCTTCAACAGTAGAAGAAAGGAAAAAAGCTCTTGCTAAACTTCTTCCTATACAGAAAAAGGACTTTATTGGTCTTTATAAAGCAATGCAAGGAAAACCTGTTACAATTCGTTTCTTAGATCCACCACTACATGAGTTCTTACCTCACACAGATGAGGAAATTGCAGACTTAGCTAAGGATATGGGCTTAACATTTGAAAAGTTAAAAGCAACTGTTGAAAGTTTACACGAATTCAACCCAATGATGGGACATCGTGGACTTCGTCTTGCAGTAACATATCCAGAAATTGCAGAAATGCAAACACAAGCTGTTATTGAAGCAGCTATTCAAGTTAAGAAAGAAGATGGCTACGACATACTTCCAGAAATAATGATACCATTATCTTGTGATGCGAAAGAATTTAATTATGTTCGTAATATAGTTAAAAATAAAGCTGATGAAATTATAGCAAAAGAGGGAGTTAAGCTCACATATAAAATTGGTACTATGATAGAGATACCTCGTGCTGCTCTTACAGCTGATGAAATAGCAAAGACTGCTGAGTTCTTTAGTTTTGGAACTAACGATTTAACACAAATGACATACGGATTTAGCCGTGATGATGCTGGTAAATTCTTAGAAGTATATTATGAAAAGAAGATTTTTGAATCTGACCCATTTGCTCGTCTTGACCAAGTTGGAGTAGGTAAACTTGTTAAAATGGCAGCAGACCTTGGAAAGAGCACTCGTCCAGACATCAAACTTGGAATATGTGGAGAACATGGTGGAGACCCATCATCAATAGAGTTCTGTCATAATGCTGGACTTACTTATGTAAGTTGTTCGCCATACCGTGTGCCAATCGCACGCCTTGCAGCAGCACAAGCTAACATTAAAAATCCAAGAAAATAATTTTATAAGTTAAAAAAAGTTAATTAATTAATATCAAGTTAAAAAAATAGCAAAAGTTAGAACCTTTGCTATTTTTTATGTTTAATATTTAGTTTTTGTAAAAGAATATAAAATAATTAAAATAAAAATTTTTACACTAAAATTCAAAAAATGATTAAAAATGTTTTGAAAAAAGCAAATTTTTTGTTAATTTAAAATTGAATGAAAAAAGAAAAGTGGAAATATAATCATTTTGTTATAATTGTAGCTTTACTTTTAAGTTTACAATTTGTTTTAACACTTAATATTAATTTAAAGACTCAACTAAATGTTAATGTTCAAGCAGCAGTTAAAATCTCAGGTTTTAGTGGAGGAGATGGAACTGCTAGTTCTCCTTATCTAATTAGTACAGTTTCAAATTTACAAAATTTATCCAATCATGTGAATGGTGGAGGCTCTACATATAATACATATTTTAAGTTAACTGAAAATTTAGATATTTCAAATTATAGTTTTCAAATTGGGACATTAAAAAGTGATGCGACTTATTATTTCGAGGGTATTTTTGACGGTAATTATAAGGTTATATATAATTTTAGTATAAATAATTCTTCTACATATTCAGGTGATTTAGGTTTGTTTGGATATTTAAAGGGTACAATTATGAATTTGAAAATGTATGGTGGAAGTGTAACTTTAACTAAACCCGATAAAAGTGCAGGAGCTTTTGTTGGTTCAATGTATGAAAATTCTTCAATTATTAATTGTCATAATTTGGGTTGTAATGTAACATCTGATGAAATTAATGGTTCAAGTAATATTGGAGGTATTGTAGGATATTCTGCAGGTGGAGATATATCTTTATGTTGTAATTTTGCTGATATTGATAATAAAAGCACTAAAAATGCTTATTCTGGTGGAATAGTTGGAAATGCGGAAGGTAATCCTAATATTAATAAATGCTATAATTCAGGCAGCATTTCAGCAGGATATTTGTATAAAATTTTGCATCTTATTACTTCTGGGACGAAACAAGCATATTCTGGTGGTATTTCAGGTAAAGGTGGAAAAATTAGTTATTGCTATAATACAGGGGATATCGCTTCAGAGTCAAAAGCTTATTATACTATTACTACTTATGTTTATATGTATTATGAGTCTGTTTGGGTTGTTGGTGGAGGACTAATTGGAAGCAGAGATGGGGTTTGTAGTGTAAGTTATACTTCTACTTATTCTAATGCACAAAGTTTTGGTATTGCTAATAATGCCTTGTCTGTTAAATCATCTTACAATATTGGCAAAATAATTTCTTCAGGTTCAAACACTATAACTTTTTATCAATTTAGAGAATTAAGCAATGAACATTTAAGTTATAGTATTGTAGTTGATAATTTAGGAAATCATATGTCAACAAATAATGTTAAAACGAAATGGGATAAGTTGGTCTCAAATGGAGAACAAGGTTCTGGAAATATGTTAGATATGAGTGTTATTTGGCCAGCATTTAATAGATGGTTTGTAGGTTTTTTATATCCTACTAGTTATGGAGCAGACTATACCATTAACGGTCAAGGATATAAAAAGACATCTTCTGCACTGTCTTCTAGTTATGTTAGTGGTATAACTAATAGTAATAGGAAAGTCGCAATAACAAATAGTTCAAATGTTTCAAATAGTTTTTATATCAATGATTGTAATGGTACAGGTTATGGAACTTCTAAAACTTCAAATGACATAAAAAATTTAGTCCAAACTAATATATTAAGTTCTTCAATTTGGAGTGTTGACAAAACTGGAATAATAAATAATGGATATCCTTATTTAAAAGATATGTTTTGGTCTGGAAATGCTTCTAATTATTAAAGATAAAAGATGTGTGAATAAATTTTACTTTTTTATTTATTTAAATATTTTATATAGCATCTTCTGCGTTTGTGTTGTACATGGTCAAAATTTTTCCATTGGTTTTGTATTGGTATGTTGTATTCAAGATTTAAGTTTGTTTCACAGTGTTCTATTCCAAATTCTGGTAATTTTTTCATTATATAATTTAATACTATTGCAGGCAATCCCTTATTCAAATAATTTTTTCTTATACCAATTAATGCAAAATCTAATATTTTAGGATGTTTAACTGCATGTAATAACCTTATTATACCAAAAGGCGTTAATCTACCTTTGCTTTTCTGAACTGCTTTTGATAGTGATGGTATTCCGAACCCAAATGCAACAACTTCGTCTTTTTCGTTCACTATTGTTACTATGTATTTAAGACTAATAAACATTTTAAATTGATTTATTATTTGGTCCCTTAATTTATCAGTGTAGGGTACAACTCCGTGCAAATCTCCGTAAGCTTCGTCTATAACTTCAAATATACCTTTTTTATATCTTTCAATAAATCTTCTTTTATTTTTATCTGTTGCTATTTTTAAATTATATCTTTTTAAAACCTTATCTGCAATTTTTTCAACGCGTTTTTCTCTTTCTCCGTATGTTGGAAATATTTTAAATTCTACCCAATCAACTTCTTTTACATAGCCACATTTTTCCATAAGTTCTGGGTAATATGAATAATTATATTGTTCTTCAAAAGTTGCTAATTCATCAAATCCTTCAATTAACATTCCTTCACGGTCTAAGTCGTTAAAACCAAGTGGACCATGCACAATATCCATGCCTTTACTTCTAGCCCAATTTTCAACTGCGTTAAAAAGTGCTTTTGCAACTTCCTCATCGTTAATGCAATCAAAACGAGTAAACCTTATTCTTTTTTCATTTACTTTTGCATTATAAATTTTTTGCTCAATTCCAGCAATTCTGCCTACAATTTTGCCATCTTTATAAGCTAAAAAATAAATTGTATCACAATCTTCATAAGAAACATTTTTTTCACTAAAAAGATTAAGTTCGTCCATTCTTAATGGGTGAACATACTCTTTGCAACCCTTGTATAATTTAGTTGGAAAGTCTACAAATTTTCTTTTATCTCTTTTGGTTTTTACTTCTTTTATCTCAATCATAATTGACCTCTATAACTAAATTAGTCTATCAAATTTATAGCAAAAAATCAAACAAAAAAATATATTTTTCGCTATACATAAAAATTTCGCAAAAAAAATCACCGATATTGGTGAATTTTGTTTTTTAAATGGTACCCCTAAAGGGAATCGAACCCTTGATTCCGCCGTGAGAGGGCGACGTCTTAACCGCTTGACCATAGGGGCAAATTAAAAATGCTTTTTTAGTATACACAACTTTAATTAAAATTGCAAGAAGTTTTATAAAATTTTTTCTTTCACATTAATTTTATAAAGTTTTTTATTAGATAAAATGGTATTTATTTGTTTTGCATCTCAAAAACATAAAATATTTATTTGCAAAAAAAAATTTTTAGTGCGATAATATTAATATGTTTGGTTTTAATACGATATTAGAAAATCCTGTAAATTATATCTTTAATTTAAATCATCTTTTACTAATTTTATCTGTTGGAGCATTCATAGTAGCCTTACTTTTTATATTTAGAGGCAAAACAGAAAAAAGTAGAAAAATAACTATGATTATAACAGCATTCGTTCTATTTATTTTAGAAATAGGAAGAATTATTTGGAAAGTTGAGTATATTCTTTACACGGGAACTAAAATTGAAGAAGTTGATTGGTGGTGGAACATTTCTTTTCAAATGTGCGCTATAATGACATGGTTTACAATAATAACGCTATTATTAAATGCTTTTCTAAAAAAGAAAGGTAAAGTATTAAATGTTATGAATAATATATTGTTTGGTTGTGCAATGATAGGTGGTATACTTACTTATGTTTATCCATATTTTATAAGTAGTTATCGTCCTATTTGGCATTTTTCAAATTGGCAAACAATTGTTACTCATGCACTTTTAATTTTTGCACCAATTTATGTGGTAAGAGCTAAAATTATTGAACCAAAGTATACTGATTTATGGAAGCCTATGCTTGGCTATGTGTTAATTGGCTCAATTGCAGGTATGGCTTCTGAATTTAGCGGAAATAATTTTGCTTATTATTATGAAAACGGTCTTTTTAATTATATTGGGTTAAATGTCCCGTTTGAACTTAGTTTTTTTGCTACATTTGTAGGTGTTTATATTTGTGCAATAATTGCTTACACAATTGCAAAGCTCATTTATAAATATAAAGAAGATAACATAAAAGAAGTTTATCCTTATTTTATATTTAGTTTTATTGGAATAATATTATTGGTGCTAATACCTTTGTGTTATCCAGAGCACCCTGTTGGTAATTTTTTAGCTGTATTTAGTTTATTGCCTATAATAATTACACTAACCATAATTTTTATATATGAGTTTTATAAAAAAACACGAATAAAAGCTTTGTTGTAAAAGCTTTTTTTGTTATACTTAAATGTCTATAAATAAGTTCGCATTTAAACATATGAAAAGTATTTTAAATTTCAGACCGCTTTTTTTTGCATTTGTTGCCCTTGCACTTGGAATAAGATTTTCTAAAGATATTTTTGAGGGCAATGCTTTTATTATTTCTTTTTTTGTTATTATGCTTGCTATTGTAATTTTCTTAACTTTTTATAGAAAAAAAATAGTTTCGCTAATTATAGTATGTGTATTTTTTTCATTTGGGTTAGGCTTATTTTATTTAGATTACAACAAATTTGCACCAATTGAATACTCTGAACAAGTAACGGTTGTAGGAAGAGTAAACGATGAAATATATGGCAGTGGGAGCACACTTTTAACAGATGTTAGAATTAACGGCGAACACACAGGCAATTTGTATGTTTATATTACTAATACAGAGGAAGATCTAAGTATTGGTGATTATATTACTTTTTCATCTAATGTAGAAACAATGTCACTTAATGATTATGGAAATATTAATACATATTATTATTTGAATAATCAATATTATTTTGCATACGCAACTCTAACAAAAAACGATGTAACTCACGGGAGTCCATCTCTTTCTGAAAGGTTTAAACTTGCTGTTAAAACGGGTCTTCAAGAAAATATGTCAGAGGAAGGAGCAAAGCTTGCATATTCTGTTTTATTTGGAGATAAAACAGATTTAGATGATACAGTAACGGAAAACTTTTCTGCAAGTGGCATATCACATTTGTTAGCTGTTTCAGGTTTGCATGTAAGTTTTTTAGCTGGTATTTTGTATTATGTTCTTTCAAAGTTCAAATTAAAGTATTGGGTTAGATTTTTAATTACTGCTATTATATTAATTTTATATTGTTATTTGTGTGGTTTTACAGCCTCTATAACAAGAGCAACGCTTATGAGCTTAATTTTTTTAAGTGCTGGTATGTTTGGCAAAAGATATGATATTTTAAATTCTCTTTCATTAGCGGGACTAATAATTTTGTTTGTAAGTCCGTTAATGGTGTTTAGTTTAGGTTTTCTTTTAAGTTTCTTCTGTGTTTTTTCAATAGCCTTGTTTGCTAGACCTTTTACAAGATTTTTCCAAAAAATTAAATTTCCAAAATTTATAGCCTCATCACTTGCCATAACTCTTTGTACTCAAATAGGAATTTTGCCTTTTATGGCAAATTATTTTGGACAAATAACAATATTTACTCTCTTAGCAAATTTAATTTGTATTCCTATATTTAGCATAGCTTACGGTTTGATTTTTTCATGTTTAATACTTTTACCAATTAAATATGTAAACATTATTCTTTTTGTCCCTGATATACTTTTGCAATTTATAATTTTAGTAGCACAACTAATTGCAAGTTTAAAAATTGGCATTATTAAACTTTTTGAATTGGATTACATTACAATATTAATTTTTTATTTAGCCTTTTTTGCGTTATCAAGTTTTTTAATGTTAAACATTAAAGCAAAAGGCTCAATTTGCATAACTTTACTTTGTTTATGCTTTTGTTATGCATGTATTATAAATCAACCAACTATTGTAACTACTCTTTCTTTTAGTTTAATAGATGGCAAAAGTGAAGATGTTTCCGCTGTTATTACAACACCTAATAACGAGGTGTTATATCTTGGAGAACTTACTGAAGAAGGGAATAAATATTTAAAATATAAAAAACTAAATGTCGATTATTTTATTTCTGACACAAAAAGCTTGTTTAGTGATAATATCCTTACGGAAAATACCACTTTAAATGATATTTCAATTAAATTTTTTAAATTTGATGATAAGATTTACGGCGTTCTTGTATACTATGATAATTTGTCAATGTTCTATTCATTTAATCAAAAACCTGAAACATATCAGTTGTTAAATATAGCATACGAACTAATGCCTGAAAATTTAATACTAGTTTGCGACACAAGTAGTTATGGCTACGCAGAAAACTTAAAAAGTAGCTATTATTCAAGTGAAAAAATTTTAGGATTAGAAAATTCTTATTCAATAGAGGAATATGGTAGTTTTACTATGACCTTTAATGGAAATATTTTAAGTGAAATAAGGAGTGTAAATTGAAAAAATATATTGTTTTACCTTTAAAAAATGTATATAGGATAGTAGGTGATGATTATTATCTTATAGATAGTGCTATTTCTGAGTTAAAAGAAGCATGTGGGGGAGAAATGTCTGATTTAAATCAGTCATATTTTGATGATGAAAATTTTTCTGCCGACAACTTAATAAATTCTTGTAATCAAATGCCATTTATTGCAGAAAAAAGGTTAGTTATTTTAAAAGAATTATCTAAAATTACGGAACAAGATAAACAAAAGATTATAAATTATTCAAAAAGTCCTTCACCTTTTAGTGTTCTTGCCATTATAGATAACAATAAAAATTTTTTAGCCTTACAAGCCACTTTAATAGATTGTAAAAGTTTAAACTATGTAGAATTAAGTAAATTAGTTCAAGAAAAATTTGCAGAGCGCTCAGCAACCATTGATAGTGAGGCAATAAAGGTTTTAATAGAAAATTCATCTTATAATCTTACAAAAATCAATTCCGAAATAGATAAACTTGTTGTTTATGCCGATGGAAAAACAATAACTAAGCAAGACATTGAAAATCTAGTTTCAAAAAGTGATGATTATACAATTTTCGAGCGTTCAGACGCGTTAGCAACCAAACAAGCAGAATGAGCGGTGAAATTACTGGAATTAATGCTTGCAAACTTAGAACCGTCTATGATATTATCACTTTT
>CALVOB010000008.1 GCA_944350095.1 uncultured Clostridia bacterium
TTAATATTAAAATAATTTATTAAAAAATATATATTTTTCTTTAAATTTTTTATAATTTTTGTTAAAACACTTCTATGAGGATAGTAGCAGGTAAATATAGAGGTAAAAAACTAATTAGCCCTAGTCATAATATTAGGCCAACTTTAGATATGGTAAAACAGGCTATTTTTACAAGACTTCAATTTTTTGTTGAAGATAGTGAGGTGTTAGATCTATTTGCAGGTAGTGGAGCGCTTGGTATAGAAGCGCTAAGCAGAGGAGCAAAGTTTGTTACTTTTTGTGATAAAGACTTTCAAAGCATAAGGCTTATTAAAGAAAATTTAAAGCTTTTAAAAGAGGAAAACTTTAAAGTAATTCAGGGTGACTATAAAACAATATTAAACTCTTTAACTACTGCTTTTGATTTAATTATTTTAGACCCTCCATTTGCAAGCGGATATTACAATGATGCTTTAAAAATTATTTATGAAAATAAACTTTTAAATACTGATGGCGTTATAGTTTGTGAAAGGGCAAAGGAAGAAAAATTAAAATGTGAGTTTAATCTTGACTGTACAAAAGTTTATGGCTCTGTTGCAGTTGATTATTTTGTAAATTAGTATTAATTTAATTTACTTGAATTAAAAAAATGTATATAATAAGTGTATGAGAAAAACAAAAATAATTTGTACAATTGGTCCTGCTTCTTCTAGTGTTAAAGCACTTGAAGAATTAGCAAAAGCTGGCATGGATGTGGCTAGAATTAATATGAGCCACGGAACAAGAGAAAGCCATCAAGAAATTATAGACAATTTAAATTTTGTAAGAATAGCACATGATAATCCAATAGCATTAATGTGTGATACAAAAGGACCTGAAATAAGAATAGGCAAGTTTGAAAAAGGTGAAGTTATATTGAAACCTAAAAAGATGTTCACTTTAACTTCCCGTGATATTTTAGGAGATGAAAATATTGTCAGTTTAGTTTATAAGCCATTAGTAAAAGAGGTAAAGATAGGTGATAAAATTTTTGCTAATAATGGGCTTGTAGTATTAAAGGTTAAAGAGATAACAGAAACAGATATCAAATGCAAGGTTTTATTTGGTGGAAAACTTACAAATAATAAGGGCTTAAATATTCCGGGTATTGTTCCTGAAGGCGATTATATTAGCGAAGCTGATAAAAAAGATCTATTATTTGCAATAAAAAACAACGCTGATTTTATAGCTGCCTCCTTTGTTTCTAACAAGCAAAATGTTTTATCATTAAGAAAATTTCTTTCTGATAATGGTGGAAAAGACATCAAAATTATTAGTAAAATAGAAAATTCCTCTGGAATTAAAAATATAAAAGAAATAGTTGAAGCAAGCGATGGTGTAATGGTTGCTAGGGGAGATTTAGGTGTTGAAATACCTCTTGAAAAATTGCCTGGCGTGCAAAAAAAATTAATTGCTGAATGTTTAGACCATGGAAAACTTGTAATAGTTGCAACTGAAATGTTAGAAAGTATGACCACTTCCGTTCGTCCAACCAGGGCAGAAGTATCTGATGTGGCAAATGCAATATATGAAAAAGCAACAGCTACAATGTTATCGGGCGAAACGGCTGTAGGTAAACATCCTGCACTTGTTGTAAAAACAATGGCAAAAATTTTAGTTGAAGCTGAAAAAAATATACAATATAATCAAGACTTTTTATTATCCAAAAGAAAAGTTTATGGTGTAAGCGATTCAATTTGTAAAACAACATGTCAAAACGCAATAGGGGTAAATGCTAAACTTATAGTTGTTTTCACATCTACCGGAAATACAGCACATTTAATTTCAAGTAATAGAGTGTCAACTCCTATTTTAGCAATTACGCCTAATCAAAATGTTTATAATAGTTTAGCACTTTCATGGAACACAACTGCATATAAAAATGATATAATAAGTTCTGAAAAAGAAATGTTATATTTTGCCGAAAATACGGCAAAAACACTTGAACTTGTTG
The DNA here is from genome assembly GCA_944350095.1 of uncultured Clostridia bacterium. GTDB lineage: Bacteria > Bacillota > Clostridia > Christensenellales > UBA1242 > Caccopulliclostridium. Next base: position 1,973 of record CALVOB010000008.1, read on the forward strand.
AAAAAAATGATATAATAGTTGTGACAACGGGAACGCCAGAAGTTTCTGGTCAAACCAACATGTTAAAAATTATAAAAATTTAAGGAGGTTTAAATGGAAGATTTTGAAGAAGAAATAATTGTGGACGATGGCCCAGAAGAAATTATTGAGGAACAAAAAAAACAAGAAAAAAATGAGAAACAAATTGTAATTACAAAAGAGGCAATACCATTTATTTTATCTATTATATCTATTTGTTTATCATTTTTTAAAACATTATTTTATATTGTAATTAATACTTCTTATACGGCAAAAATAGTGCTTTATTCAATATTTTTTGCAGGTGCAGTTGCATGTGCATTGGCGTCACTAATTTTAATTTTAGTGAAAAATAAAAAAGTTGCTTTATCACCAGAATTTGTCTTTACAATAATAGCAATATTTTTAAGCTTTGTTTAAATAAAAATGCCATTAGTTTTGGCATTTTATTTTAATAAATAAAATACAAGGATTTTTTAAAACTCCTTGTATTATTATTTTAAGGCTAGTGTATAATTATGCTCTTTTTTCTTTTACATATCTATCTTTTAAATCTCTATATTTATTAACTAAGGCAAAAAAGTATCTTTCTTTTCCTGCTTGATCTAATTTTTTATATTTTGTCATATCCATTAAGCGAGCTATTGGGTCTAAAACTTCTTCCTCTTCGTTCAATATAGTTACAACTTTTTCATAAAGTGCATCATCTTCTGTTTTTGATATTAATTTAACATTTTCTCCTCTTGGCGAACTTTCTCCACGCAGTCTGCATTTTGCCTGTTTCACAAGTCTTTTTAATAAGTCGTTTTTGTTTTTCATATGTTCCTCCTTGAATATTTTAAGTATAGCTAATATTATAAATATCTCAAAAGAGAAAAATGTCGAAACTTAGCTTATTTTGGATTAAACATTTATTAATTTTTGGTTGTAAAAGTATTTTAATTATGATATGCTCTTTTAGAGGTAAAATTATGGCAAAAGGTAAAATTATAGTGATTGAAGGAACAGATGGCTCTGGTAAACAAGTACAATCAAAACTTTTATATGATAGGTTAATTTCAGAGGGTAAAAATGTTGTGCTTCAAAGTTTTCCTAATTATGAAAGTAGTTCTTCAGGTCCTGTAAAATTATATCTTGCAGGGGAGCTTAGTAGTACAGCAGAAGAGATTGATGCTTATCAAGCATCTGTTTTATATGCTGTTGATAGATTTTGTACGATGAAAAGTTTAAGAAATGTTTACGAAGATGGCGGAATAATTATTTTAGATAGATATGTGCAGTCTAATATGATTCACCAAGCTTGCAAAATTGTAAATGAAGATGAAAGAATTAAATTTTTGAATTGGTTAAACGATTTTGAATTTGGTCTTTTAAAACTCCCACAGCCTGATAAAATTATCTTTTTAGATGTTCCTCCCGAGGTGAGTAAAAAACTTCGTGAAAGTAGAAAAATCAATAAAAACGGAGAGAAGAAAGATATACACGAACAAGATGATAACCATATAATAAAGGCTTATAATGCTGGAAAGTGGGTTTCAAAATTTTACAGCTGGAATGAAATTAATTGTATTAATGAAAAGGGTGAATTAAAAAGTATAGAAGAGATACACAATTCAATTTATGGCTTGTTAAAATAAATTTTTATGTAGAAATATTATCAATTTTTAATATTTTTTATATTTTTTGACAAAATAAGTGTGAAATGAGTAAATATTTCACGCTTTTTTTAATAGTTGTATTTTTTCTTGCAAATTTTTGGGCAAGTGTTTTTCCTTATCCATTCTTTTCGCCTAGCACAACGTTAACAGTTGGACAAAATCAAGACATTAACGATAAAAATGAGGGCGAACATAGTCCCGTTACAGGTAGTTCTGACATTAAAGTTGTTAATTTAGATTGGTTTGATATTGTAGATACTTTTTTTGAAAAATATGTTACTGTTAGAGTCATAGATATCAATACTAAAAAACAATATTATGTAAAAAGGACAGGTGGATACAATCATGCAGATGTTGAGCCAATAGACTCTAAAAATGTTGATATTTTTCATAGTTTATATAATTATGAATGGAGTTGGGCAAGGCGACCTGTTTGGGTGGAGATTAACGGAGTGTTTGTAGCTGCTTCAATAAATGGCATGCCACATGGATATAGTTTAATAGATAATGGTCAGGGTGGACACACCTGCATACACTTTTTAAATAGTAAAACGCATGGTACTAAAAGGGTTGATGAAACTCATCAAGCTGCTGTCCAAGAGGCATACGATAGAAGAAAAGAAATTAATTTATTAGATTTATAATCTATTAAAAATCTGGTTTTAATTTATAAAATATTAAAATAAATTAAAATTGCTATAAAAAAATCAAAATATAATAATAACTTGATAATTTCTTATGGGTATGCTATAATATATTACATGATAGAACTTTTAGCCCCAGCGGGCACATTTTTAAAATTAAAAACGGCATTCAAGTTTGGAGCTGATGCCGTTTATTTTGCTGGAAAAAAATTTGGTCTTCGTGCTTTTGCAGGCAATTTTGAAG
>CALVOB010000009.1 GCA_944350095.1 uncultured Clostridia bacterium
CTTCAAGTTATGAAATTTATATATGATAATATAATGTATGCGGAATTAAACACCAAGTCCGATTATTGTCAAAAGTGCGGTTATACAGGTGAAATTTTAATTGATGATAATCTTGAATGGTATTGCCCAAATTGCGGAAACCGTAACCACGACACATTAAATGTTGCAAGAAGAACTTGTGGCTATATTGGAACTAACTTTTGGAATAAAGGTAGAACACAGGAAATTAAGGAAAGAGTTTTACACATAGATAATAAAGATGATGATTAGAGGCAATTATGAGATATAATAAGATAAGAAAAATGGATATATCAAATGGACCAGGAGTAAGAGTATCCATATTTATGCAAGGTTGCACATTTAATTGCAAAAACTGTTTTAATCCTGAAACGCATAGTTTTGACGGCGGTAAAGAATTTACTGATGAAACAATAAATAGGGTTTTAGAACTTTGTGCAAATGAAAATGTAGAAGGTTTATCCATACTAGGTGGCGAGCCTATGCACCCAAAGAATATAGATGGCACAACACGCTTAGCAAAATTTTTTAAAGAAAAATATCCAAATAAAACTTTATGGGCATGGTCAGGTTTTTTATATGAAACCTTAATGGATAAAGAAATTTTAAAATATCTTGATGTGCTTGTAGATGGGCAATATGTAGATGACCTATCTAATCCGCTTTTAAAATGGAAAGGTTCATCAAATCAACGCGTGATAGATGTTCAAAAATCTTTAAAAGAAAATAAAATAATTTTATTTGAAGATTAGAAAAAATATCAAATAAAAAATAGCATTATTTAAGATTGAAAAATAATAATCAAAAAGTGAATTTATTAGCAAGGAAATTCACTTTTTTGTAATATAAAACCCCCAGATAGTCTGGGGGTTCGGTTTAGGTTTACCGATGAACAAAATTTATCCTTTTGTGTTAAACTTTTGTTTGTAGTCTAACAAAATTTGAAAACACAAAAGGAGAAAAAATGTCTAAACAAGTAAACATAAATAGTTTAGCACATACGACTTGTAATTGCAAATATAATATTGTATTTGCATTAAAGAATAAGAAAAAGTGTTTTTTAGAAAACCGAATACAAATATGAATAATTTAAAAGAAATTTGTTCAATTATAAAATATATCTCTGCCAGATTGAAAGAAAATATGCGAATATTACAAATGACTACAGTAGAGATAATAGACCTATTTTAAAAAGTAGTAGTTTGCGAAACACGACAAGTAGACTATGTGCTTACGCGTCGATAGAATAAGGGTTTCTCCACAATTTGAAAAATCACTGGTTTATCCGTGGTTTTTGATTATTGTATTGCCTATAATTTGAAAAGTTAAAAAATGACTATAATATTATTATAGCCATAGTTTAATTAAAAAGTTTTTTTAATTAATGTCAAAATTTTTAAAATAGTAAAATTTTTGAGTAAAATAATAAAACATTAGTAATTTACTTTATCTGTAATACTATTATAATATTCAAACAACTTTAAACACTCATCTCTATCAATTTGAGTTAAGTAGCTTTTTAACTTTTTTCTTCCGCCCATTAAATTATCAAATTTATTATCTCTAAAACCAATATTTTCGTTGTCTACTATTGTGCAACCATAATAAACTTTTTCTATGTTTGCCCAAAGACAAGCTGAAAGACACATAGGGCAGGGCTCGCCTGTTGTGTATAGTTCGCAACCAGACAAATCAAAAGTGTTTAAATTTTTGCTTGCATTTCTAATGGCTTCCATTTCTCCATGACAAGTGGCATCATGCTTTAAAACAACTCTGTTATGACCTTTGCCAACTATCTTATTATCCTTTACAATAACACAGCCAAAAGGCCCGCCATCTCCGTTTTCTATACCTTTTTTTGCTTCTTTTATAGCAATTTCCATATATTTATTCATAAAAACATTATAACACAAAAAATAAAATAAGCAAACTAATTATAACAAACTCCTAAAATTTTAATGTATAAAATTTCATTATAGTAATAAGTATTTATTGGTCTATTTAGTTCATTTGAAGAATGGGAACTAATATATATTTGATTATTTTCTATTTTTGTAACTAATAAACTATGATTAAAAACATTTTGCTGACGCAGTTGTATTATATCTCCTACCTCTAACTCAGATTTTTCTATCTTTTTTCCAAAAGGTCCAATAGAATTATTATTTAAAATAAAATTTTGGAAAAAATTCACACTAGTCCAACTAGGTGAGCGAGAAGATGAACTTATATAGTACCACCCATTGTATTTATCAAAATTCATTATTTTTGAACCCGCATAAACGCATTGAGATACAAAATTAGTGCAATCTCCGCCAATGCCCCCAAAATGATAATAATTGGGGTTAGGGGCTAAGGCGTATTTTAAAGCGTAATCTACTGCTGATATTCTATCATAAGGTTTTATCACATTATTTTTTATTAAATTAAAATGTTTTTTGTGAATTTTAAACTAAAATTTCAAATTTTCATATATAAATATATGAATTTTAATAAAATAAAAGAAGATATTAATTATTTAAAAAGTAAATGTGAGAATTTCACAATAGGAAAAAGTTTATTAGGCGAAGAAATTTATTGCTTTCATCTAGGCGAAAATGTTGGGAAGCAGATAGTTGTAGAAGGTGGTATTCATGCAAGAGAATATATTTCTACACTTTTTTTAATTGAAGAAATAAAATATTTATTAAATAAAAAAATAAATGGAGGAATTTATATTATTCCTATGTTAAATCCTGACGGGGTAAGGCTTGTATTAGATGGGGCTAATTTTATTCAAGATGAAAAGCTTAAAAAATTTTTAATAGATGTAAATAATGGCGAAGATTTTTCTTTATGGAAGGCAAATGCTAATGCAGTTGATTTGAATGTTAATTACGATGTGTTTTGGGGGCAAGGTAAGCAAAATGTTACAAAATTAAGCAGTGCAAATTTTATTGGATATTATGCAAACTCTGAGATAGAAAATATTAATTTTTTAAATTTTATTAAAAAAATAAAATTTGACGGGAGCTTATCTTTTCACTCGAAAGGGGAAGTGATATATTATGGTTTTAAACTTAAAGGCGAGCGTTTAAAAAAAGAAAAACAAATTGTTAAAGAACTAAGTAAAATTAATAGTTATTTGCCTGTAAAAACTAAAAATTCCACAGGTGGACTTAGTGACTATTTAAGTTACTATTACAAAGTTCCTGCTTTTACAATAGAACTTGGAAGCGATTTATTAGCACATCCAATCAATGAAAAGTTTTTGCCAGAAATTTTTACTAAAAATAAACAAATTATAGCAACTTTTTTAAATTTAGTTTAAAAATTTGACAAATTTTGATAATCTGGGGTATATTAACAATGAAATGGTTATTAAAAATAAAAAACTTTCTTTTTTTGTGGATAGCTTACTTGTTTTAGTAGGTGGTTTTTTAATGGCACTTGGCTTTAATTTATTTTTAAATCCTAGTGAAATTTTACCTAGTGGTTTTTCTGGAATTGCAACATTGATAAGTGTACTTTTTCAAAGATATTTAAATGTAAATATTTCCATGGCTGGCGTATATATAATTTTAAATATATTCTTGTATTTTTTTGCTTTAAAATATATGGGAAAAAGGTTTGCATTGCTGTCTTTAATAGGTATAATTTCTTATACACTATTTGTGGAGTTTGTAAAATTTGATATACTGATTCCTAAAGACGACCTACTGTTTGCATTGTATGGTGGGTTACTATCTGGTACAGGCGTGGGAATTATGTTAAGAGGAAGAGGCTCGACGGGTGGAAGTGAATTACTAGCTTGTATAATAAACAGAAAATTTCAAACTGTATCTGTGGGCACTGTTTTAATCTTCATAAATGCTGTAATAATATTTGCATCTATATTTGTGTACGGCATTTCTTCTGCACTATATTCTTTAATTGCCATATTTTTATCTGGTAAAGTAACTGATATGGTTGTAGCAGGGGCACAAAGTGTTAGAGCATATTACATAATTTCACCTAAAAATGAAGAAATAGCCAACAGGATTATAGGCGAAGTTGCAAGAGGTGTTACAGGTATAAATGTTAATGGAATGTATACTAAAGCATCTAAAAATATGCTTTTAGTATTGGTTAATAGAGTTCAAGTTCCACATTTAAAATATATAGTTGCTGATGTAGACACAGATGCTTTTATGTTTTCTTGTCCTGTTAGTGAGGTTATGGGGAAAGGTTTTATTCCTTTAAAAAAGAGTCGTGCATTTATTTATAAACCAAATAAGCATAAAAGAAAAAAATACAAACTAAGTGGTTTGCAAGAGAAAAAAACTTTTAAAAATAAAAAATAGAGGTTTTACATGGAATATTGTGAGTTAATAGGTTTAGCAAAAAAAGCAATGGAAAATAGTTATAGTCCTTATTCCAAATTTAAAGTGGGTGTGGCTCTACTTGCTGGAAGTGGAAAAATTTATTTAGGTACTAATATAGAAAATGCTTCTTATGGGGCAAGTATATGTGCTGAAAGGGTCGCAACTGTTAAGGCAATTTCGGAAGGAGAAAAAGAATTAGTAGCTATAGCTTTAACCTGTAACAATCCTGAAATTGTATGTTATCCATGTGGAATATGTAGACAATTTTTAAGCGAGTTTGGAAACCCAGATATAATTGTTACTAAAAATGGGGAGATTGTAGAAATAAAAAAACTTTCAAGTTTGCTTCCAAATAGTTTTAGTTCTAAAGATTTACAATAGGAGAAATTTATGCAACACGAAATTTTAGAAGAAAAAGCTCTTTTAAACGAATATGGAGAATTATCAGAATGTGGCTATTCAAAAAAGATGCTTTTAAAATATGATAGAAAATCTATAAAAGCCAATAAACTTAGAATTAAAGAATGGGACTACTATTTAATTTATAATGATAAATTTGGGCTTGCGTTAACAGTTGCAGATAATAGTTATATGGGGCTTTATTCTGCCACATTTTTAGATTTTACAAATAAATCTGAAATAACAAAAACAAATATGAGGTTTATGCCTCGTGGTAAAACCAATATGCCATCTTCAACAAAAAGTGGAAATGTAGAAGTTAAAAATAAGAAATATAATTATTTTTTTGAACGCACTCTGGACAAGCGTGAATTAAATGTTTATATAAAAAATTTTTATAAAGCTGAAACATTAATTGCTAACTTAACTTTAACCAACGAGCCAGAAGACAGCATGGTTATAGCTACTCCATTTTGGGAAAAGAAGAATGCCTTTTATTACAATCAAAAAATTGTAGGTTTTAAAGTAGATGGAATTATAAAGATAGGCGAGCAAAAATTTGACATTCCAGAAGGCACTTTAGGCATACTTGATTGGGGCAGAGGTGTTTGGCCATATAAAAATACATGGTTTTGGGGTGCAGGAGTTCGCGAGATTGGTGGCAAAAAATTTGGGTTTAATATAGGATATGGTTTTGGTGATACATCAAATGCCACAGAAAATATGCTATTTTATGAAGGTAAAGCACATAAGTTAGATGAGGTGAAGTTTAACATACCGCAAACAGAAAAAGGCAAAGATGACTTTTTAAAACCATGGACATTTACTTCGAATGATGGCAGATTTGAAATGGAGTTTATGCCAATATTAGATAGACATAGCAATTCAAGTGCGCTTATAATATCAAGTAATCAGCATCAAGTATTTGGTAGATTTACAGGAAAGGCAATACTTGATGATGGCAAAAAGATAGAGATACGCAACTTTTTAGGTTTTGCAGAAAAAGTTGTAAATAGGTGGTGACTTTAAATATTAGATGATTTTAAAACAAAAATATAAATAAAAATAATAAAATAAAAATATTTTTTTAATAATTGCAAACACTCTATTTTAAGGAGAGTGTTTATTTATGAATGGAAAATCTGTTAGTAAAATTATTGGAGAAAGTTTTGGCGAATTTGGAAATTTGTGGGCTAAAATTCTTGCGAGTCTAGTTCTTAGTGTTGGAAGTATGATAGGATTAGTGCTTTTTCCGCTTTTTGGTTTTTTTCTTAGCTATTTTGCTATGGGGTTTCTGTGCATTGGTCAAAAAAAATATGTTCTAGGAAGTTTAAACAACAAAAATCTTCCTGTTGAAACTGTGTTTTCTAGTTTCAAAATTTGTGTGCAAGCATTCGCGCTTAAAACTCTTATTATTCTCTATTCACTTCTTTGGTCTTTCCTTTTAATTATCCCTGGAATTATCTGTTTATTAAATTACAGCTTTGCTAGTTTCATTATGGCTGAAAATGAAGGAACAGATGCATTCACCACATTAGAAAAAAGTAAAAATTTGGTTTATGGTTATAGAAGTAAAATATTTATAATTGCTTTATTTTGCTTATTAATTTTTCTTGTGTGTGGGGCTATTGGCTTTGGGATAACAGCAATTATTGGTCTTTTTGCTGTTTTGCCTGTTTGGAGTATAATTCTCATAATCTTGGGGTTGGCTATTATAGGGTTAGTTCTAATTGTTTTGCCATTTTATGAAATATCTATGGCAAAGTTGTATTTTGAAGCTAAAAGTAATACATTAAAGCCTAAAAGAAAAACTAAAAGCGCATAATGTTTGACATTTGGATTAAAAATATATAAACTCTTATATATAGGAGGAAAGACATTTGGAAGAAGAATTCGAGGATTTAAGTACAGATACTTGTAGAAAAAAATTTGTTGAGATGCGTAAAAACTTTCAAAAGTCTTATGCAAAGGCGGATTTTTTAGCAAAAGAAGAAACTTTTAATAACCTTTATGATAACATTTGTATAAATGCGGTAGATGGTGATGTAGTTGCACAAGATTTTCTAGCTTATTTAAATAAAAAAGGGTGGGGAGACTATTTGCCTGTAAATATGGATGCAAGTATGCGCTGGCAAATCCTTTCAGCTGCAAACGGTAATGGCTTTGCAATAGAAAAGCTTACTATTTTTTTAAGCTTTGCCATAGACAAAATTTTAGGTGTTGAAGATATTAAAGAAATTGCAGAACGAAATGATATTTTTCAAGAAAACTATCAATACATTTTAGGAAGACTTCTTTGCGAGGGAATTGTTGACGAACTTGGAATAAATGCAAGAGATATGATAAAGGAAGTACCAAAAGAAGTGGAACAAACTCCTAGAATAATGCATGTATTTGACAATGCTAGGGAAGAGGCAATTCCAAGAGTACTTAAATTTTTAAGAAGTTAAAAATAGTTAATATAAAAAACGCTCTTATTTAGAGCATTTTTTAATTTTCCTTTATATTGTCGTTTTTTTCAGCTTCTAAGTCAACACCCATTTCTTTATAATATTTTTTAATATTCTCTCTTTGTTTTACTATTCCTGCCCATTGTTCAGCAAATTCTTCTTGTTGTAAACAAAGACTTAAAATTTCTTCATCTTTTAATATAGATGGTGGAATTTGATTTATGAAAGAGCATGTTATTTTTTCTGCACTTAAAGCCGATTTGACTATATCCTTATCACTTTTTAAGTCTGAACTTGCATATTTATATGCGTCACAATTATTATTTACTGCAATTTTTACAATTTCCTTATCATTTTGCAATTCAGGGCTAGCATATTCTAAGGCTAAACCATAATTATTTACTGCAGTTATAACAACTTCTTTATCATTTTTTAAAGCATCGTCTGCATACTGTAATGCCTTGCCATCATTTTCAACTGCGGCTAACACAATTTCTTTGTCTGCTTGAATTTCTGATGGTGCACGACCTAAATACATTCCCTCTTGTTTAATAGATTTTAATGCTATTTCTCTATCTTTTTTAAGCTCTTTGCTTACAAACAGATATGCATAAGGGTCGCTTTTTATGGCAGTTAAAGCAATTTCTCTATCATTGCGCAAATTTTTACTTGCATAACTTAAATCATACCCATCAAGTTTTACTGCCAACATAACCACATCTTTATCTGCCTTTAATTCTTTGCTAGCATATTCTAAAACACAAATGCCCTTATTTAACAAGTGCATTATCATAGATTTATCATTATTGTATTCTTCGGCAACATCAATTGGATAATAATTGCAGGCTACTAGTGCAATTTCTCTGTTTTTTCTAAATCTTTTAGGTAAGTTGCTAAATGCACATTTTCTTTTTGTTATAGTGTTTAAAGCTTGTTTTTTTGTTAGAATCATGTTTACCTTCCTATATTCTATATATATCATAAAACTATTTATTTGTCAATATTGATATATATTGTTTAAATGCAAATTTATTTTTATATTTTAAAAAATAGCTGTAAAAAACATTGACAAACTTTTCTCCTTGTGGTATATTACCTTGTAATAACTCCGCTTGGAGTTTTTTATTGCATAAAATCAAGCGGAAATTTGGAGGAAATTATGGCAAAAAATACTATTAATGATAGAATTACTCTTGCTTGCACTGAGTGTAAAGAGCGTAATTATGCCACAACTAAAAATAAGAAAAATGACCCAGAAAGAATTGAACTAAATAAATTTTGTAAGCGTTGTGGAAAACATACTTTGCACAAAGAAACTAAATAAGGGGTAAAATATGTCTAAAAATAAATCTAAAAATAATAAGCCTAAATCAGAGGTTGCAGAAGTAAAATCTGAAAGTGAAGTTTCTGAAATATCTAACCAAAATGAAGTAAGTGAAGTAGAATCTTTAGAAACTGAAAAGAAAAACGCTTCTGAAAACAAAAAGGTTGACGAAAAAAAATCTGAAGATAAAAAGAATAATGTAAAAGATAAGAAAAAGGCTAAAAAAGAAAAAGGTCAAAACAAAATTGCAAAGAAAACTAAGGAAACCTTTTCTGAGCTTAAAAAAGTATCTTGGCCAACATTTGGTCAGGTTGTGAAGAAAACAGGAGTAGTTTTAGCAGTAGTAATTATCTTTACAGTAGTGCTTTTTGGAATAGATTATCTTTTAGGTCTACTTTTCGACCTTTTAACATCAGGAATACCACCAGGTTAAAGGAGAAATTGAATGGAAAAACAAGAAGAAGCAAAATGGTATGTGCTCCACACCTTTTCAGGATATGAAAATGTGGCAAAAGAAAACCTTGAAACAGTTATAGAAAAATACAACTTGCAAGATAGAATTTTTGATATAATAATTCCTATGGAAGATGTTATTGAAGAAAAGAATGGCAAAAAGAAATTAGTTCAAAGAAAGCTTATGCCTTGCTACTTGCTTGTTAAAATGATATATGGCGATGATTTATGGCACAATGTTACAAGAACAAGAGGAATTACAGGCTTTGTAGGGCCAAAAGGCAGACCGCTTGCATTAACCGAAGACGAAATTAGAAAGATGAGGCTTGAAAAGATTAATGTAAAACCAGACCTTGCACCTATGGATAAGGTTGAAGTTATAGACGGTCCGTTAAATAATATGATAGGCACGGTTATCTCTGTTGATAATGAATTAAACAGGGCAAAAGTAAATGTGGAAATGTTTGGCAGAGAAACACCTGTTGACCTAGACTTTTCTCAACTTAGAAAAGTTGAAAACTAAACTTGGTTTTATTGCTAAGCTGGCTTAGCTTTAAAATATACTAAAATTTGTGGGAGAAAGTTAGCCAAACTTTCAAAGGAACCACTAAAAAAGGAGATTATTATGGCAGCACCTAAAAAGGTTACAGCAGTTGTAAAATTACAATTGCCAGCTGGTAAAGCAACTCCAGGACCTCCAGTTGGTTCATCACTTGGACCTCATGGAATTAACATTGCAGGCTTTACCAAAGAATTTAATGATAAAACCGCTTCACAAGCAGGGCTTATCATTCCAGTGGTAATTACAATTTACCAAGATAGGAGTTTTGACTTTGTTTTAAAAACTCCACCAGCAGCCGTTCTTATTAAGAAGGCTTGCGGAATTGAAACAGGTTCAGGAAAACCTAATCGTCAAAAAGTCGCAAAAATTTCTAAAGAAGAAGTTAGAAAAATCGCCGAGCTTAAAATGCCAGACCTAAATGCAGGCTCTATTGAAGCCGCTATGAAGATGGTTGCAGGCACAGCAAGAAGCATGGGCGTAACAGTGGAGGAGTAAGGCTATGAATAAAAGATATAATGAAGCTAAAAAGTTAGTAGACTCCTCAAAGCTTTACGATGTAGATGAAGCTTTAGACCTTGCACTTTCAACAGCAAAAGCAAAGTTTGATGAAAGCTTAGAACTTCACTTAAAACTTGGCGTAGACGGAAGAGTGGCAGACCAACAAGTTAGAGGCGTTGTAGTTCTTCCAAATGGTACAGGTAAAAAGGTTAAAGTTTTAGTTATTGCAAAAGGTGACAAAGCTACAGAGGCTGAAAAAGCAGGCGCTGATTATGTAGGTGCAGAAGAAATTGTTGCTAAAATTTTAAACGATAACTGGTTAGACTTTGATGTTTGCATCACAACACCAGATATGATGGGTGTAGTAGGTAGAATAGCAAGAGTTCTTGGACCAAAAGGCTTAATGCCAAACCCAAAGAGTGGAACAGTTACATTAGATGTTAAGAAAGCTATTGAAGATGTTAAAGCTGGTAAAGTTGAGTACAGACTTGATAAGTTCAATAACATTCATGTTACTTTCGGAAAGGCAAGTTTTGGCAAAGATAAGCTTAAAGAGAACTACGAAACCGTGTTAAACGCAGTTATCAAAGCAAAACCAGCCGCAGCAAAAGGGCAATACATTAAGAATGTATCAATATGTTCAACAATGGGCCCAGGCATAAAGGTTAATGCAA
>CALVOB010000010.1 GCA_944350095.1 uncultured Clostridia bacterium
CTGAGCATTCTACAAGCATTAATAGTGATGCAGTTAAGCTTTTAATTGAAAATTCTTCTTATAATTTAACTAAAATAACCTCGGAAATAGAGAAACTCTGTGCATATTCCGCTGGAAAAGAAATAACTCGTGAAGATGTAGAAAATTTGGTTTCAAAAAGTGATGACTATACAATTTTCGAGCTTTCTGACGCTTTATCCAAAAAACAAGCAGAAAGAGCGGTGAAATTACTTGAATTAATGCTTGCAAACTTAGAACCGTCTATGATATTATCACTTTTAGTAGGACATTATAGAAGGCTTTTCCACGCAAAAATAAGCACTCTTTCTAATCAAGAATTAGCTAAACTTTTAGGGGTTAAAGAGTTTGCTATTACTAAAGCAAAGGAGCAAGTTTCTAATTTTACTGCAGTAAATTTGAAAAAAATTGTTGAACTTATTTTAAATACTGAGTATTTGATAAAATCTGGTCAGATGAATGCAGAAAATGGCGTGCATTATTTATTATTTTCAATATTGGAGCTTAAATGAAAAGAGTAGCCGAAGCCACTGGATTAAAAAAGTGGATTTTAATTTTAACAACATATTTTACATTTTGTCTTACATGTTATGATACTGCTAATGCACTTTTTTCGGTATCTAATTTATTTTTGTGTATTTTAGTTGTATTTGGTTATAGTTTAATGTATTACATAATATTTGAAGCATTAATAGGTATTTTTTATACAGCACAAAAGGCAAAGATAGAAAATTACATAAGTATTAAATGTTTTTCTAATATATTTAGATATTTAATTATTTTTGTAAATGTAATTCTATATATCTTGACAAAGATATTTGTTGCAATAAATTTTTATACAGTATACTTTTTAATTTTCTTTTCAATATGCGCTTATTTTATTATGTTTATAATAGGATATGTTATTTTAAAAAAGCATTATGTTAAAACGGATTTTCCCTTAATTTACTATGAATATGCCTTTATATTTTTAGCATTGTTTGTTATTTTGTGGGGTGTGTTATGAAAAGAATTTTATCATTAGTTTTGTTAATATTTGCAATGGTTTTATGTTTTTCAGCAAGTTTTAGTATTTCTAGTCTTTCATTTTGTGAAGATGAATTAATCTCTTTTATAGAAAATAGTGGAATTAGAACTGCTGGTTCAGAGGGGGAAAAGCAATCTGCAAATTATATTCAAAAAAAGCTTGAAGAGTTAAATATATCTCCGTTATATGAAGAATATCAACAAAGCTTTGAATACAATGACAGTACATCTCAAAATGTTTTAGGAATTGTAGATAATGGTTCTGATAAATATGTTGTTATTGGTGCTCATTATGATAATATTTATAAACTTGACCAAAGTGAAGGAGTAAACGATAACGCAAGTGGAGTTATAACAAGTTTAAATCTTGCTGGAAATTTTGCAACTAAAAATTTAGACTTTAATATAATCTTTGCTTACTTTGGTGCAGAGGAAGTAGGGCTTGTTGGTTCAGAATATTTTTTAAATAATTTAACAAATGAAATTTTAGATAATATAATTCTTTATATAAATTTAGATTCTATTGGAGCAGGGGACAATTTATATTATTATCACTATGATGCTCCAACAACTTATGGCACTTTTGTAGATAGTTTTGCAGAAAATTATGCAATAACTAAACTTGGAACAAAAAGATTATATTCAAATAGAAATTTATTAGGAATAAATTATAATCATATTGGGCTCAATTCTGATAATGCGAATTTTATAAAGCGAGGAATAAATTCTCTCACATTCTTTGCAGGTAATTTAGATGTGGCAAGACTTGGTTTTCACGAAACAGAAAATAAAGATACCATTATGCATAACACAGACAGTTTAGAAACAAACATAGAAGTTTTTGGAGAAAAATTTTATTTAAACATGGCAAGTGTAAATAATTTTGTAACAGACTTATTATTATCTGAAAATTTTTCTGAAAATATGTCTGTTAGAGAAATAAACCCAATACTTTTAACAGACTGGTTTTTAAAAGTCCTTGCAATAATATTTGTAATAGCCCTTGGGTTAGGAACTTTCATATTTTTTAAAGTTAAAAATAAAAAAACAATTATTAATTCTAGTAAAAAATAACATTTTGTAAATAGTAAGTTTGTTTAAATTAACTAACCATTTAAATTCTAATTAAAAATATAAAAAATAAAAGTCACCTTTATGGGTGACTTTTTGGTAGGTTAGTCTGTAAGCCGAGTTCTGTATTAAACGGTCATCTATCTAGCTGTTATGTCTCCATAACAGTCAAGCGGTGCTTTTAAAAGGCGCGAGAGAACAAGCGCTATTGCCTTTTTTAACCTTGCTTCAGGTGGGGTTTACATGGCACCCTCTGTTACCAAAGGGTCGGTGGTCTCTTACACACACCTTTTCAACCTTACTCGCATTAAAGCGGGCGGTAATTTTCTGTTGCACTTTCCTTAAAGTTACCTTCACCGGCAGTTAACCGGCACCCAGTCTTCTTGAAGCTCGGACTTTCCTCTTTAATGCCACCACAGCATTAACGCGATCGTCTGGCCAACCTTAGAAATATCATTTAAATATAACACTCTTAAATTTTTATTGTGTTTTAAATATTTATTATATTTATTTGATTTTGTAAAAATAATTAAATTAAAAGCATATTTTTTATTAATTTCCAATAATTT
>CALVOB010000011.1 GCA_944350095.1 uncultured Clostridia bacterium
ATGCAAAAAACAACAAAAAAACAAAAAAAGACAACCACCTTAAAAAGTGATTGTAATTATACTCTTGTTAAAGATTATTATTCAAATAAAAACAATTTAAAAGATGAATAAAAATCATCTCGATTAAACAATTTAACTATTCAAAAATAAGCGAGATAGAACATTGAGAAAACCTAAATCACAAGTTTATTTTTAAATAATTATTTTAGGCATTTTTGCAGTAAAGAAATAAAAAAAATTTTTAAACTTTTCTTTTGCACATTTTACAACAGTTCAACATCATTAAAACTATTCATCTTTTTCTGTAATAATAGAGCCATTTGAAAAATAAATGTTCCTATTTGCCAATTCTTTTGCAATTTTTTCATCTGTTGTAGCAACAATCAAAGTTGTTTTTTTATCGCTAAACTTTTCTTTTATTATTGCAACAATTTTTCCCTTTTCTTCTTCATTTAATCCGTCAAATATGTTATCTATCATAACAAGTTCTAAATTTCTAAAAGATAGTCTAGCAATAGAAATTAGATATTTTTCAAAAAGCGTTAATTCTTTTATTTTTGTATCTTTTAAAGTTTCAATATTAAAATTTATCAAAGCATCATTAATTTTATTTTCTATATCTGCCTCATTTAACTTTTGATATTTTAAAATATATTTAAAATTTTCATAAACTGTTTTCTTATCAAAAAAAACAGGACTAGCTGGTAAATAACCCGCACTAACATCATATTTAAAATTAACCTTTTTTAAAGGTATATCTTTTATATAAACTTCTCCCTTAGAAGGCTTTTCAAGTTTAGCTAATATTCTAAGTAAACTAGTTTTTCCGCTATGTTCTTCGCCCACTAGTGCAACTTTTTCTCCATCTTCAATTTCTAAACTTATATCGTAAAGTGCAAAGTATTCACGGATATATTTTAAATATAAATTTTTTACTAAAATCATAATTCCCTCTCTTAATAGAAAAGAGTATAACATTTTAAAAAAATCAAAGCAAATAATTTGTTGACTATTTAACATTTAATTTAAATAGTTTAGAAGAATCATGCAAATTTATAAGATAACCTTTATTCTCATCATAATCACCAACCACACCTTTAAAAGTAAAAGTTACATTTTTATCACAATTAATAATAAATGTTTTAGAAATGCTATCTTTATATTTTAGAAAACTAACTTTTAAATTTGTTTGATTATTTATCATTTGTGTTAAAGATTTCCATTCATGACTATCAGAAATATAAAGATTAACTTTATCTTTACCCTCCAATGAAAAATCAAATGTTATATCACTTTTATCTGTTTTTACAAATATATCTGTATAAAAATTTTGCATAGTTTTATCTTGCAAATGAATAATTGAAAATGTATAGTTTGTTGAACCTGCCGAAGTGCAGTTTTTAAAATATACACTTGTAGGAATTGCCTCTTTACAAGCGGATAAAAAACATAATAAAAAAAACATAAAAACTAAAAATATTTTTTTAACCATACTTTTAGTTTTTACAATTATCAAACAAATATTAATATTTTTACTCAATAAGTGATTTTATTGCTTCTACTCTATCTTTGCTTGAATACACATAGTTTCCACTAACTAAAATATCTGCCCCACAGAGTCTTAATTTTTTTGCAATTTCAGGAATTATCCCTCCATCAACCTCAATTTGAATTTTTCTATCCCCAATTTCTTTTTTTAAAACCTTGACTTTTTCATATGTTTCTTCTAAAAATTTTTGACCACTGCTTCCAGGCTCAACACTCATAACAAGAATAACATCACATAAATCTAAATAAGGATAAATTTCTTGAATAGAAGTTTTAGGCTTAACACTTAATCCAACCAAAGTTTTGTTTTGTCTAATTAATTTTAAAACTTTTTTTAATTCATTTTTATTTTCAAAAGCTTCAAAATGAATAGTTACAATATTAGCACCTGCCTTAATATACTTTAAAACATCAGGTTCTTTCACCATCAAATGAACATCAAGCATTAAAATAGTGTTATCATTGATTTCTTTTACATAAGTATCATCAAAATTTGTTTTTTGAACAAAATTTGAATTCATAACATCTACATGAAGAAAATAAGCATACTCTTGTATTTCATTTATATATTTTTTTAATTCATCTAAATTCTTTACTGGGTCTGTTGAAGGTGCTATTTTAACCATGATTTTTTTGCCACTCCTTTTTCAAATTTTCAAATATAGTTTTATATCTTTCATATCTTCCATTATCTAAAATTCCAGCTTTAACTGCATCTTTAACTGCACAACAACTTTCATTTGTATGTGTACAAGAACGATATTTACATTTTTCTAAATATTTTAAAAAATCAGGATAATAAAAAGGTAGTTCAAAATAAGAAATTGGCAAAAGTTTTTCATCAAGAGATGTAAATCCAGAAGTATCAGCTAAAAAAGTATCTTTATCTATTTCAAATAGTTCAGTATGTCTAGTTGTATTTTTACCCCTTTCTATTTTGGATAATTCCCCAATTTCTACAGTAGCATTAGGCAAAATCCTTTTAGTAAGAGCAGATTTTCCTACGGCAGACTGACCTGCAAAACATGAAATTTTATTTTTTAAAATATCTTTTAATTCTATAAGATTATTATCTTTTGCAGAAACTTTTATTATTTTTAAAACCTCTTTATAGGTTTTTATAATTGTATTTAAAAATTTTTCATCAGTTAAATCTAATTTGTTAATACAAAGCACAGGAGTAATACCATAACAAAAAGAAAACAAAATTAACTTATCTATTAAATTAAAATCTGGTTTAGGAATAGGTGCAATTACTATAATAATTTGATCTATGTTAGAAATAGGTGGACGAATTAACAAAGATTTTCTTTCTTCAACATGTACAATATGGTTAAGATTATTATCAAAAAGAACATTATCTCCTACATAAATACCTTTGCTTTTTAAAGTACCTTTTGGCACACAAATATAGGTAGAACCTTCCGATTTTACCCAAAATTTATCAGCAAGTTTTTTTATTACTAAACCTTTAACCATTTATTCCTTTACATAATATTGCGTATTATGCATTTGCATAATACTATATATTGTATTATTCAAATTTTTTGCCATTTAAATATGCTTTAGCAGACATTCTTTTTCCATTAGGAGCTTGTAATTCCAAAATTTCCACTGCCCCATTTAAACATTTAATAACAAGTCCATCTTTTGAGTTAGCTGAAATAATATGTCCATTAATTAATTTTGTTAAATTTTTCTGTTCTACAGCTTTAAAAACTTTAAATTTCTCACCATTATGAATAAAATAAGCCGTTGGATTTTTATAATACCCTCTAACTTTATTTACAATGTTTTTTGCTGTATCATTAAAATTTATTTCCGCACTTTCCTTTGTAAGCATTTTTGTAAATGTTGCCTCCAAATCATTTTGAGGCGTGTATTTTGCTTTGCCATTTTCTATTAAATCAAGTGCTTTTACTAACAATTTTCCACCAAGCTCCCCCATTTTATCAAATAAGGTTTCAGCATTATCATCTGGCATAATTTTTATTTTTTCTTGTAAAATTATGTCACCAGCATCAACCTCATATACCATCTTCATAATTGTTATACCTGTTTCTTCCTCGCCATTAATTAATGCGGATTGTATAGGCGAAGCTCCACGATATTTAGGTAGCAATGAACCATGAACATTTATTGGAAGTGAAATATCTAATATTTCTTGGCTTAATATTTGACCATAAGCAGCAACTGCTAAAATGTCTGGTTTTAATGATTTTAAAGTTTCCACTCCATCAACTCTAATTTTATTAAATTGATAAACTTTCAAGTTATTTTCTTGTGCAAAAGTTTTAATTGGAGGAGCTGTAAGTTTATTACCTCTTCCGCTTGGTTTGTCAGGTTGACAAACAACGGCTAAAACTTCATGCTTTGAAGCTAACAACGCTTTTAAGCATGATACAGAAAAATTTGATGTTCCTAAAAATACTACTTTCACTCTTCCTTATAATCCTTTTCTATTTTGTCTACAAACAATATGCCATTCAAGTGGTCTGTTTCATGACAAATGCATCTAGCTAAAAATTTTTCTCCTGTTAAAGTAAAATTATACCCATATCTATCTTGTGCCTTAACTGTAACTTTTTTTGGCCTTTTAACATATTCCTGAATGCCACCAACACTTAAACAACCTTCTTTTGCTATATCTTCTCCGCTTTGTTCTGTTATTTCTGGATTAATTAGTTCAAAATACATATTATTGATATCCATAACAACTACGCGTTTCAATACACCAACTTGAGGAGCAGCTAATCCCGCCCCATCATTTTTATACATAGTTTCTTTCATATCATCTAAAAGTTCCCAAAGCCCTTCATCAAACTTTATTACAGGTTTTGAAATTTTACGCAATGTTTCATCACCAATTTTTAAAATCTTTCTTGTTGCCATTTTTATCTCCTAACTTAAACTTTGAGGGTCTATTTCAACAAAAATGCTTACTTTCGCACTCTTATAATTGTCCGTCACCCTATATATCTTTTCTATTATATCATTTTCTTTTGACTTTGTAAACCTCATTAAAATTTGATATCTTATTTTATTTTTAATTCGTCCAACAGGCGATTTCATAGCATTAAAATAATAAAAGCTTTCTTTTTCTTCATTGTATAAATCTGCTAAATCGTTATAAATTTTTCTAATTGTTTCTCTTGCAAGTTCCTCTTTTTCACTACTTACAAGTATTCTTAGAATTGTTGCAAAAGGGGGAAATTTTGTTGTTTCTCTTAAATTTATTTCTTTTTCATAAAAAGCTTTATAGTTATAATTAGCAGCAAATTTATAAACATAGTGCCTTGGATTATATGTTTGAAGTATAACATTACCCTCTAAATTTTTTCTTCCTGCACGACCACTGACCTGAGTTATTAAAGCAAAAGCTCTTTCCGTACTACGATAATCTGATTGATACAAGCTTTGGTCAGCATCTATTATTCCAACTAGTGTTACATCGGGGAAATCGTGCCCTTTTGCTATCATTTGAGTACCCACTAAAATTGCAGGATGTGTTATAGAAAACTCTTCTAATATTTTTTGATGTGCGTTTTTATTTTGTGTAGTATCATTGTCCATTCTTAAAATTTTAACATCAGGAAACATATCTTTTAATTCATCAACAACTCTTTGCGTTCCTATTGCCCCTTGTTTTATTTCTGCACTTCCACATTGTGGGCATTTTGTTAAAGCCTTAAATCTCTTTCCGCAATAATGGCACTTTAACTTATCTTCAACTTTATGATACACAAGAGAAACATCGCAATCCGAACATTTTGCAACATATCCGCAATTCCTACACATCATAAATGAAGTATAGCCCCTTCTATTTAAAAATAACATGGTTTGTTTATTTTGTTCTACGCAAGAATACAACTCATCTTTTAATGCACTAGAAAAAATACCGTTATTTCCGTTTCTTATTTCGCTAAGCATATCCACTATTTGAATTTTAGGCATATCTTTTCCATTTACTCTTGTAGGAAGCTCTAAAAGCTTATATTTTCCAATTTGAGTATTATAATAAGAACTTATGCTCGGCGTAGCACTTCCTAAAATTAACGGACAAGAATTATATTTGGCTCTAAAATCTGCCACTTCTATCGTTTTATATCTTGGATTAGATTCACTACTATAAGAAGAATCATGCTCTTCATCAATAATAATTATACCGATATTTTCTAATGGCGCAAAAATTGCCGACCTAGCACCAACAGCAACCTTTGCTTTACCATTTCTCAATCTTCTCCACTCATCATATCTTTCACCAGCAGAAAGCCCGCTATGTAAAAGTGCAACATTTTCACCAAATCTATTTTTAAAATTAAACATAATTTGAGGTGTTAAGGATATTTCAGGCACTAGCATAATTGCACTTTTACCAGTATATAAGACATTTTCAATTAAACTCATATAAACTTCTGTTTTTCCACTACCCGTTACCCCATGAAGCAGATATGTTTCATATTTGTCTTGTTTTATACTATTAATTGCCCTTTCTTGTTCAACAGTATGAACAAATCTTTCACACTTATGCTCTAATGTTTCAGGTTTTCTTTCATATTCTTCTTGAAAAGTTGATAAAATACCAAGGCTGATAAATTTTTTAACTGTTTGCGTTCCAAATTCTTTATTCAATGTAGATATATCTGATATTTCATTATCTCTTAAAAACAAAACAAGCTCCATTTGTTTTGTTGCGTTCTTCTTTAATGATAAAGCAAAAGCATTTAAATCAAATTCTTTATTTAATCTACAATATGTTTTTAATACCGGCTTTACTTTTCCGGTTCTCATTTCAGATGGTATAAACAGTCTTAAAACATCGCTAGCTCTAAGATTATACCTTTTTATCATATAATCTTTTAGCTTTAACATTTCGGGTAAAATTGCAACAAAATCATCAATTGGCTTTATAATTTCTTTCAATTTATCTGATGACAAGCTTGAATGTTCTTTTATTTTTATTACATAACCCTCTATTTTTCTATTACCAAAAGGCACAAGAACTCTTGTGCCTTCTTCAATTTTTAAATTGGTTGGAATTATATAATCAAATACTTTATCAGTTTCAGAATTTAATATATCTACTATAACCTCAGCAATCAAATCTTAGCCTCCAACATTTTCTAATATGGAATTTAATTCTTGCTCATCAGAAAGTAATTTGCCTGCACCCAATATTGTTGCATTCTCAGAATAATCAGAAATAATACATGGCATTTTAATTGATTTAGAAATATATTCACTTAATCCTACTAGTTTTGCTCCGCCACCTATAAGCAAAAGCCCATCTTGAGAAATATCAGCAGAAATTTCGGGCGGACAAAGGTTTATAGTAGTTTCTATAAGTTTTAAAACTTCATCAACATATTCAGTTATTTTGCCTTTTATATCTTTTGAAAATACAATTATATTTTGTGGCGACTTTGTAACTACATTTACCCCAGATACTTCTATATTTAAAGTATCATTTTCATACAAACTCCCCACTTCTTCTTTAATTTTCTCAGCAGAAGAAACCCCAACTAAAACTTGATTTTTTTCCGCAATTGCTGTTGCAATGGCAACATCAAGAGCTCGACCTCCATAGGCAAGAGTTCCACCTTTAACAATTGAATTCAAATTAAGCACAGCTACTTCTGTAACTCCACCACCAAATGAAGCTATAAAAGTGGTAGAATCCCCTTTTATATTTTTTCCTGAGCCTACTGCCCCAGCTATAATAGAAGGGATTAATTTTACTTCATCTATTCCCGCCATAAAGCAAGTTTTTCTATAAACATCTTTTGCTTGATTAGAAATTCCACAAGGAATTGTAACTAATGCTTTAATTTTTGAAAATTTACTTATTGAAAGTTTTTCTAAAAAATGTTTAATTAATGCACTTAAATATTCTCTACTTTTTACCTCGCCTTCAGAAATGGGTGTAAAAATTACAACATTTTCTGCTGTTTTACCTTGAAGTTTTTTCGCCTCGTTTCCAAAAGCAATTATTTTGTAATTAGAATTAGAACCGCTTACAGCAATTAAATTAGGCTCTTTTAAAACTATGCCACAATTTTTTTTATAAATTGATATATAGGAATTGCCCATATCAATTGCTAAAACAGTTTTCATTAGTTTCTCCTTAACTTAAAGTTATTTCTACTGACGATGTAGAATTTCCTCTTTTATATTCAACAGTTACTTTATCTCCACTTCTAGAATGAAGTAATGCATAAATTAAGTCGTTTCTCTCTTCTATATTAAATATTTTTCCATCTTCGCATGTCACTTTTGTTATTATATCACCATCAGACAATTTATTATAAGAACTTCCATTATTTTCAACACTTATAACTTTAAAACCATTTTCATTAAAAGTTTGCACTCCTGAATAAGAAGCCTCATATTTGTCATATCCAGATATACCAATTTTTGGCATATTAAATGTACCATTAGCAATATCTTCTATTATTTCCATAATTGGATAAATTGGAACTGCAAAATAAATGCTATTTGCTTCTTGTCCAGAATTATTACTGCTAGCACCTAAAGTGTTTAATCCAATTAAATTGCCATTCATATCAAACAATGGTCCACCACTATTCCCGTTGCTTATTGGTGCTGTATGTTGTATTAAATCCTCATACAAATTAGAATCGCTTGTTGCATATCTAAATTCAGCACTACTTATATATCCAATAGATGCAGAATTTTGCAAGCCAAAATCTATTGGCGTTCCAATAGTTATTACTTGCTCTAATATGTTTAATCTATTTGAAGTATCAATCCATCTATCAGACATACTTACAAATGGTATATTATAATATTCGCATCTTATAACAGCTAAATCTAAATTTTGATTATACCAAAGCACTTCTGCACTATAACTTGTAGTTTGATTGTTTAAGTAAACCTCTAAACTAAAATAATTGCTATTTACAACTGTATTTATTACATGGTAATTTGTTGCTATATAACCACCTGCATAAACTGCAACACCACTTCCAAAAGAAATCTCATTGCCAGAATTATCTACAACCATAACTGTAACAGTGGCATCTAGATATTTTTCTGCAATTTCTGTTGCTGTTGATCCTGATTCTACTGTTAGCGGTTCTGTATTAGTTATAGTTTTTCCTCCACCAACATCAAAAGAAATAGAACAACCTGTTAAAGTAATTAAGCAAAATAGAAAAGCAAAACTTAAAAATAACAGTTTTTTCTTCATAAAATCCCCTAAATAATTTCTAAATATTTTTTGAAAACTTTTTTGAAGGTAGTCCCAAGTTTCATTCCTTCCATTATTTCAAAATCCGCATTCCCCTTAACAACTGTTTTTAATATTACTGAATCCCCCAAAATATCACAGCATATATCTACAACATTACCTTTTTTAGACTTATCTAATTGGTCTGCAAGTTTTATTATTACCCCCATCTTTTTAACAGCTTCCATGTCTTCATCATTTAAAATATCCTTATATTTAACCCAATCTGATAAATTTAAGTTATCAGGATTTTGACAAAGTGAAGTAAAAGCTGCAAGCAATACATCTTTATGTGAAACACCATTTAAAGCTGAATTTAATATAACATTAAAACTATACTTTTCATGATTATCAAAACTTATTCTTTTACCAGAATCATACATTGAAGCTGCAATTCTTAATGCTTTTATATAAGTTCTAGAAAGCTTATGAATAACTTTTAATTGTTTAAATAATATTACTGCCAAATTATAAACATGAGAAGTATTAGAATATTTTTGGTCTTTAAAAGTTCTTATATTTTCCAAACTATAACCTAGCATATCGCTAAAAGGTTTATCATTAGCCTCAACTGCTATATAACTATATATAAGCCCTTCACGAAGATTATCTCCAGAAATAGTTAACTTTTCTA
This sequence comes from uncultured Clostridia bacterium, assembly GCA_944350095.1. Classification (GTDB taxonomy): domain Bacteria; phylum Bacillota; class Clostridia; order Christensenellales; family UBA1242; genus Caccopulliclostridium. The sequence continues at coordinate 9,432 of CALVOB010000011.1, forward strand.
TATTTAATAATTCATTTATTGCTTTTATAATGCACAATCCAGATAAAAGTGTATCAACACTATCTTCAGAAATACCTTTCAATCTTTTAGTTTTATCTAGCCCGAGTTCATTAACAACGCCAAAAACCTTTTCAAATACAGGAGTTTCTAAAATATAGTTGTTTTCTATATCTAACGAATAATGTGTACTTCTTCTAGCAAGTCTTCCCAAAGTAGAAAAAATTGGACCTTCTCCAACAAATGAAGTTTCAGGGTCTATGTGACTAGCTAAATCTATTTTTTCTAATTCCTTTTTTACATAATCTACCATTTTAGAAGCTGCGTCGGAAGATGAAGGCGTTACTCTAACAATTTCAGCCAAATTATTTGTTCCAAAAGGTAATATCTTAGAATAAATTATATTTCTTCTATTATAGAGTATTAAATTCGTTTCTTTCTGAGATAAATTTATAATAAGCCCCTTTGGCACATCAACTGTGTTTATAACACCAGAATAAATCATTTTACTTTCATCTTCAGGTTGCATGATTATAAAATTAAATCCTGTATTGTTATAAACTTCTTCTAAATAGCTTTTTTGGTTTTTTGAATTTAGTATAAAGTTAGAAGATATAGCTGTAATTTTTGTTATATCATAATTATCACATATCTTTCTAAACATTTTTAAAACATTTAAACTATCCTTAGATTTACTTGCTCTAATCAAACCACTTAAAGTAATATCTTCATCAAGTTTAATTGTTTCTGAAATATCTTCAAATACATTAAAATATGTGCCACTTAATTCTAAAAGCACTAACCTATGAACATTTCCGTTTATATAAACTAATCCTATCTTTTCCAATGTGTCACCTTTAATAATTAATTTTAATTGCAGTTACTGGACAAGTAGCCTCGCAAGAGCCACATCTAATACACTTCGACTCGTCTATTTCAGCTTTTCCATCTTCACCAAATCTTATTGCATTTACAGGGCAAATACTTACACAAGCCCCACAGCTTATACATTTATTTTTATCAACTGGCATAATTTTCTCCTTATAAACACCTTATAATAACACAAAACAGCCATTTTGTAAACTAATTATTTATTTTATTTTTTTTAAAAAGTTTAAAAATTTCAATCACAGCAAGTAAAATTAAAAAAATACCAAATATTAATTTTAAAATTTTACCATCTACAAGAGTTGCCAAAAACGCCCCACCCATACTAAAAAGCAGACCGCTTAGAACAATAGGAATAACACTTTTAATATCTACAAGTTTATTTTTAAAGTGAATAATTAATGCAAAAATTGCCATAAAAAGAAAAGAAAAAATATTAAAGCCTTGTGAAACTTTTTGACTAAAATTTAGAAATATAGTCAATAATGGAATGAGCATAGTTCCACCACCCATTCCCATTCCGCCAAAAATTCCTCCTATAAAACCAAAAAGTATTAATAAAAAGATAATCATGTTCTCTCCCTTATTTAAAATAACATTCTTATACCAGCACTTAACATTATAATTATAAAAATTATTCTTATAACTTTATTATTTAGCTTATTTAATAAAAACGCACCTATAATGCCTCCTGCTGTTACTCCTATTGTAACAAAACTTAAATTAATCCAATCTATGCTTGTATTCAACCCATATATAATTGCACTAACAATACTTAGCGGAAAAATAACAGCCATTGCTGTTGCATGCGATTTTTTATTGTCTATTTTTAACACTCTTTCTAAAAGTGGCACACTAATCATACCTCCCCCGCCACCAAAAAAGCCATTAACAAATCCTATTAGCATTCCACACGATATAATTAAAGCCCACTTTTTAGCCTTACTTTTACTATCCATAAAAATATTATTGTATATTTTTGAAAAATTATTTGATTTTAAAAGATATTTGTTATATACTAAGCAAGTTAAATTCTATATGTAGGTGGAAAATGAACAAAACTAGAAATTTTATTATTACATTATGTATCTTTATTATGGCATTTGCCTTTTTATTTCCAAGCTTCGGAATAGCAAGTGCTGAAAGTAAAACAAGCTTTGAAAATATATCTGTTTCAAATGGAGATTTTAATTCATCTCCTAGTTCTTCTACACTTGATTCTAATCCAACAGGTTGGAGTTTAATAAAAGAATCAAGCACAGCTAAATCTGGCATTATAAATGTAAATGATAGTAAGTTTAAATCTAACTATTCATCTTACTTCCTAAATGCTGATGAAAACCCAAGCAAAATGAATGTTGATTATGATGACAAAATTTTAATGATTAATGCTAGAAATTCAACTACTGGCTCTGAAGTTCCAGCTGTTCAAGGATATAAGAGTGAAAGCATTACACTAGAACCATATTCATATTATACTTTCAGCATTTTAACTAAAACAATTAATAACGCAAAAGCTTCAATTTATCTTACAGGTTTAGATGAAGAAGTAACAAATGTAAGCTTTGAAAGTTTTGAAGCTGAAGTTTGGACTGAATATGAATTTTTTATCTCTACAGGCACAACAAAAGAAACAGTAAACATAGAATTATGGCTTGGTAAAAAAGAAAATACTACTTCTTCTGGTACTGTTTTCTTTGACAATGTTGTAGTTCAAAGACATACCAATGAAAACTATCAACTTAATTTAAACAATGCATCATCAAGTGAAGGTGTTGAAAATTATATTTATAGCGAATCTAAAATAAATATAAATTATGTAGAAAATGTAAATTCTGAACTTTCATACTCAAATTCAAATTTAGATTTTGAAAAAGGCACTCTTGCTAATTGGACTATTGCAAATAATGAATTTCCTAGTGATGCAATCGCTGATGTATTTAATGTAAATCAAGACTTTGAACTTGGCTCAGATTTAACAGCAAACAATAACTATGCACTTATGTTATCCTCTGAAACAAAAGGATATTTTGGATATGTATCTCCTAAAATAGAACTTCCAATGCACGCTATTTATAAAATATCAGTAAATGTTAAAATAGATAATATATCTGGAAATGCTTACATTTTATTAAAAGAAAATAACGATGTTAACGAGTTTTATGATAAGGAAAACCCTTATGATACTTACACACCTATCGAAAAAGAAATATTAATTTCTTCAAATAGTTCAAATTCATATCAAAACGATTATACAACATGCTCTTTCTATGTTTATGGCAATGCACTTTATCCTACTTCTTTTAATCTTGAATTATGGTTAGGTCAAAGCGACGATCAATCAAGCGGAACAGTTGTGTTTGATACAATAAGAATAGAAACAATTAGTGCAGAAGATTACACTGCTGCAAGTGAAAGCACATCAGTTGTTAAAACTACATTAACTTCATTTAGCGAAGAATTGACTTTTACAAATGGTGCATTCAATAATTTAAGTAATCAATCCTCTACCCTAGAATACCCTATTCATGCAACTGACTGGACTGTTGGAGAGGCAGATGAAGATGCAACTATTTGGGGTGTTATAAACACTTATAATGTTCTTTATGATTCAATTAAAGATGAATTTTTAGGCGGTAGAGCAAATCCTGAAAATCCTAAGGTTTTAGGAAATATCATTCCTACATCAGACACCAACAATATTTTAATGATGTGGAATAAAGGAGAAACATACCAATCAATTATTAGTCCAAGCTTTTCTGTTTCTGCAGACTCATATTACAATTTAAAATTCAGTTATAAAACAATTTCAGATGTCTTAGATAATGAAAATATTTTAAATATTTATATTATAGATGATAACGGTACAATATTATTTGAAGAATTAGGGATTAATTCAAAAAACATTGCTGATAAAAATTGGTCAACTTTTGAAATTGTTATAAGAACTGCACAAACTACAAAAAGTTTAAATGTAAAACTTGAAATAGGAACAGAAGAAAATCCAGTTTCTGGTGTAGCTTACTTTGATAACTTTGAACTTAATACTGCAGAATACACAGATACAGAATATGAAAATCTTATTAACACTGCAAACATCGTAGATTTTACAAATGGCGGTTTTAACCTTGTATCAGGTTCTCCTAACACTAACGGAGTTTATGAACCACTCGCCTACACTGGTACACTTGAATCTGGCTCAAATCCATCAAGCGGTGATCCTGTTTCTTTTGGTGGATTAATTGACTCGGAAAACAATGATTTTAATCTTGAACCAAATCCTTCAAACAATAACATAATAAAAAATGTAATGCTTATAAAAACAAACGGAATAGCCACCTATTCAATGAAATCTAACGACACTATTTCATTAACAAACGGCTCTTATTATAAATTTACAATTTATATTAAAACGAACATTCCAGAATACACAGGAAAAGATGGCGAGCAAGCTTATGGTGCAGAATTTTCACTTGAAAGTATAGACGGAGCAAAAATTGATAAAATAGTTTCAAACGGATTTGTTGCTTATAACATTTATGTAAAAGCCTTATCAGATATAGATGTAAATGTTCGCTTTGCACTAGCGTCAGATAAAATAGAGAACACTGGTTATGCTTACTTTGATAATTTCTCTTATGAAACTATTGAAGAAACAGCTTATAACACAGCTAAAACCGACAAGCTTGCAAATAGTGTATTTGTAGAAACAGAAGCCGAAGAAGATACTTCTGATGAAGAAACAACTCCATCTGATAATAATGTTATAATATGGTATATTATTCCTTCTGTAATATTTGCATTAGCACTTATATTAGCGCTAATTGCATATGCTATGAAAAAGGTTAAAATTAAAAAGCCTGAATCTAAAAAGAAAGGCAATTACGACCGCGAACAAACAATGCACCGTGATGCTATAAGAAAGGAAGCAGAAGATAGAAGAAACGAGCGTTTAAAAGCATTAAAAGCAGATTTAAAGGCTGTTCAAGATGAAATAGATAGCTTAGAAAATGAAAATAAAGAAAGAATTGCCGAACAAAGAAAACAACATGGCAAAAGCATAACAAAAGAAGATGAAAAAGCCTTTAAATTATATGCAAGCAAACACACTAAGCTTTTAAATAAATTAGATAGTATTAAAGCTGAAATAGAAAATGTAAATTCTTCTGAATATCTTATAAAAGAAATTAAAAAGATTAAACAAGGCAAATAAAAATTTAAATTAAAATGCACTTAAAAGTTAAAACTTTTAGGTGCGTTTTTATGTTATAAAAATAACCGCTTTTAAAGCGGTTATCCAATTATTTCAACACTATTATTTTCAGAATCAACATTTACATGGCTTACAGAAATTTCATAAGCAGTTCTTGTTTCTATATCACCATTATCTAATTTTTTTTGATATTCTCTACTTTGAATTCTTCCTATAATCTCTATTTTCGAACCTATTTGAGCATCTTTTATAAATCTAGCATTTCTCCCCCATGCAATACAAGGAAGATAGTCCGATTTATTGTATGCCCTATTAACAGCTATTAAAACATCACATATTTCTCTTTTAAATGGCGTTGTTCGAAATATAGGAGGTTTACAAACAAATCCGGTAATCTCAATTATATTTGGATTTGCAACATCTTCATCTTCAACAATTTCACGAGCAAAAACGCTAAGAATAAGCTTACTTTTTTCATCTTCAAGTTTATTATAACTCCTAAGTTGACCTTTTAAGCTAACATGTTTTCCAAGTTCAAAATGTTTTAATAGTTTTTCAGATACCGTCACAGGCAATAAATCTACATGTTCAGAAAGCCTTGGAACAGATAATTTAATCTCATAAAATTGTTCCCCAAAAGTTTCATGACTTAAAATAGGCTCACTTGAAACAATACCTGATAAATAAACCTTATTATTATTCATTAGTTCATAGTTCATAAATTTTTCTCCTTTTAAACATTAAGTTTTTGTAGTCCGTTTCTATCAATGGTGTAGTTTTCCTTGTAGATTAAATCTCCTACTGATGTAATCTTATAGCCCTGTTTTTTAAGTCTATCCAAAACCATTGGAAGAGCATCTAAAATATGGTCAGAATTGTTATGACAAAGTATTATTGACCCATTTTTTACATTGTTTAATATTCTCATAGTAATTTCTTCTGCTGAAAGCCCTTTCCAATCTAATGAATCAACGTCCCATTGTATAGTCTGCATTCCAAGTTTAGTAGCTGCATCTAAAACTGTATTATTATATGCACCATAAGGAGCTCTAAATAAAGTAACATCTTTGCCTGTTATCCCCTTTATAAGTTCATTACAATGGCTTAGTTCATTCTCCAATTTTTCACTGCTAACAGTTGTCAAATCTGGGTGTGTACTAGAATGGTTCCCTATTTCAAAACCTGATTCATCAATTAATTTAACCATATCTTGATTTTTGTCAACCCAAAAAGCTACTAAAAAGAATGTTGCACCCGCGTCATATTCTTGTAAAAGTTCAACAATGCCTGCGGTTTTATCTGCACCCCAAGCAGCATCAAAACTTATAGCCACTTGTTTGTTTTCAGTATCCACAGAATAAATAGGAACACGCTTAGTAGAATACCCAAAAAAAACTTGTGCTGAGGCTACGCCATTTATACTTACAGCCAGTAAAACAGCAACTAAAATCATGAGTAAAACGAACTTAATTGATTTTAATTTAACACAAAGAAAATGCATTAAATCCTCGCTTTTAACTATAAAAGTAAATGCCAAAAAAGCAAATGCTAATTATAGTGATTAATTGTCTGAAAAGGGCCTCTTATGTCGATTTCCACTTTTCTACTTTTTAATATATTTTCATAAAGTTAAAATTATGCTAAATAAAAAAAAATGCTTCAAATGAAACACCAGAATACAGCATTATACTAAAACATAATAAAAATAAATTTAATAACTATCAAAATACCTAATTATAAAAAAATATAATATATCCACTTTATAATTGCATTTTAACCGATTAATCTTAATCCTACTATTTTGTTACTTTTATTAACTTAAAGAAATTAAAACATAACTTATTCATAGGATAAACTTGCTTTTTGCAAGTTTTGTTTAGCCAGCTTATGAGTGCGTTTATACAAACGAATAAGCTGAGCACAACAAGCCCCGACGGCTTTCTCATATCCTATATTTGTTGTGGCGTCCCCTAAGGGAATCGAACCCCTAACTAGCCCTTAGGAGGGGCTTGTTATATCCGTTTAACTAAGAGGACTTAATCAACTTTATTAGTATATCATAATTCTATTTTTTTTGCAACTTTTATTGTTTATTTTTATTTTATTTGTATAA
>CALVOB010000012.1 GCA_944350095.1 uncultured Clostridia bacterium
ATCTAAGCCTTTGCCCGCCTTTATAATAATATAATATGAAAGAAGAATGTTGCCCATTGCATATAGAAGTATAGATATAGGAAGCTCATAAACTTTTGTATTTTCTGCAATAAAACTTACATCTGTAACAGGATTAAAAGTAGCAAAAATGCAAAGTGTTAAAATGGAAAGAATTAAAAGTGGCACAAGAACCATGTTTAGTTTTACCAATCCTTTAAATCCGAATTTTAAAACTAAAAATGAAATTAATAGCAAAACTATATAAAATACAATATTAGGAACTGTTACAAAATTTGATGAAAGAATTTCTACACCCGCAGAAAGCATTGCAGAAGTAAAAACAATAAATGTTAGACAAATAAATGCATTCATAAACACTGAATTATTAGTGAATGAATGTAATTTATAGATGTTGTCAAACTCTTTATCCTTACCAATATTTAAAAGAAGCTTGAAAACATAATAAAATATTATAAATAAAATTGGAAGAAAAAATAAGCTATAAACGCCAAAGCGAGCAAAAAAAACAGATATTTCCCTACCACTAGCGAACCCCGCTCCTATCATAGTTCCAATAATTAAAAAAACAGCTGGTAAAACCTTTTTCATATTTTTAGTTTATGGTTTTACTAGCTGTTATAGAACGAAATAAAATTGTTTACTTAATTATTTCAGAATTATTTGGCAATCTTTTTAAAACATTGTTTCTAACCAAAGCATTATTTTCTAAAAAGGAATAACCAATTTTTTTTAATCGAGGCACATTTAAAGTTTTTAGTGTTTTATTATTTCTCAAAAAAAAGCTTTCACAACTAACCAATTTAGGAAGTGATAGCGTTATTAAAGCATTATTGTTAGACAAAAAGTTATCGCCACAGCTCTTTAAATTTGGTAAAAAAACAGTTGTTAGTTTTTCATTATCACTAATAAATCTACTATCACAAATCTTTAAATTTGGTAGTGAAAGTGTTGTTAAAGAAGTATTATAATAAATAAAGAAATCACCACATTGAACTAAATTGGGTAATGATAATGATGTTATGGTATTGTTCTTAGCCATAAAACTAATGCCACAACTCTTTAAATTTGGTAATGTTATGGTTGAAAGACACTGATTTTCAAATAAAAAACTATCACCACAGCTCTTTAAATTTGGTAAAGATAATGAAATTAGAGAGTTGTTATATTCCATAAAACTATTTCCACAAGTTTTTACATTAGAATTGTACAACTTAATTATTTGTCCATATTTATTTACAGTTATTAAAATATCTTCTCCATTTTTAACTTGAACTCTAATAACTTTATTTTTTTCTTCATCTCTTTCTAGAGTTATTTTTTCTATTTTTCCTAGTGTTTCTATAAAACAATCTTTAAGACTTTTATCATACATGGTAATTGTATTTGTTGATAAATCTACTATATAACAATCCATTAATACATATCTAGGATCTAGTTGTTTAACTTCAAAATTGTCTATTATTACATTATTTTCACAATAATATATATTATATTTTTCAAAGTTGTATCTATAATATTTGCCATCATTGGCTTTTACATAACCCTCTATTTCTAATGGTTGTTTTTGATTTTGCAAATTAAGATTGTATGTTCTATTAAAAGCTTCTGTTAGCCCAATTATAATATTGTCTAAATTGTTACTAAATGTTGCGTCTGGTTGATTTACAGAATGATTGTATCTGTTTTTTATTGATAAAGTAGCCATTCCACTTCTAGAAAACTGTATGCTTATTACACTTGTTCCATAGTTATCTTGTCTTTTTGGAGTTATAGACCTTTTTATTGCATGTTCATCTTCTACTACTTCTTTTTTTACTGCAAACCATACTCTACAAGAATTTAATCTACCACCATTAAAAGTGCAAAGTTCTTCTCCCGTACATCTTTTTGGGTTGCCTCCCGAATATACAGGCGTTTCTTCACCACTAAAATAATAGTGTCTAAACCTTTGTATATCCTCCTCTGTTCTACATTCTGGATATAAAATATAACCAGCCTCTGACATTAATTCTTCCGGTGTTTTGTTTACATTTAAAGCGTTATTGTTTTCAACATCTACAAAAGAATATATAAAAGATTTAAAATCATCTAATTTATGTTGTGATTCTATATCATCACCTAAACGACTACTTTTAGCAAAATTATCATTTAAAATTTTAGGAAGTAGCCCCGTTGTTTCCAATAATGTTGGGAAAAGTTCACGACAAATGTGTGCCAATTTCTCGCTATAATGTTTTTTTATCCACTTTAAATCCTTGTTTTCTTCCATTATCCATAAATCCTTTTTAATACTAGCATTTTATTTTTTCTTTTTAGAACTATACAATTTTCCATGTTTAAAAATACAACATTTTTTGGTAAATAATCTTTTGTAACTTCAAATGAATATGGTTCTATATAGTTGGAAGAATTTTTATTTAATAGTTTTTCATTTATATAAATTATATCATCTTTTTGTAATGAAAAACTTTTATTCAAGCCATATAACTCAAACATTAAATCTATTTTTGCATTTTTTTCTAAATAACTAAATGTATAAACATTATGTTCATTAATACTTTCAACTTTTAATTTTTCCATACTTACCTTGTTTAAATAATAACATATTTGTAACAATTTTGCAATAATTATAAAAAAAGATATCCTCAATAGGATATCCTTTTTGTTTTAATATGCATTAACTTCTGGAAGTGGTTTTTTAGGCTCTTCCTCAATGTCTGCTACTAAACATTCTGTTGTAAGCAATACACTTGCAACACTTCCTGCGTTTTCTAATGCACTTCTTGTAACTTTTGTTGGGTCAATTATTCCATTTTCTACCATATCCACATATCTATTATTTAAAGCATCAAACCCATAATTTGCATCTTCTATGTGTTCATATATTTTGTTCACAACTACTCCGCCGTCTACACCAGAGTTCTTAGCTATTTGTCTTATTGGCTCTTCAATAGCTCTTAAAACTATGCTTGCTCCTGTTTTTTCATCACCTGAAAGCTCTTCAATAAGTTTACTTACTTTTCCAGCAGTTTTTAAAAGTGCAACTCCGCCTCCTGGCACTACACCCTCTTGACTAGCTGCCTTTGTAGCTGCTAAGGCGTCTTCTATTCTTAGCTTCTTTTCTTGCATTTCCACTTCGGTTGCTGCACCTACTTTTATAACTGCAACACCACCTGCAAGTTTTGCTAAACGCTCTTCTAGTTTTTCTTTATCGTAATCGCTTGTAACAGTTTCAAGCTGTGCTTTAATAGATTTAATTCTATCTGCAATATCCGTTTTTTCACCAGCGCCATCTACAATTGTTGTGTTATCCTTATCCACCTTAACAAAGCGAGCATTTCCAAGCATAGATAAATCTGCTTGTTTTAAATCAAGCCCTAATTCTTCTGAAATTACTTTTCCACCTGTAACTATAGCGATATCTTCAAGCAATGCCTTTCTTTTATCTCCGAATGCTGGGGCTTTAACTGCAACGCAAATAAATGTGCCTCTAAGTTTATTAAGCACCAATGTAGCTAGCGCTTCACCCTCGATATCATCTGCTATAATTAAAAGTTTTCCACCAATTTTTACAATTTGTTCAAGTAGTGGCAATATGTCTTGGATTGTTGAAATCTTTTTATCCGTGATTAATATGTAAGGATTTTCAAGCTCTGCAATCATTTTTTCCATATTTGTACTCATATATGGAGATAGATAACCTCTATCAAACTGCATCCCCTCAACAACGGAAAGTTCTGTTTTCATAGTTTTAGCTTCTTCTACAGAAATTACGCCATCTGCTCCAACTTTTTCCATAGCTTGTGCTATTAAATTTCCAATCTCTTCATCACCAGCAGAAATGCTAGCAACTTGTGCAATTTCTTTTGATGTGCTAACTTGTTTAGATATCTTTTTTAACTCAGCAGTTGCTGTTTCTATTGCTTTTTGAATTCCTTTCTTTAAAATAATAGGGTTAGCTCCTGCTGTGAAGTTTTTTAAGCCTTCACGAATAATAGCTTGTGCAAGCACGCAAGCAGTAGTTGTTCCATCACCTGCCACATCATTTGTTTTAACACTAACCTCTTTTATAAGTTGTGCTCCCATATTTTCAAATGGGTCAGCAAGGTCTATTTCTTTGGCTATTGTAACACCATCATTTGTAATTAATGGAGTACCAAATTTTTTATCTAATACAACATTTCTGCCTTTTGGACCTAATGTTATTTTAACTGTATCCGCAAGGACATTTACTCCTCTTTCAAGTGCTTTTCTGGCGTCTTCGCCATATTTAATTTTTTTAGCCATAATTACCTCCTATTCTATAACTGCGAGTACATCGGTTTGTCTTATTACTATAAGTTCCTCGCCCTCAAATTTAACTTCTGTTCCAGCATACTTTGAATACAAAATTTTATCATTTGGTTTTACTACCATTTTTACTTCTTTGCCGTCTACAAGTCCGCCCTCTCCAACACTCACAACAGTTGCAAGTTGGCTTTTTTCTTGTGCCACAGCTGGTAGCATTATACCTCCCTCAGTTTTAGATTCCGTCTTTAATGGTTTGATTACAATACGGTCAAAAAGTGGTCTTAATATCATAACTTTTTCCTCCTTTTAAGAATACTTTTTGCTCCTTCTTCATAGCAATATAAGTGATAGCACAAAAAGGGGGAAAATAGCAAGCAAGTATGACAAAAAATCAAAAAAAGACAAAATCAGGTAAGTTATTTGCACTTGTTGTATGCGGCATAAGTCTTGCCCTATGCATAACACTTGCCGACCTATTTTCAACCGCCCTTACGGCTGGAAATTTTACAGGACTATTTTCCTCTTCTAGTAAAATTTCAACATACAACATATATGCAATATGCATGTTTCAAAGTTCTATTTTAAGCTCAGCCGAGGAAAGTTCTAATCAAATAAAATCACAAAGCGGTGCTGGCTATATCTATAATGATAGTTCCGTTTACTATGTTCTAGCAAGTGGATATGAAAATCAAAATGATGCCGAACTTGTAAAAGAAAATTTAGAAACATCAGGATATACTCCTACAATTATAACAATAACAATACCAGAAATTAACATTACATCAAATTTAACTGCAAATGAAAAAACTACACTTTATAATGCATTAACAGTTTTTAAAACAACATATCAATCACTATACGATTTGTCTGTAAGTTTAGATACATCTATTAAAACAGAAACAGATTGTAAAGTAGAATTAAATGATATTTTATCAAACATAAACAAAGTTAAAACTACATTTGATGCAACTTTTAATTCAAAACTTACAAGCTCAATTTTAAATGTAAAATTAAAGTTACAAAATCTATGTGATGTTTTAAGTGAACTAATAGATTATACAGAAACAAGTTCTGTACCATTTAATTCAAAATTAAAATACTCTTATTTAGAAACAATTAATTTAAATAAAACACTTTGCAAAGAAATTAATAATGAAATTTGATGTTTTCGCAAAGTCTTTTAACTTGCCTAGCTACGCCATCAGAATTATCAAAAAATTCTATATCTTTTCCAAGTATAGTTTTTAAATTATCTTTTAAATAAATAAAATGAGTGCAACCTAATATTATTGCTTTAATTTTTTTATATTTATTTTTTAAAAAATGTTGAATTAATATAGGATTAATTGATGATAAATTATTAATATTTTCATCAATTAATTTTGGAAGATTTTTTATATATATTTTTTTTATATTTTTATAATATTTACAGGTATTTTTTGTAGCAAATAAAACAACTTCATTTTTATTATATTTTTTTAGTGCAGGTTTTATGGCTGGCTCTGTACCAACAAAAATTCTATTGTAAAATTTTTCTCTTAAATATTTAATTGTGACGGCGGTTAAAGTATTGCACCCAAGTACAATTATTTTAGGGTCAAAAATATCAATAATATATTGAACTAAATTTTCTGCAATTTTTAATAGTTCTTTTTTAGACTTATTTCCATAGGGTGCATTTTTAACATCTGCATAGTATACAAATTCTTCATTTGGCAAAAGGCTTTTGCACGCATTTAAAATATTTTTTCCACCAAGCCCGCTATCTACTACGGCTATAACATTTCTCATAATGAATATATATGAAAAATTTTAAAATTTGGTATGCAAATTAAAAGCACATTAAGAAAATTCTTAATGTGCTTTAATTTTACCATAATTCTATTTTACCAGTTTCTTCATTATAATGCCAAAAATTACCCGGGAAAGTTGGTTCTTCTTGCATATATGAATATGTTTGCCCATTAAATTCTAACACATTTAATCCTACCCAATGTGCATATCCTTGCTCCAGTTTGCAATAGGTTCTATAAGCTTCTATGTAGTTATTTGCTTCGTAATAATAATTTATATCACTGCTTGTGCTTACGCTTAACGACCTATGCGCTCCGCGAATATACACATTTTTTATGCGTGGGCAAGAGCTAAATGCGTTATATATAATAGACGTAACATTTGCACCTATTTCTATTGTTTCAACATAGCTATAATTAACAAAATATGCTGGAATAGAATTAACGCCGTCTGGTATTACTATTGTTTTTGTTAATCTATCATAAGATAAATAATCGCCACCATAACAGCCACCAGTAAGCCTAGTAACATTTTCTGGAATTACACTTGTTTTGCCGTCTTCCTGGTT
>CALVOB010000013.1 GCA_944350095.1 uncultured Clostridia bacterium
ATTAAGCTGTGATTTAGAACTTATAAAAAATATTTGTACTAAACCAATGATAAAAATTCCTGCTGGTTTATCTAGTTATGGTATTTCTCTTGAAGAGATTAAAACATTATTTGAAAAATATATTAAGGAGGAAAATTATGTTTGAAACTAAAGAATTTAAAGAAAAATTAAAATTTGAAAATGGTAAGTTGTTTTCATATTTTGAAGTAAGTTCGCCAGAAGTTATTAATGGTTGCAAGGGAAGAAAAATAATACAAAAGGAAATAGAATTAAAACGCAAAAAGTTGGAGGAGTTAGAAAAAACAAAAGCATCTGTTCAAGAGGAATTAACAGAACTTTTAATATTAGATAACGCTTTAGTTGGACAAGGATATTGTAAACTAGACAAAGAAGTTTATAAAAAGTTAGACGGTATTTTGCAGAAGGATGAAAACGGGAATGAAATAATTGAGTGTTACACTCATAGCGACTATTGTTCGCACAAGGAGGAAGCATGACGGAATTATTTGAACTTATTGCATCTAAACCTTTAGAGTTCTTGGCGGGTCTTGGAATAAGCGCTACTAGCATTTATACAGTTATAAGCCTTTTAAAAGGGCTTTTTTCTTTAATTACAAAGAAGTCTAAAAGGCTAAGGAACTATTGAATCAACAAAGCATAGCAAATGCAGTAATAGAAAAACTTGGTGGTGTGGAAGGCTTTATGGATAATGTTGCAAAACTTGTTTGCTCGAAGCTTGAACCTGGTTTAAAAGAAATTAAAGAAATGTTAAAACAGGTTGCAAATAACGATAAATGCCCGACAGAACTAAAGGCCTACATAGAAACTATACTTAAATATAGCGGTGACAAAAATTTAATTGCTATGTATGAGAATTTAAAAAATCAGTTTTTAACTACTGCACAAGAAAAAGTGAATAATTTAATATTAGAAGGCGAAAAGAATTTGGAAGAAGCTAAGGAGGAAACCAAAGTTGAACAAAGTATAGAAACTGTTGAGCAGCCTTCAAACGAGTTTAAAAAGAGTTCAAAAAAGACTAGAAAAAAAGATATAAAAGAGGAGTCTGAAAACACTGAGGTTGATTATGCATGAAAAAATTAAAAATTGGTTTAAAGCTCTGCCAGATAAGGTGGGGCTTTTTATAAAAAATAGGTGGGCATATTTGCTTGGTATAGTTTTTACTTGGGTTATTCCTATTTATCTGTTAAATGAAATAGTAGCACTTACAAAAGATGTCCCACCACATTTTAAAATAACTTTTATGGGCTGTTTGGTCATTATTGTAGTTTTGCTTGCATTTAGGAAAAAGATTTATGCTAAAATTCAAAAAATGCCTGTAGGTCTTCCTAGAGGACTATTGCTTACGATCCATAGAGCTGTTCTTTATGGGCTGGTTTTAGGTATTTTGTGGGCACTTTCTTCTTTTAGTGATAAATTTTTCGATTGGTGGATTTACTCGGGTATATCTATGCTCTTTGGTGCTTATTTCTATTGTGTAGATGAGTATCTTGCGCATAAACGAGAACTACAAGAAAAGGAGGATGGCGATGAAACCAAAGGTCATTAAATGGGGAAAGAATGGAGAGAAAAGTGTTGTTATAAACAAAGATTTTTTCAACATGCTTTTAGGGATTTTGCTTGTGGTAAGTTGTGCATTGCTATCAGGAGTTTTGCAACTTGTAGAAGCAAGGTTTGACTTTTCTGCTGTTGCAACTTCTGAGTTCTGGATAAACTATATTCTAAAACTTTCAACGGGATATATGTGTTTATTTGGAACGTATATTTTAAGAAAACTTAAAAATCAGCAATCAGCAAAATTTGTTATTCAAAGAGAAAATTTAAAAGTTTTTAAAAGAGATATAGTTGAAAATAAACAAATATCTACAATTAGAACCTGGCTTAAAAATGTTTACAACTATAGAAAAAGAGTAGAAAGATATCAAGATATCATTTTGAGCAAGTACGAACACGTTGTTTTGGAGAAACCTGAAAAGCCTTTAAAAGAAGACTTTCAGCCTTTTAATAAACGCAAGTATAATAGGGCAATAAAGCACTATCAAAAAGCTTTAAAAAAGTATGAAAAAGCTAAAAAACAAAAAGAATATCTTGAAAAGCAATTAAAAGTTTGCGACACGCATTTTGCTATTATTGAAGCTTACAAAGTTAATAACTTAGATAAGGTTAGAGAACTTTCAGATAATATAAAAGATATTGATGACATGAAGTCTTACAAAATAAACATAATGAATGTCACTTACAACGGCTTGTTTAATTTTGATATTTTAAAAGGAACGCAGGAAGACTCTATTTTTTACAACGAAAAAAGTCTGCTTGCAAAAAAATTAATACCAACTATGTTAATAGGGGTATTTTTTGTAACTCTAATCAGTTCAATGATACCAGACTTCAAACAGGCAACGCTAGAAACAATATTTATGATTGTTTTAAATTTAATAATTATGGGATGGTATATGTTTTCTGGAATAACGCTTGCCAATAACTATATTTTTAAAGTTGTCTATACTGCTGACCAAAATAGAATATCTATTTGCGAACAATTTAAGGAAGATGTTGCAAAAATAAAAAATATAGCAGAAGAAATTATTTTAGAGAAAGATGAGCCTAGTGAAAACTAGGCTTATTTTTTGTTTGACAATTATTTATAATAATGGTATAAATTCCCTGTAAAAAATTAGTTTGAAAAAACTAATTTTTAGGCACATTTTTAGGAACAAAAAAATAAAAATTATTGAAAATTGAGATAAAAAGGGCAAAATAAGGCTTAAATGGTGGTAAGTAGATATCTAAAAAATACACATTTTAGGAACCTTTAAATTCCGATATTCTCCACCAATAAGAGCCTTATTTAAATTAAGGCTCTTTTTTAAAAGGTAAATTATGTTTGAATGTTCAACAAAAATAGATGTTTCTGTTCAAAAACAGTTGAATAAAAGGTTATTTATATTATCTTTAATTTTAATAATCTTTGGTGCAATTGGTTCTATTGCTTATATTGTATTAAGTACTTTAAATTATGAGTGGTCAGTTTGGTTAGTTGCTTTTTGTATTCCGCTTGGTGTTGGAATAGGATATTTATGGCTTATTAACAAAAATATTAAATTTGTAAGCACTGTTTCTATGGAAAATATATATTGTTTTGAAAAAAATTTTTTTAATGTTAAAATATTAAGAAATGGGGAAGAAGTTGCAAACAGTAAAATTTATTATAAAGATTTAATAAAAATTAAAGAATGTGGAAATTATATGTTCTTATTTATAAACCATGTATATAGTTTTCCTGTTGATAAAACAAAATTAAAGGAAGATGAACTAATTTTATTGCAAGCATTTTTAAAAAATTCAAAAAACTCTTAACTATATAAAGCTAATTTTAATTTTACATATATTAAAATATTTGACTTGTATGTTTTATATTAGTTATAATATTGTAGGAGATTATATGAAAAAGTTTTTTAGTTTGTTTGCGTTAACTTTATTAGCTGTTACTTGTTTAGTTGCTTGTGGTGAGGGGGCAACCCCTATTTCTGGAAAGACTTTTAAAATTGAAAGCATGATGGTGGGAGAAAATGATATTAGTTCAAGTTATAAAGATATTATAACATATAAGTTTTATGATAATACCTTTATATTTGAAATGAATGTCGGGGAAGATACTTATTCATATTTTTTAGGTAATTATACTTATGAAAATGGTAAAATTACAACAGAAATTACAAAAACGGTTGGAGAACTTGAAACAACAACAAACAACGCACTTAATGTGTTTAAAACAACAAATTTAGAATACAAAAACAACAAGCTAATTATTCAAGCAAATTTAAATGATATTGTTTATAGTTATACTTTGAGTGTATAAAATAACATTACTTTATTATTTTTGAAACTAATATAAAAAGGAACTTTACTTTATGTGTAAAGTTCCTTTTACTTTATTTTGCTAGTTTCAAAAGGTTTTAACCTTAATGTAAAGTTATTTTTTAAAGCAAAAATAATTATTTATCAAGACCTAATTCACTGTATTTAATATTTTGTAAGTTTTTAGTTAGTGTTGTGTCGACAATAAGACCATTTTTTATTTCTTTAACAGAATTAACATCATCTTTTGTTAAAATTTTTAAATGTTGTAATGCTGGTAAAAATTTCTTTTCAACACAAACTATAAGACCTTGTTTGCTATCTTTTATTATGTAGTCTATATTTAATCCTTTTTTTGGTAAAGATTTGCCTTTATATATAACATAAGCCATATAAACATCGCCATAAAAAGCGGTATTATAAAATTTTCCTACAAAACCTAATTTTTGATCTACACCCTTTGTTTTTGAATCTCTAAATAATTTTTGTATTTTAGCTATTGTAATATTATCCATATATTCCCCCTGAATCTATTAAGATTGTAACATATATTATTCTTATTTTCAAGACCTAATTTTAATTTTGGCATTAAATTATTTTGTTTTATTTTTAATAAATGATAATATATTTTATATGGAGGGTAATAAATGAAATTAACAGCAGAGGAAAAGAAAATTTTAAATGGCGAAGAGGGTGAAACCAAAGCTAAAATTATGCGAACACTTGTAGAATTTGGAGAACTTTTTGGAGCTAAAAGATTAGTTAAAGTCACACATGATGGTCATCTTGTAACATCATTTGGTATCGGGCTTTTAAAACCTGTGTTTAGAACTATGGACGAAATAATTAAAGCAGGGCTTAAAACAGAGTATCCCTTTACAGTAGACCCTAGGCCGATTGACTATAAAAATGTTAAATGTGGTTTGTTAGATAAACTTATTTTTAGTAAGATAATGTATTCTAAACAAAAATTATATGAGGAACAACTTAAAAAAATAGGGCTTAGAGATGAAAAGTCCTTTACTTGTACAAATTATTTGCCAGAAGTAGGCAATACTCCTAAATATGGCGATGTTTTAAGTTGGGCAGAAAGTTCTGCTGTTGTTTTTGCAAATTCAGTGCTAGGTGCTAGATGTAATAGAAATAGTGGAATGATTGATATCTTTGGTGCAATAATTGGAAAAGTGCCAGAGTTTGGGCTTTTAACAGACGAGGGTAGGAAGGCAAGTTTTGTTATTGAAATAAAAACTTCAAAACTTCCAGAGGCACAGATTTTAGGAAGTGCCATTGGTTTAAAAGTTATGGAAGCAGTTCCTTACATAAAGGGCTTGGATAAATTTTTAGGAAAAAAATTAAACGATGATGTAATTGCTTATCTTAAAGATATGGGAGCGGCAAGTGCATCTAACGGAGCTGTTGGATTATACCATGTTGAAAACTTGACGCCAGAAGCTAAAAAACTAAAAAAAGATTTAATACTAGAAAATGCTCAAACTTATGTAATAGATGATGCCGAACTTGAAAGAGTTTACAAAAGTTATCCTGTTATGTGGAAAAATAAAGAAGCGAAACCTAGCCTTTGTTTTATTGGTTGTCCACATCTTACATATTCGCAGTTAATATCTTGGACAAATAAACTTTCTAATGCACTTGTTGAAGCTGGCAGAAAAAAAGTTAAAATTAGAACTATTATGACTACTTCTCCAAATGTTGAAGAAAAATTTAAACAGGCAGATGAATATAAAAAATTAATGAAAATGGGCGTGAAGATTTCAAATATTTGTCCGCTAATGTATACAAACAATCCAATAGCTGGTGGAAAGCCAATTATAACAAATTCAAATAAGCTTAGAACTTATTCAAAATCTAGATACTTTAAAGATGATGAAATAGTTAAAATTATTGCAGGAGGAAATGCATAATGAAAGAAGTTGTAAAAAAGATTAAAACAAACTTTAAAGGCAGAGTTATAAATGAGGGTGAGGGAGAGTTTGAGTGTGTAGTTTCTAGGCAGGGTGTAAACACTCTTGCAACCTTTCAAAAGAGTGCATTAAAAAATGCAAAAAAAGTTATTGGTTCTGACCAGAATAACCCAGATGTTTTCGGGAAAAATCTTACAGGGGTGGCATTAATACTCCCGCAAACAATAGGTTCAACAACAGGCGGACTTGTAATTCAAACTATATGTCAGATGGGAATTGCTCCAGCGGCAATGTTATTTTCAGAAGAGATAGATTCTCTTGCTGCTAGTGGAGTATTGCTTGCTAAAATATGGGAAAACTCAAAGCTTATTGCAATAGATAAAATAGGAAAAGAAATATTAGAAAACGCAAAAACAGGCGATAGAGTTAAAATATCAAAAGATGGAAAGATAACTTTATTGCCTAAAAATTTGGAAGCAAAAGAATAAATGCTTGCTATTGATTATAAAATTTAGTATAATATGTTATAAAGGAGAATTAATTTATGTTAGGATTTATTTCAGTAGGTGCTATCGTGGGTATAGTTATTGCTGCTGTTGTTGTAATATTGATTGTTGCAACAGTTGCTTGGATAATTTCTACTTACAATGCATTTATCAAGCTTCGCAATAATGTGGAAGAAGGCTTTTCTACAATGGATGTTTACATGAAGAAAAGATACGACCTTATACCTAATCTTGTTGAAACGGTAAAGGGCTATGCAAAACACGAAGAGGAAACCTTAACAAAGGTAATACAAGCAAGAAATATGGCTATGAATTCAGCATCGCCAGAAGAAAAGATGCAGAATGATAATGCTCTTACAGGAACGCTTAAAACATTGTTTGCAGTATCAGAAAATTATCCACAATTACAAGCCAATCAAAATTTTATGGATTTGCAAAACCAACTTAAAGCTCTTGAAACTGAGATAGCAACTTCAAGAAAATATTATAATGGTGTGGTTAAAGTTTACGAAAACAAACGCGAAGTATTCCCTTCTAACTTAATAGCTAAGTGGTTTAAATTTGAAGAAAAGCCATTTTACGAAGTTGATAATGAAGAGGAAAGAAAAGCTGTTAAGGTTCAATTTTAATGTATAAAAATGTAACTAAAATAGTAATAATTTTATACCTTGTTGCAATTATTGTAACAGGGTTTTTTGCTTGCATAAACACATCAAATAGCGAACTAGTTAGGTCTTTTGATTATATTATAGATAGTTACACTGTTGTTGCAGATGTAAACGAAAACAATACAATAAATATAAGTGAAGAAATTGTTTCAACATTTAAAGGAGGGCTCAATAAACATGGAATATTTAGAACTCTTCCTTTAAGTGCAAGTGTTGGCGAAGCAGACAATAATGGAAATGTAACATATAAAAATTATAGATATACTTACTCTGATATCTCTTGTGATGAAGACTATAAGTTATATACTCAAAATGATACATTAATAATTCAAATTGGTAATCCATATATAAATGTATCAGGTAAAACAGTTGTTTATAAAATTAATTATACTATTAGTTTAGGGAATGATAGAGATAGCAAAAAAGATAGCTTTTATTATAATTTAATTGGGAATTTTTGGGATACAGACATTACAGTTGCTGATATAACTGTAAATATGCCAAAAGAAGTTGATTCTACACCTATAATTTACTATGGAAGTTATGGGCAAACAAATACAGCGGACGATTTTACTTTTGATGGCACAACTTTAAGATATGTTCATGATAGTCCATTAAAAATGGGGCAAGGCATAACTGTTAAAATAGATTTAGAACAAGGGTATTTTTCTACAACAACTAATTATCTATGGGATATAATAAATTTGGTTTTAATTTTTGCTGTTGCTGGAATTAGTCTTATTATATTTATGAAGAAATCTTGCAAATTGGTATTAACACCTGTTGTACAATTTGAGCTTACCGATGGTACAACATCTGCTGATGTTGGATATCTTATAGATAGACATGTGCATGATAAAGACATAGCATCTTTAATTATTCTGTGGGCACAAAAAGGCTATTTAACAATTAAAGAGGAAAACAAAACAACAACTTTAATTAAAGTTAAAGAAGCGGATAAAAGTTTAAAATTATATGAAAGACTTTTATTTAGTAAAATATTTGAAAAAGGCAATGAAATTGCTTTAAATAGTTTAGGGGCAAATCTTTCTTACACAATTCAAACGGTAATACAAGAAATTGAAGTGGACAATAGTGTAGCTTTCAATAAGTCTGCTATAAATTTAAGGGAAATTATAGTTTTTATTACAAGTATACTTTTTACGAGTATTTTATTTAAAATTGCCTATACAGCTGTAAGTACAACTTTTATGATTCTAAGTTTTGTAGGCGGAGCACTATGTTATTTGCTATTAAAGTCTTTAATGGCAAACTTAGACGAGGTGATAAACAAAAAGCGTAAATGGTTAACAATTTTATTATTGATATTATTTTTAGGTTTTAGTATTTGTCAATTGATATTCTGTTATGATTTTTATTTAGACTGCTTTGGAAATTTAATTACAAGCTTCGGACTTATTATATTTATTGGAATAATTGTTCGTAAATTTAATGTGCGTACAGAAGAGGGCATGAAAAAACTTGGAGATATAATAGGTTTAAAAACATTTATAGAAGTTACAGAAAAGGAAAGACTAGAAATGTTGGCAAAAGAAAATCCAGACCTTTTCTACAATGTATTGCCTTATGCCTATGTGTTTGGTATTTACGAAACATGGTGTAAAAAGTTTGAAGATATTGTTGTTAAAATGCCAAGTTGGTATGTATCAGATGTAAATGTATTAGATATAATGATAATCAATAGCATTTTAAAAACAACAATGATAAATTTTTCATCTTCAATAAAAATTGCAAATTTTGTTAAAAAAGCTAGGTTAATAGGAACAATTAGTTCATCTGTCGGTCGTTCTGGTGGCTTTGGTGGTGGCGGAGGCTTTTCAGGTGGCGGTCACGGCGGTGGCGGCGGTGGAAGCTGGTAAAAAACTATATTAAAAACATAAAACAAAGTCATATATAAATTTTAAAATGGAGATAAAATAATGGAAAATGTTATTGAAAAAAATGATGTTATAATTATAAATGAAGGGCAAACAGTGGTTGTCACTTCAAAATTATGTGGGGAGTCGTTTTGTTTCACAGCAAAAGATGACGGAATAGAGGGCAAGGCGTTGCTTACAACAGAACGCAAAACTATTGAATCTAAATGTAAAAAAGAGGGATATCCATCTCAGTTTGTTTATGTTGAGCCAAATAAAGATAGCTGTGCTTATGTAATTTCAGCTAAATCAGAAAGTGGCATTGCATTATGTGTAGAAGAAGTTTATAAAGATTCAGAATTTCATTTGTTACTATCTAAGGTGCATGTTCGTGAATGGGTTTCAAGTAAAAATAAAGATGGCAAACATTTTTATATGGATTATTGAAATTTAATAGATATAAAAAGATAGTGTTAGCGATTGCACTATCTTTTTGTTTGATAAGGAACTTTTTATGTTATATCAAGGTTGATGTTTCTATTAATTATTATTCTACGGTTACTGATTTAGATAAATTTCTTGGTTTATCTGGATTATATCCTTTTTGAATACTAACTTCGCACGCTAAACTTTGAAAAGGTAAAATGCTTATTATTGGCATAAGGTCGCTTGATAAATGTGGTAAAACAATATCCGCTTCATCAAAATCGCCAGCTATTAAACATTTACCTCCTCGGGCTTCTATTTCTTCCTTAGTTAGCAAATTTTTACTAATTAAATTTTTTTGCGTTGAAATTAAAAATATTAAAGTTTTATCGTCTACAAGGGCTAAGGTGCCATGCTTTAATTCTCCGCTAGGGCAAGCTGTGCAATTAATATAGGATATTTCTTTTAATTTTAATGCACTTTCCTTGGCTGTAATATAGTCGCCTTGTCTGCCTATAAACATAATTTTTTCGTAATTCAAAACCTTGCTAGCTAAACTTTTTAAATTTAATTTATTTAAATATTCTTTTGATTTTCGAATTAAGGTGTTAGTTTTTGCTTTCTCATTTTTTAGCAAACATTTTAATAAATAAAATACTAAAAGTTGACAAGAATATGCTTTTGTGGAAGCAACTGCACGTTCCCAACCAGCTTTCATTAAAATAGTTTTTTTGCATGCAAAAGTAATTGAAGAGTTAGGAACATTTGTAATAGCAAGTGTTTTACATTTGCATTTTTTTACGCATGAAAGTGTGTCTGCGGTTTCTCCGCTTTGTGATACAAATATACAAAGTGTATTTTTATCTATTAAATGTTTTGAATATTTAAATTCACTTGCTATTTCTGTAAATATTGGGATATTTAAAAATTCTAAATATTTTTTGCCAAACAAACAGGAATGATAAGCCGTTCCGCAAGCAACTAAATATATTTTATTTACATTATTAAAATAATTTTTTATATTTTTAAAATTATTAAAAAATGTAGCAGTTTCTCTTAAAGCATCAGGGGTTTGAACTATTTCGTCTTGCATTAAATATTTATTTTTATTTTCAAAAGAAAATGTATTTAAAAATTTATTTATTTTTTTATTTATTTTTTTTGATTTATTAAAAAATTCTATTTTATTATATTTAATTTTTGCAAATTCATTATTTTTTAATATATAAAAATCCTTACAGTATTTTTTAAAAGCATTGGCGTCACTTGAAATAAAAATATCATCTCCGCTTTTGCCTACCATTAAAGGACTTTCTTTTTTAGCTAAATAAATGATGTTTGGTTCATTTGAAAATATTATTGCTAGTGCATAAGTCCCTTTAAAAAGTTTTGTTGCGTTTTTTATTTTTTCTAAATTATCTTTTTCTGGCATGATTGCAAGCAGACTTGCTATAACTTCGGTATCCGATTGTGTTATTGTTTTAAGATTATATTCCTTTTTTAATTCTAAATAGTTTTCTATTATGCCGTTATGAACAATGGTTACTTTCTTTAAAATATCTGTATGAGGATGTGCGTTTAATTCGCTTGGCAAACCGTGTGTTGCCCACCTAGTATGAGCTATCCCTACATTGCCTAAAAGATGTTTTTCTTTTAAAACCTTTTTTAGTTCTTCTACTTTTCCTGCGTGTTTAATAATATCAACTTTATTGTTGTTAGAAATTGCTATTCCAGCAGAATCGTAACCTCTGTATTCAAGGTTTTCAAGACCCTCTATTAAAAGATTTTCTGCATCTTTTTTGCCTATGTAACCAAAAATTCCACACATAAAGTTACTCCAAGTTATTATATGTAAATTTTAACTTGTTTGTCAAAACCTTGACTTAAAGTGAGTTTTGTTATAAGATATTAGTATGAAAAAGTTGCTACTTTTTTTAATGGCATTATTTATGCTTTGTGCTCCAAATTCATTTTCTGTGCTAGCCGATGAACTGCCAGAAAGCGTAAGGGTTATAACTGTAAGCACAAGGATTTATAACTCTGCAAGTTTATCCGACCCTATGATGAATGGAGAAGAGGAAGTAAAAGCTTTTCATGGTGAAACTTTTAAAGTTAAAAGTTTGATATTGGCAGAAAATAGCTTTTATGAAATTGTATATAATGAAGCCTCAGCATATATATTAAAAGCTCATGTACTAGATACTAAAATTAATTCAAATAATATAAAACTTGATACAAATGCAGTTTTAAGAATTGATGCAAAAGTTTATGAATATAATGGTGAAAATTATAGCGAAATAGATTATGTTCTTGAAAAGGGTACCAGGATTAAACTTTTAGATGGAATAGATAACACTCTTGAATATACAAGAATATCTTTCGAGTTAAATGAAGAAACATTAACATATTATGTTCCTACAACTGCTATTTCGCCCGATGGAATGAGTGCTGGGGGAATTACAGCAATTGCATTAATAATTACTTGTACTAGTTTACTTTTAATACTGTTTGGTTTTAAAGGAAAGAAAAGAAAGAAAAAACAAAAATAACTTTGAAAATTATAAAAGGTGTGATATATTCTTACTATGCAAAAAGATATAAAAAAGCAATATAAAAAAGATGTAAAGCGCATATTTATTTGGCTTTTAATAATGCTTCCGTTTTTGGCGGTCATTACATTTTGTTTTACTTATTTTTTAAATATGAACAATGCTTTAAACATCTTTTTACTTGTAATTATTGGCGGTTTTGGTGTTCTTTTAATGGAATTTATTTACAAAAAAATTCAGGATAAAAAAGAAAAACAGCCTAAAAAACATGACCCATACGCAGATTAAAGAGGAAAATTATGAAAGAAAGTAAAAACATAAAAATAATGCCACATAGTTTAGAAGCTGAGCAGGCGGTGCTTGGTTGTTTGCTTATAGATAACGATTGTTCTATAAATATTATGAATAAATTAAAATCTTCTGATTTTTACACAGAAGCTCATCAAAATATATATGATGTTATGTTTACTTTATATCAAACCAATGTACCAATAGATTTTGTAACTGTTACAGAGGCTCTTGAAAAGAAAAATCTTTTAGATAGCATTGGAGGTATAGACTATATAACTTCTTTAACAAATGTTATACCAAGTGCTGTAAATTATGGCCATTATGTAGATATAGTTAAAAAGGATTCTATTTTAAGAAATCTTATCTATGCAGGGCAAAAGATAATAGAAAAAGCGTACGATAACGATGATGCAAAAGAGGGAATATCGTTTGCTGAAAAAACAATTTTTGATATAGCACAGAATGAAGAAATGTCTTCACTTGAACATATTGGTGGTGCATTAAAGGGTGTTATAGATAAATT
The DNA here is from genome assembly GCA_944350095.1 of uncultured Clostridia bacterium. Taxonomy (GTDB): domain Bacteria; phylum Bacillota; class Clostridia; order Christensenellales; family UBA1242; genus Caccopulliclostridium. The sequence continues at coordinate 12,639 of CALVOB010000013.1, forward strand.
TGATATGATAGCCAAAGATCCAACACTAGTAAACGGTATGCCAACAGGATTTAAAGGTCTAGACGATATTTTAAATGGGCTTCATAATTCTGATTTACTTTTAATAGCAGCTCGTCCGGGTGTAGGAAAAACTAGCTTGGCTATGAATATAGTAAACAATGTAGCAATTAATCAAAAGAAAAAATGTGCGATATTTTCACTAGAAATGCCAAAAATTCAACTTGCACAGCGTTCGCTTTGCTCTGTTGGTTGCGTAAGTATGTCAAGGGCATTAAAAGGACAGTTAGACACAAATGAATGGAAAGCTCTGTGGCAGGCAAATAAAAAACTTGCAGAGGCAGGAATATATGTAGACGATTCTAGTATGAATACACCAAGCGATATTTTATCTAAATGTAGGCGTTTAAAGCGTGAACAAGGCTTAGACCTTATTATGATAGACTATCTTCAACTTATGAATAGCGGTGGAAAAACCAATTCTGATAATCGTCAACAAGAAATAAGTGAAATAACCAGATATTTAAAGATTGCAGCTAAGGAACTCGATGTTCCAATTCTACTACTCTCGCAACTATCTCGTGCTGTTGAAACAAGAAAGGATCATAGGCCAGTACTTTCAGACCTTCGTGAGTCTGGAGCTATTGAGCAAGATGCAGATATAGTTATATTTATCTATAAAGCAGATATGTACAACGATGTAGTAAGCGAAGATGAACCAGGAGTTTGTGAAGTAATTATTGCTAAACACAGAAATGGCTCTCCTGGAACAGTTAAACTTAGATGGTATGGCGAATATACAACTTTTATGGACCTTGATAAAAAAGTGCCAAAACGCTCATCAGTAGATGAAGAACCTTCACAAACTATAGAGCAAGAACCAGAAGAAGATACGATTTTTACTGACGAGCAAATAGATGCACCAACTAATCAAGATTTAGAGGAAATAAATAAGTTGTTTGGTGGGGAAGATATTGGGGAAGAAAATTAGTTAACATCAACAATTTTTCCATTTAAATTTTTTAATTCAAACACTCCTATAGGGGTGTTTTTATTTTTTAAACAAAAAGTATTGATGGATAAAGGTAAAATTTCGTCAAATTCGCCAAAAAATTTAGAAAAATGTTCATCTGTAAGCTTTTCGCTTAATTTTTCATCTAAATAACTTCTGGCTAAATTGTAATCTTTAACCAATATGCTTTGTAAAAAAGAATAATTTTTTGCACCAATAAATTTGGGTTTTATGGGCTTATTTTTTAAATATAATAATTCATTTTCTAATATTTGAACTTTACCATTATTTATTTCAATTTTAGTAAGTTTTCCGTGTTTTGATATACTATCTAAATAGCTAACTGCGGTAACTTTGTTTTTGTCTATTTCAACATCTCCACAAATTTCAATAAAGTTTTTTCCATCAAATATTAAAAGATAGTTTTTATCTTTAAAATTAGCACTTACGCATGGTGCGTTAGAAATATTAATAATTTCTGGCGAACTTATATTTTTTTTAATATCATAGCTAAAAAAACTATCTTCGCCCGATATGGTAAATTTGTAAGGGGTTCCTGTAAGGCTTGCAAACTTGTTGCCAAAAGCTTTATGTAAAACATTTTCTCCGCTTGAAATTGTTGGGAATTCAGGAAATACATAAGTTGTATCATCATTTCTATATAGTTTTGCGTTTTCAAAATCTGGTGATATTAAAGTAGGAAGGAAACCTTTAACTAGTGGGTAGAGATAAATTACACATTTATCTTCTAACTCTAAAAAATTTGTGTCATCAAGTTCAAAGCTTTCTTCTTTAACTTTTGCTACACAAGGGATATCTGAAAAAATTTTATATTTCATGTTAATATTTTACTAAATGTTATTTAAAAAAATTACTGTATAAATTAAATAAAATATGTCAAAAATTTTGCCAAGGAGATAAAAGCTATGTGGTCGTGGAAAGATAGTGAAACATTAGAGCTTTTTAATTTGGTTGAAAATTTCAAAAAGAAAGGCAAATCTTTAAAAGAAGCATTTTTCGCTTTTGCCATGCAAAGTGGGAGAAAAGAAAATAGCGTTAGAAATTATTATTATAAAACTTTAAAAAGTTTTTCTTTTAATAAAAAGAACTCTTTAAAAATAAATTTAAAGTATCACAAAGTGAACAGAGCCAAAAGTTTTACCAAGGAAGAAGAAAGAGAGGTTTTTTCTCAAATTGGTAAGCTTATGAGCGAAGGGATTTCGCTAAGAAGTGCGTGTTTAAAAGTTGCAAATGGAGATGTAAAGAAGATGCTTAGATATCAAAACAAATTTAGAAATATTGAAAAAGAAGAAAGTTGTAAAATTGTAACCTTGCCACCAAAGAAAAATAAACTTGCCGATAGTGAAATTAATTCGCTTTTTATGGGGCTAGTTAGATTAATAAAAAAATGTGCAGAAGAACAAGCAGAGGAAAAAGCGTTTTCTGAAACAGAAAGTGCAAACGAGGCACTTAGAAGAGCAACTGTTGAACTATCAGCTAAGCAAAAGGAAATTGACAGTTTGAAAAAGAATTTTGAAATGTTAAAAAATGAAAAATTACTTTTAAAGGAAGAATTAAATGGGTTAAGAAGTCAAACGGCAAGTTTGTTATCAAAGAAGATGAAAGGTGAAAAACTTAGCTCCCTTAAAACTTTTATGGATAAATTAGATAAATCTAGTAAGGCAGAAAGCGACATAAAATGATTAAAATCTTTACAAATACATTAAAAAAATGTTAAAATGTGTTTGTGAAGATTATAAAGGCAAATAATTTTTTTGATGCGGAAATTGGGGCTATTCGTGAGATTAAGCCTAATTCTTTGCATGAAAAATATATAGTAATAACTCCAGATAGATATTCTTTAAATTTGGAAAAAAACATCTTTGATATTTTAAATGTTGAAAGTCTTTTTAATGTATCTGTTATGGGTATTTCAAGGTTTGCAAAAAAAATGTTATCTTTGCAAGAAGAGCAAAAAGAAAGTGTTTCTGGGTTGGGAATGCTTATTTTAGTTCGACTTGCAATTACAAGAGTTCAAAAAAATTTAAAATGTTTTAAAAATGTAAACTTTGGTTTGTGTGAAGAAATTAAAAATACTATTTCACAGCTAAAATCTGCGGGTATTTCCTCGGAAGAAAAGTTTGAGGTTAAAAGTAAAAGCTTAAATGCTAAACTTGAAGATATATTTTTAATATACAAGGAGTATGAAAACCTTTTAAACGGAAGATTAGATTCTGCTGGACTATTAGACGAACTTGAAGTAAAACTAGACAAAATAGATTTAAGCGATACCATAGCTATGTTTGTTGGATTTGATTCTTTAACTAAACAAGGTATGAATATTTTAAGTAAATTGTCAGAAAGGGCAAAAGATGTTTATGTTTGTGTTGTAGAGCCCTTTTTACAACCCAATAGCTATGTTTATGAGCGTGACCTTTTCCAAAAGGTTCAGTTGTTAGATAAAGAAATTTCTGTTTTAGAAATTCCTTGTTCTCTTACAGGAGAAAATAGGCATATATTAGAAAATTTATTTGCTTTCAAGCCTAGCAGTATGGAAACAAATAAAATTAGATTATATTCTTCTTCAAATGTAGAAAATGAAGTTGTAATGGTGGCTAGAAAAATAAAAAAATTACTAGTTAGCGGATATCGCTTTAAAGATATAAATATAGCAGTTGGAGACCTTAAAACTTATGCGCCAATAATTGAACAGATATTTAATAAACATAACTTTTCTTATTATATAGATGATAGCACAACTCTAAATAATCTTTTTCCAATTAAATTTATATTTAATGTTTTAAATTTAATTTTAAACAATTTTAAAAAGGAAGATTTAATAGAATATATTTTATCGCCATTTTCTGAAATACAAGATAAAGATGAAAAAATAGGGGAAATATTAAAATATGATATAGACCAAAATAAAAAGTATGTTTTAGAAAATTTCGAAAAGTTGTCAAATTTAATAAAATTGCAAAAAAATAATAAAAATTATATAGAATTAACTGAAAATATTTTAAATGTATATAATTTTAAAGATAATATTTCTAATTTTGCAGAAAATTATGCAAAATTAGGGCAAATAAAATTAGAAAAAACTTTTTTACAACTTTATGAAAAGATAATAAATGTATTAGACATATTAAAACATTTTAATGTAGATGAAACATTATCAGACTACATAAAAATTTTAGATACGGCTTTTTCTTCTCAAAAAATTTCCACTGTTCCTGCATCTGTTGATAATATTGTAATTATAGATACTACATCTGGCTTTCTTACAAAAACAGATTTTTTATTTGTGCTAGGTGCGACAGATAATTTGCCAAGCTACATTTCCGATTGCGGTGTTATAACGGATAAAGATATAGATGAAATAAAGATTCGTGCAAAAATAGAGCCTACTGTTAGAATGATAAATAGACGAAATAAATTTAAAATGCTTTCTATTTTAACTTCATTTAACAAGGGGCTTATAATTAGTTACCCCGAAACGGCATTAGACGAAAAACAAAATTTGCCATCTTGCATATTAAAAGATTTTAAAAAAATGTTTACTTTTAAAGGCTTACCTTTAAAAATTTTATCTGATGATTATATTCAAACAGGTGAAAATATAGAAAAAGAAGCAGAGTATCTAGCTTATTTGATGATTGATGGAAAAGAAAATGTAAATTTTGAAAATTTTAGACCACAAGTAGTAGGGGCAATAAAAAGTTTTGAGAAAATTGAAAAGATAGATAATAACATATCTTTAAAATTAATAAATAATAATGTTTCAGCAACAGAAATTGAAACTTATTTTTCTTGCCCATTTAAGCGCTTTGCTACATACAATTTAAAACTTAAAGAAAATATTGTGCCAGAAATAACTCCTGCGGATATAGGAAACTTTGTGCATGCATATTTAGAAAAAATAATTTTTAATTTACAAGATTTAGATGTGGATAACACTTTAAATGAATTGTTTGCAAAGGAAAAGTTTTATAAATTCGGTTTAAAGAAAAATAAGGCTAGTAAAGAGATTTTAATTAAAGAAATGAAAAATTTAACTGATTTTTTAATTAAAACGCGAAATATTTCAGATTTTAAGCCCTATAAATGTGAAAAAAGAGTAAATTATAAAATAACCACAAAAAACAACTCCTACAACTTGATAGGTGTTATTGATAGAATTGATACTTATAAAAATTATTTTAGAATTATCGACTATAAAACGGGAGGTCGTGACCTTGGCGGATATCCCGAGCTTTATTATGGAGAAAAATTACAATTATTTTTATATTTAAAAAGTGCTCAAAAGGAATTAAATTTAATACCTTGTGGAGTTTTTTATCTTAAAATTAAAAATAATGAAGATGAGCAAAAACTTAATGGTTTTTTCATAGATGATTTTGAAGTTCTTCATGCTATGGATACAAGTTTAAATTTTGAGCATCCAAGCAGTGATATTGTAAAATCTTTAAAAATAAAAACAAACAAGGAAAATAAAAATGAGGGCATAATTGAATATTATAGTGCGGGAATTTCTGCTAAGTTGCTTGAAAAGCTAATGAATTATGCTGAAGATATAACAAAGAATGCAATTACTGAAATCGAGGAAATGAACATAGAACCTAATCCCAATGAAACGGCTTGCAATTTTTGTGAATTTGGCGCTCTTTGCAAGTTTTCACCAAAACAGCCATTTAGAACTAGGGAATACAAAGTTGATAAAAACACATTTAACGGAGGAGAAGATGATAATAAAAGATAATGCACAAGAAGAAGTTGTAAACTCTTCAAATAAAAATCTTATTGTTTCCGCCTCTGCGGGAAGTGGTAAGACAACTGTTATGATAAGAAAAATCATTAAAGGAATGATTGAAGACGGGATTGGGGTAAAAGATATTTTAGTTTTAACTTACACTAAGTCCGCGGCAGAAGAAATGAAACAAAGGCTTCTTTCTGCAATCTATGAAAATGTTGATAAAAATCCTGAATTGCTAAATGAAATTGACGATTTGCTAACTGCTAATATTTCTACTATTCATAGTTTTTTTCAAAAAGTTTTAAAAAAATATTTTTATATGTTAGATTTGGATCCATCTTTTAAGTTATGTGATGAACTTGAAAGCGAAAATTTAAAATCTAAGGCACTTAGCATTGCTATGCAAAACTTCTTTGAAGAAAATGCGGAAGAATATAAAAATCTTTTAGAATTATATGGTAATGATAGAACGGACAAAAAACTTCAAAGAGTAGTTAAAACAATAAATGAATTTTGTATGTCTTTGGCAGACCCTGAAAAATGGATAAATGAAACTGCATTAAAATTATACAAAGATGAAAATTATCTAATTAATCTAATGAATGAAGACTTATGTTTTAAAGTCCAAAGTTTTTTAGCAGAGGCAAATAAAATTTTAAAACTAGCAGATGGACAAGATATTTATATAAAATATTTGAATGAAATAATTTCTTCGTTGTCTTTAATTCATAAAAATGCAAATTTTTTTAATAATTATAATAATTTTACACGAATTTCATTTAAAAATTTAAAAAAAGATGAAGAAAATTTAATTTATTTAGCAATAATAGAGCTTAGAAAAAAGATAAATGAATATAAGTTTTTTTTAAATAAAATGAATTTAACGCCAGAAAGAACAAGTAATCTTTTATGTTTAGGAAAAGAAATTGCTACTTCTGTAATAAATGTTTTTAAGCTATACGAAAAAACCTATAAAGAATTAAAACAACAAAAAAATTGTTTGGATTTTAACGACCTTGAAAGATATATGTTAGAGCTACTTAAAAATCAAGCAGTAACGGAAAGTTTGAAATCTGAATTTAAACAAATTTACATAGATGAATATCAAGATGCCAATTTGCTTCAAGAGCAAATTTTAAGTATGCTATCTAACGGCAGTAATAGGTTTATGGTTGGTGATGTAAAACAGAGTATTTATACTTTTAGACAAGCAAATCCAGACATATTTTTAGAAATTCAAAAAAGATATGAAAAGGAAGAAAATAGCGAAAGTAAAAGTTTAAATTCAAATTTTAGAAGCAGAAAGGAAATTTTAGAATTTGTAAATTTAGTTTTTGATAAAATACTAACTCCTATTACAGGCGGAATTGATTATAAGGGTACAGCGCGTTTTCAAGCTAGGGCAGAATATAAAAAGGTTGATTGTGATGTTCCCGCTGTTAATATAGATATAGTCAAAAAGGCTGAAATGGAAAAAGAACTAATTGCTCCAAAAATATATAGCGTTAAAAATCATGTTGCAAGCGAGGAAACAGAAGATTATCCTGAGCTTGAAGCTCGTCTGGTAGCTAAACGGATTTCAGACCTAATCGGTAAGGAAATTTATGTAAACGGTGAAGTAAAAAAAATAGACTTTAAAGATATAACTATTCTTCTTGCATCAAGAGGTACTTATTTAGATAAATTTTGTTCTATGCTTTCAAGGTTTGGTATACCTTTGCAAGCAAATTCCCGTGCAATGTTATATTCCGATAATATAATTAAACCATTAATTCATTTATTGTCACTTACAATTAATTTTAATGATGATATATCTCTTGCTTCTTCTCTATTAAATTTTGGAAACATGTCTTTAAATGAACTGTTAAAAATTTCTGTTTGCAATGGAGAAAGTTTTTATAAAAAAGTTCTTATATTTAATAGTGAGGAAAATATAGTAAAAAAATTAAATAATTTTAATGAACTATTTAAAAACTTTAAACAAAATTTATTGACTGATGGAATTTTTACAAGTTTAAATAAAATTTACGATAAAACTAAATATTTATTTCATTTAAATGAAGAAGATAGACAAAAAGTAAAGAAATTTACAAATGAGTTTTTAAAAAACGGATTTGATAGAGATGTTTTAGGTTTTTTAGATTTTGCAGAAAAAAATTTAGTTTTAGCACCTGCTTTTACATCTGATATAAATGCAGTTACAGTTACTACAATTCATGCAAGTAAAGGGCTTGAATATCCAATTGTTTTTTTAGCTAATGCAGGTGCAGATTTTACTAAGGGTAAAAAAGAATTTGAAGTGGTTTTAAGCGAAAAGTTGGGGATTGGTTTAAAAGATTTGCCAAACGATGAGCCCTCTATTGTTTACAATACTTTAAGTATAAGAGAAAAAAATAACGAGTTTGCTGAAAAATTAAGGCTATTTTATGTGGCGCTAACAAGAGCAAAAAATCATTTATTTATTGTTGGTTCCTCATCTGGAAATTTTAAACAAATAGAAAATGATTACGATGTCTTTAAGCAAAAATCTTTTTTAAATTTGAGCATAGGAAGTTTAAGTGGTGAGGATATAAAAAAGCTAAATTCTTCTAACAAACTTATTACAGAAAATGGTCTATGTGTAGAAATTTATTCAGATTTTAATTTTAATTTAAAAAACAAAGAAAAAACTGTTTTAGAGGCGGACGAAAAATCAAAAAAGATTTTGGAAAATTATTTTAATTATAATTATCCAAATAAAAAAGAAACAAAATTGGCTTTAAAAAATAGTGTTAGCAGAATTGTTAAAGAAGAAGAGGGTTATAGTCAAAATTTAACACCTAAAACTTTTGATATAAAAGAGCATTTAAGCGGTGATGCATCTATTATAGGAACAAAATACCATGATGTAATGCAAAAAGTAGATTTTAATTTAGAAAATCAAAATTTAATTATTCCAGATGAAGTAGATAAAGAAAAAATTGAGAGTGCAATAAAAAGCGTAAAAAATATTTTAAAACTAACAAAGAGCGCACATGTTTTTAAAGAACAAGAATTTATGATGTATATTCCTCAAAAAGATATAATTTCAGAAGGAAGTCAAGATAAAATATTAATTCAAGGTATTATAGATCTATTAAGCATAGGTGAAAAAAATATTATAATAGATTATAAATTATCCTCTATAAAGGACAAAAATAAGCTTGCCATGTTATATAAAACACAATTAAAGCTCTATAAAATTGCAGTAAATAAGGCATTTAATATAAAAATAGATAGTGTTTATTTGTATAATTTTAATAGTAAAGAAATGATAGAATTAAGTATTTAAAAAAATATTTAAAAAAATATAAAAAAATTATTAAAAAATATTAGTTAAAATAATTTTTGTGTGTTATACTAACAAAGAATTTAAAATCTTTTTGTTTAAAAAGGGGGATTTATGTCGGCACTTGCAGATATAGTTTTAGAAATAAGAAAGTTTTTAACAGGGCTTGCAGGAACTATCACTTGGGATATTCTATTTTATCTTGCCGTAGGTTTTGAACTTCTTATGATTGTATTTTTCATAATTAAATCTAGTTTTAGTTATGAAATGAGAATGGAAAGAATTCTTTATAAATTAAATAGATGGCTTAATACCAATCAGTTTATAGACCAAAATAATCTGATTGAATTTAATTCATTAATGAAAAGAACGCCAAAACTTTTAAGATATCATTGGCATCAATATATGCTTTATAGGGAAAAAGATCCAAGCTTTTATATGTCTCCATATAATTGTATAGAAAAACCACTTAAAACAAGTTCTTTTTCTTCAAACATAAAAAATCTTGGTGCTATTAATTATTGTATAGCAGCAATAAGTTTGGTAATAGGGCTTGCATACATATCTTCATCAGCATTTTCTGCATTAGAGCTTGCACAAGTTCTTGTTATTCCAGCAATTATATTCATTTTAAATGTAATTTTTGTAATGTTATTAAGGGCAAGGCAAGATAGAAATTTAAGCAAGTTCTACTTATATTTCCATTACTTTGATAGAAAAATGGATAAAGCCGTTACAACAATGCCTGAATATGTAGACTTTGAAGTTTTATTTACCAAGAAAGAAATTAAGCGTGGTATTCCTGTTCTTAACGAATATCTTGAAAAGAGAGCAAGACAAGAACAAGAAGAACTTGAAAAAGCAAGACTTAATGCTGTTGAACATGAAGTTTTTGATTTCTCAAAAGCTGGAATAGATGGTAGTTTAGTGCTTGAAAGAGCAATGAAAGAAACAGAAACTTATTTAAATTTCAGACAAAGAACACTTGGGGAAATTCAACAATTAGAAAGCGAAGTAGATAGTTTAAAGCGTAACTATGAAAACACTCAAAAAGATTATCAAAGAAAACTTCAAGCTAGTAAAGAAAATGTAGACAGACTTAGAAAACAACAAGAAGAATCTACAAATCGTATTGAAAGCAACTATATAAAGAAACAGCAACAAGATGAAGTAAAGAAGCAAGAACAATTAGAGCGTGACTTTGATGATGCAACTGTAAGATTTAATAATGATATTCAAACACTACAAGCAAACATTGCAACTAAGAGAGCTGAACTTGAAGAACATAGAAAAACTGTTGAAGATGCAATGAATGCTGAATATGAAACTTTCTCTAAAAAAGTATATGAGCAGATTGATAAGTCTATTGAAGATAGAGTAAATGATGAAAAACAAGCCATCATCAATATGAAAGATGGAATTGCGGACGAACTTCAACAAGCAAACTTTACAATTGAAGCACAAAAGAAAGAGATATCAGATTTAAGAAAGGCACTTGAAAAAGCAGGTGTTTCTCAGGGTGAATTTGAATATTACAATGAAGCTTTAAGAGAAGAAGCTAAAAAAGTTAAAGCTGGAAAGAAAAATCAAAAGGAAGAAAAAGCTAGCGATACCTTAGAGCAACCAGCTATGGAAGTTAAAGAGCAAAATCAAGAGCCTACTTTAGAATCACAAGAACAACATGAAGAGCAAGCTCAAGCTGAAAACGCAGAACCAGTTTATGATGAATATGGTGGCTATTATGATGCCGAGGGATATTATAGATATGCAAATGGTACATATTATGATCCTGAAGGGAACTATCATGATGAGTTTGGTGGATACTATGACCCACAAGGCAATTACTATCCTCCTGAAAATGCTGAAACACAAACTGCACAACAAGAGGCAGAGTCAATTCAACAAGAGCAAGCTAGTGAACAGGCAAATGAAAATGTAGAAGAACAACAATCTTCTAATATTAAAGAGAATGGCAATGCAAATGTTGAAGAAAATAATGGCGAAATTAATTCTACACAAACAGCTGAAAACGAAATAAAATCCGTTGAAGATGTAAATATTGAAGCAACAGAAGGTAAAACTATAAACCCTGTGGCTATAGAAAATGAGGATAAAGAAGAAAATTTAAATGAAATAAATATTCCTGAAAATACTGAGGAACCTAAAAAGAAACGCGGTAGGCCAAGAAAGGTTCAAACGGAAAATATTTCAGAGCCAAAAGAACAAAAAAAGCGTGGTCGTCCAAGAAAAACGGAAGTGGTAGAAAAGTCAGAAGAACAGACTGCTAAAAGAGGTAGAGGAAGACCAAGAAAAGTTCAGTCAGAAGAACAAATTGTTACTGAAAAGAAAAAAGTAGGAAGACCTAAAAAATCCGAAGCTAGCGAAAACAAAGTTGGTAGACCAACAACTTCTAAAAATGCAACTTCTAAGAGGGTTGGGAGACCTAAAAAGGTTGAAGGTGTAGAAGAGCAAAAAGCACCAGCAAAGCGTGGTCGTCCTAGGAAAACAGAGGTAACAGAAAACACAACTGCAAAAGCACCAGCAAAACGAGGAAGACCTAAAAAGGTTGTAACGGCAAGCGAACAAAACGCTGATAATTCTAGTGAACAATCAGAAAACAAAGCGCCAGCTAAACGTGGTCGTCCTAGAAAAATTCAAAGTGAAAACGAGGTAAAAGCGACACCAGCGAAACGCGGTCGTCCAAGAAAGACACAAGAAGACGGAGTTCCTAGTCAAGACAAAGCAAGTACTGCACCAAAAAAACGTGGTCGTCCAAGAAAAACACAAGATAGTCTTGATGAAATAAAGAAGTTGAATGAACAAATTTTAGAAGAAAATTTGAAACTTCAACGCCAACAGGCAGAGTTAAATAATGCTTTAGGAATTACACTTTCTCAATTAGATGTAAAGAGAGGTGATGTGGCAAATTCAGAACCTCAACCTGAGAGTGAAAAACCAGAATTGGTAACAACAGAAACTTCTAATGACGAAAATTAAATCAAAAAGATGTAAGAATTTCTTACATCTTTTTTATGTGAAAAAAGAAAAAATAATTAACTCGCATTTTAGTTTCAGCATTGACTTTTATAATAATTATGATATACTAATGAGAAAAATTAGAGGAGATAAATATGGATAAGTTATATTACATTGAAATATTTAAATTTGCATGTTTAGAAATGCAAAATAAGGAAATTTCTGCTAAAAAAATATTTGAAAATACAATAAGCGAATTTAATGAAAGTGAATACAAGGGACAAAAAGAAATAATTAAGGATAAAAGATATTGGGTTAAGGCATATAATTTTCTTATAGAAAGGTATGTTAACGAGGTTATTCGTCCAGATAGTGAGCCTGAAGCTTATGTGGAAGATATAAAAGAAAAAATAGAAAAGAAATTTGATGAAAAATATAAAGCTTTTGAAAGATAAAAAGTTTAACTGTTTTGGTTAAACTTTTTATTTTAAAAATATGGCTAGAAACAAATAAAAATTAAAAAAATTAAATATTAATTGTAGTTGAACATATCATATTGTTAATTTAACAACTAAAATACCTATTCCATATAATGTACTGTATAATAAAGGGTAAAATGTATGGCAAAATGTATTTTTAATAAAAATTGTTGTAATAAAAAGTTTTTTAATTGCAAAACGCCAATTATTAAATCTAATTGTTCATATTGTCCAAAATCTTTTTTTACAAATGACTTTACTGAATACCCTCAAATAAACAATAGTATAGTTCAAAACATTACAGGACCAACAGGTCCAACAGGACCGGCTGGAGCAAACGGGGCAACAGGTCCGACGGGAGCCACAGGTCCAACGGGAGCCACAGGCCCAACAGGTCCAGCAACTACATTAACAGAAGTAGGCAATACAACAAGCATTCCAGCTGGTGAAAACGCCAGAGTAGAGCAAACAAATATTGGAACTACTGCTATATTAGACTTTTTTATTCCAGAGGGAGTAACAGGTCCTACGGGTCCATCTGGAATTGAAGGAGCAACAGGTCCTACTGGGCAAAGCGGACCAACAGGGCCAACAGGAGCGACGGGGCCACAGGGAGAAATTGGATTAATAGGACCAACAGGACCATCTGGAAATGATGGCGTTACAGGGCCAACAGGGCCTACGGGAGCGACGGGCAGTGTGGGGGCAACGGGTCCTACTGGTGCGACAGGCCCTGCGGGGAATACAGTTTTTAACCCATATAATCTTTATGTAAGAAGTAATACTGTTGGAGGAATTGGAACTCAAAGTAATCCATTGCCCTCGATAAGCGATGCACTAGATGTGGTTGCAAACAATGGAAGAATTGAAGTTTATGATGGAACATATCCTATTGATGAAACAATGAATTTATCAAAAAATAATATTACTATTAAAGGCAAACCTAATGCTACAATTTTACTAACTTCAAGTGTAGTTCCCTTGCTTATTAGTGGCAGTGGAAATGTTATAGAGGGGTTAACTTTTACAAGTGATAATCCTTATCCTGTTGAATTTATACAAGTTGGAGGGAATAATAATGTTATAAGGAATAACAAGATTTATGGACCTACTCAAGCTGGAAGTTCTGATACATGGGTTGTAAACAGGGGAATAGTAACGCAAAATAGTGCAAGTGATAATTGGATAGATGGCAATATAATTTATTCTTTAAGACAAAGCGGATATTTAAATCCTAACTCGACAGGGTTTATTACTCACAATGTGGTGTTTAATACTCGCGGTTGGGTAGTTGACCAAGCCCTATTTCAATTTTCTGGAAATTCTTGGGGAGAGCCGGAGAATGCAGTTGATATTGCTTTACTTGCAGGAACAACTTCGGGTGTGCCTTATAGCTCAATAGCCGATTTGCAAAACAACAATAGTAATGCCAATATTAGTGACCAAAGGTAATTATTTTGTAGGATTATTATAACAATTAAAAAATAATGATTATAATATAAATAACTTTATACTATTAAAAATAAAAAGATAATGTATGTAACAAATTTACATTATCTTTTTTGTTAGTTTTGAAAAACAATAACTAAATAATTATTTTTTAATTAAATTAAACTTTCTTTTTATTAATGCGTCTTCTAAGGTTTCGTTATCATGAAGCAATATCTTTTTGCCTTTAAAATTTTTACAGCGTATATATGCAACTTCAAAATATTTTTTATTTTTATTAATCCATTCGTCAGAGTTTCCTCGATTTTTAAACCTTTTTGTATATTGCTTATACGCCTTTTTTGTTGGGTAGCAAACCATGTATTCAAGACCATAAGTGTCGTAAAAATCTATTTCTTCATCTCCGTTGTATCTAACGCATACGATATCATAATTTTTAACTGCTTCTTTTATTGCATGAATATAGTTTAAAGGATAATCTTTGTTTAATTTTCTATTTTTTTTGCCTTTTACTTTTTCATAGTCAATCTTTTCAATACCTTCATAAATATATTTATAAGGGCTACTTTCTAAGTCTATAACATTTTTATATCTTTTGCCAAGTTCTGTTTTTCCAACTCCGCCGAAGCCAGATATAATAATCCCATCTTTTTTAAGTGTTTTCATAATTTTAATTTAACATATTATTTATAAACAATAAAGTATTTTTAAAAATATTTTTAATTTGTTTATAAATTAAAAATGAATTTTTTGAAAAATGTTGTTTTTTAGTTGACAAAAATGCGGGGGGGGATAAAATTTTTTTGTAAAAATAATTTATTATATTTATTTGATGTTTTTTAAAATATTAAGATATAATAATAAGTAAATAAAAACAGGAGAAAAATATGAATAAAAGAACAAAGATAATAGCATTAATTAGCACATTATGTTTTACATTAAGCTTATTTGTAGTGGGAGTGCTAGCAGTAGGTACAGTAAGTTTTAATGTTACAAGTAATCTATCTTTTACAGCAGAGGGCGTTTTTGTAATGCTTCAAGGGGATATTAAACAGGGCACAGCAACTAGTCAAACAAGCATATCTAATATAAAAGGATATTCATATAAACCTGTAAGTGATAGTGACGCTAAACCAAGCGGTGCTCAAACAGATAAATTTGTAACAAGTAATGGAACAACTGAGGCAACATGGTCAGCAGGAACAGATGTAACATTTACCACAGATGAATATGTAGTAAAATATGAATTTACATTTACAAATTATACAGAAACAGAAGTTTCAGTAACAAGAACAACAAATATAGACGAATTAAAAACATTATTTGGGGAAAGCAATGTAGTAGAAAGCACAACAGGAGCAATAACATTACCAGCATACACAGGAACAACAAGCCCTGTAACTTATTCAATAACAATAACGCTTAATGATTTTACAAATTCATTTACAGGGGCGGAAAGAGAACTTACTGCGACATTTAATTTTGAAAAATATGAACCAGTTGAAGTGGAATTAATAAAAAATAATATATTGGGTGGATTTGGTAAGTGTTATATAAATGACATTGAAATGACTAATGATGTTTTCTTTAGTTCAAAAGTAAAAACTGGGGATAAAATTAAGGTTAGTAATGGTCCATTTATAGTATATGTTTTACAAAGCATAAGCTTAAAAAATGGTGAAAATTTAATTCAAAATTTTGGAGGCTGTGGAAAGAATGAAACTTTAGAATTTACTGTTCCTGAACTTAATGAAGGAGACTATATAATATTTAATTTTAAATGACATACACCAAGTTAAATAAAATATTGTCAATTAATAAAAGTCGTATTTGAAGAAATCTCAAATACGACTTTTATTAATTGTAAAATTATTACTCTCCCTTAAATGGTAAAAGTGCCATTATTCTTGCTCTTTTAATTGCTATGGCAAGTTCGCGTTGGTGTGTTGAGCATGTGCCTGTTTGGCGTCTTGGAAGAATTTTGTCTTTTTCTGGTATATATCTTCTTAATTTTGCAGCATCTTTATAATCTATAACAGAACTTTTATCTGTGCAAACTGCACATACTTTCTTCTTAGATGGGCGTTTAAATTTTTTTGCCTTCTCTTCTTTTACTACTTCTGTCATTTTACTTCTCCTTTTTAGAATGGTAGGCTGTCGTCATCAACCGGTTCTAATTCGGCTACATCAGCCTTTTTTACTTGT
>CALVOB010000014.1 GCA_944350095.1 uncultured Clostridia bacterium
AATTAATTTCAAAACAATTAAATTAAAAAAACAAACTTAACTATAAAAAATTAAAAATAATTATAAAAAATACACTTGTATATTTTTTACAAGTGTATTTTACCCCCCCCCGCATTTTTGTCAAGCGAAATTATAAGCTTTTTTAATTTTTTTATTTTACAATTCCTTCCATTTGATAGAGCTTGACAAAAATGCAATTTTTAAAAGACTTTTATTATTTTATTTGTTTTTTTATTTAAAGTTGTTTATACTAATTTTATGAAAAAAATAGAAAATAATAGTAGTTTAAAAAGCTTAGAAGAAGAAAACAATTTAAATACAACTAAAAAACATTCAAAAAGTTTAATTGCAGAATATGTGGTGTTTGGAATTACCTTGGCTTGCTTTATTTTCGCTGTTGTCTTTTTTATAATTTCTCCTAGCGGAAAAGATAGTTTTTTATTTGGATTAATTCAACGCTTAGCTATGATTATTATCTTATTTATACCTATGATTATAGAAAAAATTTTTAAAATTAAATTTTCGCCCTTTTTTAATATTTCATTATATATATTCTTTATAATGGCAGTTTTTATTGGAACTTTTATGAATATCTATGCAGTTTTTCGCCATTGGGATACAATTCTTCATGGGCTTAGTGCATGTTTATTTGGTTTTCTATCAATGTGTTTAATAGCTGTATGGTTTAAAAATAAAAATATTGAATTGTCACCAATTTTTCTGCTATTATTTGCATTTTGCTTTTCTATTGCAATAGAAGCAGTATGGGAAATATATGAATACACTGTAGACGCTATAATAGAAGGCTATAACGCACAGCGTTATATAGAAAATGGCATAGAACTTGTAGGAAGAGCAGCTTTATACGATACAATGAAAGATATTATAATTGGTGCAATAGGAGCGTTGATTGCAGGAATAGTTTGTGCAATTTGTCAGAAGAAAAATAAAAACTTTATAAATGCTTTTGAAATTAAAAAAGTAAATAAAAAACAACCTATAAAAACAGAAAACAATGAAAACTCGCCTTTATAGCGAGTTTTTTAATAATTTTCTCTAATAAGTTGAAATAAGTTAAAAAATATTGTATACTTATTTTGCTCACCAAACTTAAAAGGGGAAAATATGGAAAATATGCAACTTGTAATCCTTATGGGAGGAAAAGCAACTAGACTTGCTCCACTCTCCTACTCACTTCCAAAAGGATTACTTACTATAAATTCAAAACCAGCAATTTTTAACATGATTTCGGAATATATTAAAAGAGGTCTACATGATATCATATTTGTTGTTAGCCCTAGCAACGAATCTATAGTTAAAAGTTTTGTAGAAAAAAGCTTTGAAGGATTAAAAGTAAAATATGTAGTTCAAAATGATCCTAAGGGTCCACTTCATGCTTTTCAATTATGCAAGGATTATATAGAAAAACCTACTTTACTTTTACTTGGCGACACTCTTTGTGAAGCTGACTTAGACTATTCTTACGATTGGCTCGGATATATGACAATTAACGACAACTCACATAGCCGTTGGTGTTTAATAAAAACTAATGCAGATGAAGATGTTACAGGCATTATAGATAAGCCAAATTATACACCAGAAACTAACAAAGTTTTAATAGGTCTTTATAATTTTAGAAATCCAGAAGTTTTAAAAGAATGTTTATCAAAAGACTATGAACTTCACAGAGGTGAGCTTCAACTTAGTTCTATGATTGAAGAATACTCTAAAAAAGTTCAAATGAAGGGCTTACTTATAAAATCTTGGTATGATACAGGAACTCTGCGCGATTACAATTTAACAATGGCAAAAAACATAGCAGGAAGAAGTTTTAACAGATTCAAACTAGATGAATTTGGCGTTCTCACAAAAGAAAGTGAATATGGAAAATTAAAAACAGAAATAAAATGGCTTGATACTATCCAACATAGTGACCTTGCATTTTTAATTCCTCAATTTTTTGGATATACCATAGATGGAAACAAAATAACATATAAAATTGAAATGGTTAATGGTAAAACCTTAACAGAATATTTTAATTTTTATGAAATAAGTGAAGACAACTGGTCATATATATTTGATAAACTTTTAAAAACAGGAAGTCTTATGTGGAACAAAAAAGCTCCAAAAGATGCTCCTGATATTCAAGAACTCTCAAAATATATGTACATAACAAAAACATTAGAGCGTATTAATAATTGGGACAGAAAAGATATCCTTGAAAAAGATTATATCTACGCAAATGGCGAAAAATTAATGGGCTTCAATAAAATATTTAAAAAACTAGAAAATAGAATAAATGATCTTGTTAAAACAAGTAAAAACTATTATTCAATCATACATGGCGATATATGTTTTAGTAATGTAATATACTTCCCTGAAACTAATACATTTAAAGTTATTGACCCCCGTGGAAACTTTGGAACAGATACAATTTACGGCGATTCAAGATATGATGTAGCAAAAACTCGTCATAACTATCATGGTTTATATGATTACATTACATTAGATATGTTTAAATTAAAAGAGCATGCTCCTGATAATTTTGAATATTCTTTCTTTACTGGGAAAATGATTAATCCGCTTTTATTCGATGGAATCGTTGAAAAATATGGGTATAACATAGATGAAATAGAACTTATTGAAGGGCTATTATTCATTTCAATGATACCTTTGCATAGTGAAGACCCAGAAGCTCAAATCATGTATTATATAACAGGATTGAAATGTTTAAATAATCAATTAGAAAAAGAAGAAGCTACATTGTAGCTTCTTCTTTATATTCATTGTTTTCATTAAGATATTGAGAAGAAAAATATTTTAATATTTTTTTATCTCTTATTTTTTCTTTTGCCTTTATACCTGATATCAAAACATTATCCAAAGTTTTAACAACAAAGTCTATGTTTTCTTCATCTATTGATGTATCATTTGAAGAATGAATTTGAGAATATAAGGATTTATTGTTTTGTTTATCAACAGAAAGCAAACAAACATGATTTGTTTTTTTAAAGGCTATGTGGTCACTCATACTCATAAGCCCACTTCTAATTGGCTTAAAAGTATATTTGGCATTTTGTTTATTTTTTATTTCTTTAACAATGTTTGGTTCATTTTTTCCAAAAAAATATAAATTGAATTGGTCACCTTTACCTATACAATCTAAATTTATAACAGTTTGATTTTTTAACTCTTTTTTATGCCTTTTAGCATAAGAAAAGCCACCAAAAAGCCCTTTCTCCTCATTATCTGTCATAACGAAACAAAATCTATTCTTTATTTCCTCAGGCTCATCTTTATATTTTTCCATCATGTTCAAAATGCCTAAAATGCCACTTGAATTGTCGTTAAAGTTCTTTTTATTCGCATTTCCTAAAACTCCGAAAATATATCCTATTAATCCCCCACATACAACAAAATTAGAAATTGGAATTAAATTTGCTAAAACTTGAAAAACTTTTAACGGAGCATTTAATGCTAAACATATTTCCGGGATAAGATAATTAACACCTAACATAATTAATGGCAATGTAAGAAAGCAATGCAAAAGCATATGTTTAACAAAAAATTTTGGCAATCTTGGTGGGGTGTCATAATGTGCAGTTATTATATATTCCGCTTTTTCTGGATTTCCTATAACTATATTTTTAGCAAATATATTTTTTTCAACTTTGCAAGGATACCCCATTTCACTTGATAGTGAAAAAATGTAGTCTCTAAAATTTTTCTTACTTTTTTTGTGCATGCGTTCGCCATAAGATTCGCATACTTCATTTTTATATTTCATGATTAAATCATAACACACCAATTTAAATTATTCAATAGGTAAATTAAAAAAATCCTCTAAAGAGGATTTTAATGTGACATTTATAGCACAATGTTTCAAATTTTCTTGTAGTCTACTATTAAATATTTGAAAGTATTAATTTAAAAAACTTAAAGCCCACCTTTATGCATATTGCAAAACTTTACTCGATTATTTTTTAGCAGTATGATTAAATATATAATCTAAATTTTTCTAATTATTCTAGTATTTGGGGTTGGAATTGGAGGTGTAATAAATGGAGCACCACCAAAACTTGAAGTAATGCTAGCAAAAATGTAAGACATATTTGCAAATGCACTATTTACTAAATTTGCTAAATTGTGTTGAATAAACTCATTTAAACCTTCATAAGAAGTTAAATCTATTTCATCAGCTAGCTTTGGATCTATACTTCTTTTAACAAAACATGTAGCCTTAGCCTCAAATATAGATTTTGGATCCATAACTAAATTTCTTGAACATTCAAATGTTATATTATTTTTTTCTACTTTCGTAATGTTTACTTCGTCTTGTACTGTTAAATTTACAGTAGTTCCCACAGATATAGGTAAAACATCATAATTTAATTTTAAAAGTCTTGCCTCTGTTTGTGGAATAAAATTTTTCATTTCTAATTCTTGCATTGTAATCTCCTTAATCTTGGTAATTATAACACAGGAGTTAACTAAATTCCAAATAATTAAACAAAATTTAATAAAATTTCTTGACAAATACAAAGCTATATAGTATATTAATAAAGCAAAATGCGGGCGTGGCGGAATGGCAGACGCGCTTGTTTAAGGGGCAAGTGGGAAACCGTATGGGTTCAAGTCCCGTCGCCCGCACCAGAAAAAATTAATCCGAGCCGTCAAGGC
>CALVOB010000015.1 GCA_944350095.1 uncultured Clostridia bacterium
GATGTCCACCCTGCCTCCGCAAGCTATTTGTGGGTGGGCTTGTTTCGCTCCACACTCAACAAGGCGAATCCATCCCTGCCCACCAGATTAAAATCGTGAAGTTTATCACGATTTTTTTATTTATGTAATTTGATTCGAACCATCGAAGGTCGATGTCCACCCTGCCTCCGCAAGCTATTTGTGGGTGGGCTTGTTTCGCTCCACACTCAACAAGGCGAATCCATCCCTGCCCACCAGATTAAAATCGTTGTTTCCTTTTTAAATATAGCTTACAACTATTTTTTTATAGACTTTTTTTCAGATAAAATCACCAAGTTGTAAAAAACCTTGTCAAAAACTTTTTCTGATTTCATTATAAAAATTTTTATATAAACTTCTTATTTTATCATCTGTTTTTTTACTTTAACAAAGTTTAATTCACAAGAGATTGTTTTAAAATATTTTTTTACAAAATTCATTTATGATATTGACAAATTTTTATTTTTAGTATATCTTATTTAGATATAGATGGAGGATTTTAATATGATTAGCGAAATTAATATTATATTTGATAGATTTACAAAAAGTATGCTTATAACCTGTAAAAATGGAAAAAAAGATGTTTATATTAAAGATAATGCAATAAAAGATTTTTGGCATTATAATGATGCCAACTTAATTGAAAAAATATATGGAATGTTAAATTTGGAAATACCTAAGCTTAACAAAAAATATAACTATACTTATTTAATTAGTAGATTTTTAATTAATGGGGGTTACGAAACTAAGCTTAACATAATAAATTCAAAAGAAAACACAATGGTTAATTATTACAATCCTGAATATTGGGGCAAAATTGTTGAAGGTACCATAAACAAATTTCCAAATACAGTTGAGCCTTTAACAGTTTTAAATGATTTACCTATTTCATGTGCTTTAATTAACAAAAAATATGCACAAATATTTATAGATAAGATTACTAATGAAATTAAAGAGTATACTGAACGAAAAGCTAATGAAATGAAAAATCTCATATCAGATATTGAAACTCTTTATGGCTTAAAAGAAGATAATGATCTTTTAAGTATTGAAAAACCAATTAAAGCAAAAGTTGCTGACAAAAAACTTATTGAAAAAACAGCTAAAGAAAAACATATTGAATTAGTTTAAAAAATTGACCTTTAAGGTCAATTTTTTATTTAAACATCTTTTGATATATTGGTAAAATTTTATTTATCTTTTCAACATAATTATTGGTCTGTGAATAAGGAATTTTAACTAAATTAACGCCATCTAAAGAGTAATCTTTATTTTTTAACCATGTTTTTACAACACCCTCACCTGCGTTATAAGCACAAAGTAAAGTTTGTTTATTTTCGAATTTTTCACTTAAATAATTTAAATAATAACACCCTATTTTTATATTATAAGCAGGTTCTAATAACATATCGTCATTAAATTCTATTTTTAATTTTTCTGCAACAAACTTTGCCGTTTGAGGCATTATTTGCATTAACCCCATAGCCCCCTTAGATGATATTGCAGTTGCTTCAAAATGGCTTTCTGTGTTTATAATGCTAGCCACAAGTGCAGGATTTAAATTATATTCTTGAGCCTCGCGTATAATATCCTCTTTATACTTTAATGGATAAACATAGTTATAATAACTTTGAGCAAAAAAGACGCACAAAAAAATAAATAAAATTAAAAATAGTATAACTAGAATTTTTATCTTCATTCAAATATATTATGCACAATTTTGTTTTTTCTATGAAAAATTTCATTTAATGCATCACTAATAATTTCAGCACATGTTTTTACATGTTCATCAATATTTTTAGGACATAAAACATCTGTTAACGGAGTTTTAGGGTTTTCACTAACAAGCATTAAAGGAACTCCTAAAACAACACAATCTATTCCAAGAGTTTCTTTTGAAATAGGCTTATTGCCACTATACAATGCCCCACCTGCTGTAATCCCAGATGTAGAAATTTGAAAAGAAGAAGCAAGACGCTTTTCATTATATGTCCCTAAACTGTCTATAATTATTACCAAATTAGGCTTTATCTTGTTACAAACAGCTTCTATTAATTCTTGAGTTTTTATGCCTGTCTTTGAATAAACATCTGGAACCAATGAGCAAATATTTCTATTGCCTCTTTTTATTTCATTTAAAGGCTCTGTAACGTATAATTTCTTAACTACTTTATCACCAAGAGAATCTGCGGTTAAAGAAGGATTACCTAAGCCAACAACAAAAATTTTTTTGTAAGACTTTATAAAATTTTTTAAATTTTTAACAAGAATATTTTTAGTATAATTTTTACAATCACCACCTAGTAAATGAACATTGGGTGAATTTATTATTATATATTCACCAATATCTTTTTTTAGTTGTTTTGCCTTTTGCTCTGTTTTTATAGAGAGCTTGCCAACTTCAATATTATAATTAAAATTACGTTTTAAATTAAAACCATTTTTTAAAAGTTCTTGGTCACTTTCATCAAACATATCCGATTTCATATAGATATTATTAATAAAACAAAAAAATATATGCCTTTTTTAAGAAAAACAGTTGCAAAATTATTCAATATGTGATAAACTCGACCAGTAAATATTAAAAAGGAGTAGACTTATGCCAAACATTAAATCAGCAATTAAGAGAGTTGAAGTAATTGAAAGAAATAACAAACAAAACCGTTCAGTAAAATCTGAAATAAACACTTTTATAAAAAAATTTAAAAGTGCAATTGACGCAAAAAATGTTGCAGAAGCAGAAGAACTTTATAAGAAAGTTTCTGGCTTACTTGATAGCGCTTCAAAAGAAAATGTTATTCATTCAAATTCTGCAAGCAGAAAAAAAGCACACTTCTCTAAAATGTTAGACGATATGAAAAAATCTGCTTAACCTTTTTTAAATTAAATTATCCCTAGTTTTTACTAGGGATTTTTTATAATCTCATTGGGTTTTCTCCGTTTATCTTTTGTTCACACTTGTTATAATACATGTAAGCCACCTTGTCCTCTCTTACTCTCTTTAAAACTAATTGGAAATTTTCTTTTGCATTATGATATTTACCTAAATTATAGTATCTTACACCTTGTTCAAAAGTTATTTTTACACTTTCTAATTTTTCGCGAATTTTTTTATCGTAACTATCTAAACACTCAAACAAAGAAAGATAATCTTTATCCTCTAAGGTAAGAGTTCCTAAAAATCTATATGAAAGAGGATATTCATTTTTTAAACTATTTAAAGTACGCTTTGAAAATATTATTTTTGTATGAAAATATTTATTTATATTTTCCATTTTTGATGCAAGGTTTACTGTATCTGAAATAATTGTTGGGCTTTTACGTTCCTCCTCTCCTACTACTCCAAACACAACCTCACCAGTATTCAAACTTATTCCTATGTCCATACTAGGCGTGTTTGAAGCAGATTTATTTTTTTGTTCAATCGCTCTAACAATTTGTACTGCACATTCTATTGCATCTTCTGCTCGCACAAAAACTGCTAGAACTCCATCACCTAAATATTTATCCACAAAACCACCATGCTTTCTTATTAACGGAGATACAACTTTTAAATATGAATTAATATAATTAAAATTATCTTCTAAACTAAGGGTACTACTAGTTGCAGTAGAATTTCTAATATCACAAAACATAGTTGTTACTTCTTTTTGTACCTGATTTCCTAGTTCTAATTCTAGAATACTATTTTTGCCTAAAAATTTTAAAAATTGCTTAGGAATAAATTTTTCATATTCTAAATTTGTTTTTTTAATTAAATTTTCTTTTTCTTTATAAACATCATTAATTTTGTTAAGACCATGTTCTATCCCCTCAAATTGCTTGTTGCCACCTATTTGTATATCGTCCTTTATTTTTCCATCTGAAAGTCTATAAATTGCCTTTTCTATCTTTTTAATTGGTTTACAAGCAAAACTAAAAGTTATAAATAAAAGTATTAAATATACAATAGTTAAAAGTATTGCCCAAACATAATTTATATTGTTTGTTGGTGTTACATTTAAAACTTGTCTAATGGTATCAATTTGTGTGCCATTATAGTTGTTGATGTTGCTTATTAAATAAATTGCTAGTGCGAAAGTAAGAGTTAATGGAACAGTTAAAAAAAATAACATTCTTGTAAAATTTTGAGATTTTATAAATTTAAAATATAGCACTTCTCCACTAACAACTGAAACAGCCATAAAAACTAATCCTACATAACCAATAGCATCAAAATTAAAATAAACACTATCCCCTATTATGATACTGTTTGAAACCCTGCTAAAAAGCAATAAACTACCAACAAAGCTGATTATAAAAACAATTAGCCATACTTTTGTACTTTTTTTCATACTCATAGTTTGTTCAAAAGTTTTTTTAGTATTCTTAGAATATAAAATTATTTACGGAACATACTAAACTAGGAGGTAAAACATGGCACAAAATGAAAATTACATAAAATTTATTAATTCAATATTTCAAAATTTATCAACGGCTTTACAATCTATTGAAGATATGCTTCCTAAGGTAGAAGATGAAGACTTTAAAAAGGAACTTAGTGAACAGTATTCAAAATATGACCTTTTAAGTAGAGAATGTGAAATGCTCGCTAAAAGTGAAGGTATAAATTTAAAAGACAATAATTGGTTTGAAAAATTAAAACTTTGGGGTTCAATAAATATGAGCACAATGATGGATAAAAGTACAAGAAACATAGCTCAACTTTTTTTAATTGGAACAGTTATGGGTATAGTTCAATGTTTAAAAGATTTAAAAGATTACAATGATGTATCTATCGAACTTACAGACCTATGTAATAAGTTAAGCGATTTAGAAGAAAATAACTATCAAAGTTTAAAAAATTTCTTATAAATCCACACAACTCCCATATTGACAGCATAACTATTGTATGATAAACTTTATTTAAGTTAGGGGGTTTTATGAGAATTACAGATAAAACATTATTACGAGTTTATAAAGAAGATGTAAAGAACGGAACTTTAATAATACCAGATGGCATAAAAGCAATAGCACCAGGAGCAATAAGTTTTCTACCTAATTTACAATATTTAATTTTTGCAAATACCGTAGAAAAAGTATACAATTCCGCTATTTGCAATAACCCTTTTCTTAAAAAAGTGCAATTTTCTCAAAATGTTAAAGAAATAGGAAGTTTTGCATTTAACTATTGTACTAGTTTAAAAGAAATTTCTTTGCCAAAAAGCTTAGAAAAAATTGGAGATGGTGCTTTTATTGGTTGTTCAAGTTTAAACACCATAAAAATAAAAAACGACAAGTTAGAGATTGGCAAACTTGCATTTAATGATTGTCCATCAATAAAAACAATATTAGTGCCAAATAAACTAAATTGCAAAAATCTATTAAGTATAGAAGCTCCTGACGCAAAAATTGAATTTATAGATGATTTGCAACAATAAAATATTTAAAAATAAAATATTATTGTAATTTAAAAATCAATCTTTTGCAATAAAAAGTCAACGCTTTTTGATATTTCAAAATATAAAAAATAAATTTGTGTTTCAAACAATATTTTAAATATTAAAAAAAGATTATAGTTTTTATTCTATAATCTTTTTTATTTTTATCTAATTTTTAAAACATATTATCAGCAAAATCCTTTGCATCAAATTTTTCTAAATCGTTAATTCCTTCACCTACACCTATGAACACAACAGGAAGATTGTATTCTCTGGAAATAGTAATTACAACCCCACCTTTTGCTGTTCCGTCCAGTTTAGTTAAAATTATTCCATCAAGGTTTACATATTCATTAAAATGTTCAATTTGAGAAAGTGCGTTTTGACCTGTTGTTGCATCAAGCACAATAAAATTATATCTATTAGCTTCTGGATATTCACGCTCTATAACTCTATTAATTTTTCCAAGTCCTTCCATTAAATTTGTTTTAGTGTGAAGTCTTCCTGCAGTATCTACAATTAAAACATCAGTTTTACGCGCTTTTGCACTTGTAATACCATCAAATACAACAGCCGCTGCATCTGCGCCTTCTTCATGTTTAATTACTCTTACTTTATTTCTATTTCCCCACTCAGAAAGCTGTTCAGACGCAGCTGCTCTGAATGTATCACCAGCAACTAAGCAAACCTCTTTTTTTTGCGATTTAAAGTAATTAGCAAGTTTTCCAATGGTAGTTGTTTTACCAACTCCATTTACTCCCACTATTGCTATAATGGCAGGATATTCTATTTCTAAGTCATTTTCACTTTGCAAATCTTCTGTAATAATTTCTTTTAAAAGATTTCTTACATCTTCCGCCGTTCTTAATTTTAATTTTCTTGCCCTTGTTCGCAATTCTTCACAAATTTCCATTGCAGACTCTACGCCAACATCAGAAGATATTAAAATTGCTTCAAGTTCTTCATAAAATTCATCGTCCAACTCACCATGGCTAAAAAGTGCATCTAATTTTCTTCTAAAAGCTTCACGAGTTTTTCTTAGCGCTTCCGCTATCTTTTTAAACAGCCCCATTTAATTCCTCCTGCCCTTTAACATTTTTAACCGCTTCACTTAGTTTAACTGATACCATTTTAGAAACACCTTTTTCTTCCATAGTAACACCATACAAACTATCTGCAAGTTCCATTGTTGGCTTTCTGTGTGTAATAACAATAAACTGCGTAACCTTTGAAAAACGCTTTAAATACTGAGCAAATCTTTCAACATTTGCTTCATCTAATGCGGCTTCTATTTCATCTAGTAAGCAGAATGGCATAGGTTTTAATTTTAATATTGCAAACAAAATAGCAATAGCCGTTAAAGCCTTTTCCCCACCACTTAAAAGGGTTATATTTTGAAGTTTTTTCCCTGGTGGCTCTGCAACAATATCAACGCCAGCTTCAAGCAGATTTTCACTTTCTGTTAATTCAAGCCTTGCATTTCCACCACCAAAAAGTTCACGGAAAGTTGTTTTAAAGTTCTCGTTAATTTTATTAAACTGAGTTTCAAAACGAGTTGCCATTTCTGTTGAAAGTTCTGAAATAATTTGGTTTAAATCCTCTTCTGCTTTACTTAAATCGGCTTCTTGTACAGAAAGGTCTTCATATCTTTCTAAAAGTGTTTTACTATCTTCAATAGCGTTTACATTTACATACCCAAGCTTTTGAATTTCTTTCTTTATCCTGCTAATTTCTGGCATACCTTCTTCAATGTTAAAATCTGGTCTTTTAAATTCTAAACAAGTTTGATATGTTAAAGAATATTCTTCATATATTCTCTCTTGCATTTGCTCCAAATCGGAATCGACTTTGCTTAATAGCATTTCTTGATTATATTTTTTTTCATTAATTTTACTTAATTCATCAAGTAAAACTGTCCTCTTTTCTTCAAATACCTTTAACTCACTTTGAAGATTAACTTTTCTATTTTCAATATCTTCTTGTTCAGCTTTAATTGAATCTAGCTTTGCTTTTGCTTCCCTAGAAGTGTTTGCTTCTATTTGTGCTTTAATCATTGCTTCCGCTTCTTCAACTAATTTTTTATTTTTTTCAAGTTCTGCCTTGTTTTGATTTTCCGACTGCATAGTTTCAGATATTTGAAGCTTTATTCTTGTTAAATCGTTATCAAGTGAGGTTATTTCTGCTTCAATAGAAGCAATTTTAACTCTAACAGCTGTTAAATCGGAATTAAGTTTTTCCCTTTGCTCCTTTAATGCATTTGCTTTATTTTTGCTCTCTAACTGATTTTCGCTTGCTTTACCTTTAAAGTTTGTATCTATATTTTTTCCAGAGAGTTCACGCTCTAATATTTCAATTTGTGATGAAAGCGTGTTTATTTCATCTTCAAGGTCAAGTTTTTCATTGTTTAAAGAAGTTAAAATTACACCAACAGCTTCTGTCTTTTCTTTTTCCTTTGCTTCTTCTACTTCCGCATCCGACTTTTTTACTTCAAGTTCAGAAACTAGTTTTTTAGTTTCTGAAAGTTCTTCTGTAAGTTTTTTAATATAATCCGTTTTCTTTACAAGTTCTTGTTTACACTTTTCTATTTCTGTGCCAAGTGTGCTAATTTCTCTTTCACGGCTAATTAAATTTGCCACTTCACTTTTCTTAGAACCACCCGTCATTGAACCAGTAGGATTTACTATATCGCCATCAAGAGTTACAATCTTAAAGGAAAATCTTGTATTTTTAGCAAGATTTACAGCAGTTTCGAGCGTATCTACAACCACTGTTGCACCAAGTAAATTTTCTATAACATTTTGTATCTGTGGACTAAAACTTATAATTTCACTTGCAACGCCAAATGAACCCTGTGTTAATATAGCCCTTCTATCCTCTGGACTAATTCTTCTTGGCTTCATTGAAGATATAGGGAGAAATGTAGCTCTACCAAAACTATTTTGCTTTAAAAAATTGATAAGGTCTTTTGCACCGTTTTCATCAAAAGTGATAATATTTTGAACGGCATTTCCAAGTGCTACTTCTATTGCTGTTTCAAACTTTTCAGGAACTTTAATTTGAGAAGCAAGAACGCCTACCATTCTAGACTTAATTCCAGAATTCTTTTCTGCTTCTTTTAAAATCTTTTTAACAGCATAAGCATAGCCTTCATATTCCGCCTGCATTTCAGAAAGAAGTCTTCTTCTATTTTCATAAACTTGAATTCTAGCATTAATATTATGCTTTTCTTGTTCTTCATCAGATATTTCTGAAATTAAGCTATCCACTCTAAACTTTTTATCAGCGTATTCTTTGCTAACTTCTTGTTTAATTTTATTAAACTTTTCATAAGAAGATTTACTTAAATTATAATTTTCTTCTTGGTCTTTTCTTCTAAGTTCTAAATTTGAAAGCTTATCCTTTGCTTGACTAAGATTATTTTTTAATAAATCGCGTTGTGCTTCATAACGAGAAATATCACTTTTAATATCAGAAAGTTTATCAAGTGCATTAATCATGTTTAACTGACTTTCTTCTGCTTCAACTTCCGTCTTTGTAATTTCGTCTACGATTTTTAGATAATCAGCAGATATTTGTTCTTGCGTTAAATTTAAAGTTTTCAAATTTTCATTTAACTCTAAACTTTTGTTTTCTTTAAACTCTTTTTCTGCTGTTAATTTTTTTATAGTATTTTCAGAGTTTAAAATTTCAAGCTCAATTTTATCATTTTGTTCATTAATATGATTAATTCTCTCACGAATAAGTTTCGTTTCACCAGCTTGTTTTTCAATATTTACAGTCAGTGACAATATTTCTTCATGGAGTTCACTCATCTTTTTATCTAAATTTGCCACTTGTTCCATATTATCGGAGTATTTAGCATTTAATGTTACAAGTTCAGTTTGCCTTAAAGAAAGTTCTTCTAAAATAGCATTTAATTTTACATTTATTTGCTCTTTAGTAGCACTTGCATGATCGAATTGATAAAGATATGCATTAACTTCTAAATCCTTTAATACACCCTTTAATTCAAGAAACTTTTTGGCAACTTCTGCTTGCTTTCTAAGTGGTCCTAGTTGCCTATCTATTTCACCAATTATATCACGAAGACGCGTTAAGTTTTCACGCGTTCTTTCTAATTTTCTTTCAGCTTCAACTTTTCTAGATTTGTAGCCAGCTATTCCCGCTGCCTCTTCAAAAATTGCACGCCTGTTTTCAGGTTTGGAAGAAATTATCTCTTCAACTTTACCTTGACCAATAATAGAATAACCATCTTTACCAATGCCAGAATCGTATAGAATATTTACGATATCCTTTAATCTGCAAGGATTTCTATTTAATAGATACTCACTTTCCCCAGAGCGATATAATTTTCTTGTGATAGCAAGCTCATCATAATCGAAATTAAAAAATCTATCTTGATTATTAAAAGTTAATGTAACTTCACAATAAGAAAGACTTTTTCTCTTTTCAGTACCATTAAATATAACATCTTGCATAGTAGTACCACGAAGCATTTTAGAACTTTGTTCACCCAAAACCCAACGAATAGCATCGGAAACATTACTTTTTCCGCAACCATTAGGTCCAACTATGGCTGTTACACCATCATCAAATTTAATTTCTGTTTTATCTGCAAAGGATTTAAACCCTGCAATTTGTATCTGTTTAAAGTACATCTTTTTCCCCTTTACTAGCCTTTTTTATCTTTTTTAAAATATTTTCAGCACCCTTTTGTTCTGCCTCATGCTTAGATGCACCTGACGCATAACCAATTTGTTCTTTATTTAAAAGCACTCCAATTGTAAATATTGGTTTATGAGGTGTTCCTTCTTGCGATAGGAGTTTGTATGTGATTTTATTTTTCTTATCTTTTGCTTGAAAATATTCTTGAATTTGAGATTTATAATCTGTATCCTTAATTGTTTTATAATTGCCAAGTTTTAATGTAGAAACTATAAAATTTTTAGCTTCACTAAGTCCGCCGTCTAAATAAATTCCTGCAACAATAGCTTCAAAAATGTCCGCCTTAACAGATTTTGTTAATTCAGAGTTATAACTTTTGCCAAGCCTAACATATTCAGCTATATCTAATTCATCAAAAATTTTATGAAGGTATTGTTCGGATACAAAACTTGCTCTTAGTTTAGATAACTTTCCCTCGCTTTCATCTACTTTTTTATATAAAAAATCTCCCACAATAAAATCTAAAATGCTATCACCTAAAAACTCCAACCTTTCATAGTTTTCTTTTGAATAAGAACTATGAGTTAATGCTCGCTCTAACAATTTAGGATTTTTAAAAGTATAACCATTAACCTCTTTTAATTCTTTCATGTTTCCTCACTTATGGTTAAAGTTGAAAAAACTTCTTCAAACTTTTTATTTATGTTGTGTTTCATACAATCAATTGCAAGGTCAACAGCATAGCATAATGTTTCTCTTTTTGTATCTCCATGTGATTTTATAATAAGTTTTTTTGTACCTAAAAAAGGAGAACCGCCATACTTTTTATAATCCATTGTCTTTTTAATTTTTTTAAACGCACCTTTTAAAAATAAAGCGCCAAACATAGACACAGGGCTAGATTTTATTGCAGTTTTTAATTCATTCAAGGCAAGTTTTACTGCCCCTTCTATGCTTTTCAATGCCACATTACCTGTAAAACCATCTGTAACTACAACATCTACATCACCAGAAACTATATCTCTTGCCTCTATATTCCCAATAAAATTTATAGGAAGAGTTTTTAAAAGTTCATAAGAATTTTTAGTTAATTCATTACCTTTATGTTCTTCAATACCATTACTTAAAAGCCCAACTCTTGGCTTTTCCAAACCTTTAATCTCAGAAAAATAAAGCGAACCCATAATGGCAAAATGTGCTAGATTTATAGGCTTACAATCTGCATTCGCACCACAATCTATTAAAAGTACATTAGTTCCCTTTTTGGTAGGAAGAAAAGGCGCAAGTGCAGGTCTAGATATTCCCTTTATTCTACCTATTTTTAAAAAGCCACCAGCCAAAATTGCTCCTGTGTTTCCACAAGAAATAAGCGCATCTACTTTATCATCTTTTCTTAAAATGTTAAATGCTTCGCCAAGAGATGTTCCCTCACGCTTTATAGCAATAGTTGGAGCCTCTTCTGAATTTATAATATTTGGAGCATCAATAACTTCTATCCTTTCACGGTTTAAATTATGTTTATTTAAATAATCATCAATTTTTTTAAAATCCCCTGTTAAAATAATATTTAAATCAGGATATTTTTTTATAGACAAAACTGCGCCCTCTATTATTTCGTCAGGCGAAAAATCTCCACCAAAAGCATCTATAACTATTTTCATTTTTCCCTCATTCAATTTCTTTATTTAGTATAACAAATTTTTTATGTCTAACGCAAGTTTATTAATAATTATTTTGTCGATTATGATATTTTAACTAGTGCTCCATCTTTATAAGGCTCTAATATTTCAACTGTTAAAAGCGTATTTAACTCTACATTTTCAGCAGGTAGATAACATTTAACAAAATTTTCTGTATGCCCAACCACAAAGTCATCATGAATTGTTTCAGTAAGCATTTGATATTTTTCACCACGAATTTTTAAAATATATTTTTTCTTTAATTTTTTATTAATTTTTTCAAGTTTTTTTACGCGTTTTTTTACTATTTCACCTGAAACAAGAGAATATCTTCCGTTTAATAATAATTTTTCCGCTACTGTTCCACTTCTTAAAGAATATGGGAAGATGTGCATACTAGCAAACTGTGCTCTTTTTACTGTCTTTAAAGTTTCTTTAAATTCTTTATCTGTTTCTCCTAAAAAACCTACAATTACATCTGTTGTTATAGCAGGATTTTTGAAATATTTTCTAATTTTTTTGACAGCCTTCAAATATTCACGCTTAGTATATTTTCTGTTCATTCTTTTAAGCACACTGTTGCTTCCACTTTGCATTGATAAATGAAAGTGTGGACAAAAATTTTTTAATAAACTCGCTTCTTTTAAAAATTCCTCTGAAATAATCCCTTCTTCAATACTTCCAAGCCTTATTCTAACATCATATTTATCAAGTTCTTTTAAAAGTGTAATAAGTCCACTTTTGCCGTCTATTTTAAAGTCAGAAATATTTATACCTGTTAAAACAATTTCATTTATATAAGGTCTATTTTCAGTAACAGAACCCGAAATAAGTCCTTCAACTTCATTTAATATGCTAACAATATCCCTACTTCTACTTCTGCCTCTAAGATAAGGAATAATACAGTAAGAACAAAAGTTATTACAACCATCTTGAATTTTTACATACGCACGAGTATTTGAAGAAGTTGTTAATCCAAAATTTTCGTATGCCGTAGGAAGTGGATCTATTTCCGCCCCATCTACTTCAAGATTTTCTATAAGCTTCATTTTATTAGCTACACCACTAACATAGTTCACATTTTTTAGTGCAGAAAACTGAGAATCGTCCTTTTCACTAGCACAACCGCATACCAACACCCTAGCATTAGGGTTTAAAGCACAAAATTTAGATATAGCTTGTCTAGATTTTCTTTCAGCTTCATTTGTAACAGCACAAGAATTTAATATATAAACATCAGCTATTTCAAGTTCTGTGCTAACTTCATGTCCAAGTCTTCTTAAACACTCTGCAAGCACATCACTTTCATATTGATTTACTTTACAGCCAAGTGTGTGAATACATATTTTCATATTTTTATCCTTTAATTATTTGTTAAATAGTTTATTACAGATACTGCATAAAGAGGAGCAGTTTCACATCTTAAAATTCTTTTTCCAAGAGTTACAATTTTTGCTCCATTTTGAATTAATTTATTTGCTTCTTCCTCAGAAAAACCGCCTTCTGCTCCTACAATAATAGCAACATTAGTTTTATCTTTAACATCATTAAAATTGCCATTGTCGGCATTTTCATAAGCAAAATAGCATATATCAAATTCTTTAATTTTGTTTAAAAGATTTTTAAAACTTATACACTCTTCAACTTGCATAGGTTTACTTCTTCCGCATTGTTTACAAGCTTCTAATGCAATTTTTTTGTAACGCTCTAACTTTTTATCCTTAGGTTTTGCAATTGTATAAGAGCTTTCAAACGGAATTAAATTACTTACGCCTAGTTCAGATAATTTTTGAATTAAAAATTCAAACTTTTCACCTTTTGGCAAGCCCATAAACACAGTTAATTCAATAGAAGAATCATGATTACATTTTTTAACTTCTAAAATTTTAATTTCTGCCAATTCAGCTGTTATCCTAGTTATTTCACAAATGTATTCATTGCCATCACCACAAATACAAATTATCTTTTCACCTACTTCACATCTTAAAACTTTTTTTAAGTGATTAAACTCCTCACCTACAATAGTTTTAGAAGAAATAATATTATCCACATAAAATCTTTTCATGCAGATATTTTACAACAAATAAAAACAAAATACAAGAAAAAGAAATAGAAAAAATCCCTAACGGGATTTTAATTTATTTTAAATTCTTTCTTGATTATTATTCTCTTTACAAACAACCTTAATTTGCCTTTTTAACAGTATTTTTTTACACTGTTCATTAAATTCATGTTGATTTAAAAAATCTTCTTTACTATTTTCAGCCATTAAAGAACAAGCATAACTAAATTTTTTGTAATTATCGTTAATTTTTTCAAAAAATTTATCAGTTAACATATTTAAAGACCTTATAAAAGGCACAAAATCTTTTGGTGCATATCTGTATACAATTTTATCTGTTTTACTTATAAAAACAGGATAAAAATTATTGTTTTCATCTCCGCAAATTTCAATATCATCAAAATGATTAATCCCTACAAAACTATCAATATTCTTATATATTTTCATGGTTTTATCTCCTTTTAATATAGTATAACAGAAGGGTTGTTTTGTCGATACTTAAATTAATTTTAAACTATTTAAAATTCTATTTTTATAATCAGAAGAATAATGTTCAATTAAAGAATTAAACTCATTTTTAGAAATAATATTTTGATTTAATAAATCAAGTTCTATGCAAGCATATAAGCCATTATTTTTTTCAAATTCTTTAACTAAAATCGAGCATTCAAGCAAGGAATCAAATGTGCCTGTATCTAACCAACTACAACTTTTAGGAAGTACACATACCTTAGCTTTTCCCTCTTTTACGCACAAAGATATTACATCTGTAAACTCATATTCCCCACGCGAAGATAATTTTACATTTTTAAGTTTTTGTTTAACAGAATTTGAACAAATATAAAGACCTGTTGAGGCAAGATTAGTTTTAGGTTTCTCTGGCTTTTCCTCAATAGAAATAATATTATTATCTTTATCGCTTTCTATTACACCGAACCTTTCAGGGTCTAAAACTTCTTTTGCAAACAAAGTTATCTCTTCATTTTCATGTTTAGCTTTTATTAAATAATCTTCAATATTCTTCATTACAAAAATATTGTCCCCAAATAACAAAGTAAAATCATCATCGCCAATAAAGTCACTTGCATAATTTATTGCATGTGCAGTGCCAAGAGCTTCTTTTTGAACAAATAATTTAATATCAAAATTATTATATCTATTTACTAAAAGTTCTTTATAGGTTTTAAAATCTCTTTCATTGCAAACAATTGCAACTTCCCTTATTCCAAGTTTTGCCATTATGGAAAGTCCATAAAAAATCATAGGCTTATCGTAAATTGGCACAAGCACTTTACCAAAACAATCTGTAATATGTCTTAACCTTTTTGCGTTTCCCGCAGTTAATATAATACCTTTCATAACTACTCCACTTGCATATTTTAGCATAAATAATTTTATGATCAAAATATTTTTAATGTTTAAAAAAAAGTAAAGGCATTAGTACCTTTACTTTTATATAATTATTAAATAATTTTATGTTATATTATGCAATATAATTTTTTACATATCTCTTGTTTCTTCTCTATTCTTTGCATACTTTGTATAAAAAGCCATTTGAGAGTCATTAATTGCTGTTTCAAGTTGTTCCTTATTTTCATATCTTGCCACTTCAACAGCCTTTATTCTACCCTCATTTGTTTTTCCAGCCTTTGTATCTGCTTGCACAATTCTAATTGGAAAAACAGATGATGCATACTCAGTAGAACTTGCAAGTTCCAAAGCTTCTTTCATTAGCATAATTCTACCATATTCTAAGCATTCTTCACTAGGACTTGTAACTGAGGTTTTATTAACGCCGTTAAAATTCATTTCAATAATTGTTGGTCTATGATGCTTTGGTTCAACATATCTTTCTTGAACATATCTTTCAAACATTGACATTGCTCTTGGATCATGACAATTTATAGATGTTCTATGATCTACATGTTTTTCTCCATCTGGCATTTCTATTGTTCTTTCGTAAAAACCAAAATTCTTTTGTTCTTTTGGATAATTTGCTGTAATTCTTTGAGCTTTTATTCTATGAGTAGTAGCTTTTGTTGCATATTTTCTCGCTTTTTTCCCACTATTTAATTCAGACTTTAATTCAAAATAATTTGCATAAGCTTCATTTAATGCCGCCTTTCTTAAATCTTTAATTTTTTTAGGGTCTTTTGTTGTAAGGTCGGCAATAGTATATCTTCTGTTAAACACAAAGCGTTTTTTCTTTAT
>CALVOB010000016.1 GCA_944350095.1 uncultured Clostridia bacterium
CATAGTTTAGCAAACCTAAAATTGAAGAATAACTTGGCTTATTTAACTCTGGAAGCGGTGGAAAAGTAAGTTCTATATTTTTTCCAAGCCTCTTTGCCATATAATCTTTAGCCCCTTTTATGTAACAAACGCCTCCACCTGTTAAAAATAAAGGAATATAATCTGATGTTTCTTTTGCATACAAACTAATACATTTTTGAATGCATGTGCAAATCATATCTAATCTAGCCATTACAATTTCATTAGCCATTTTTACAGAAATTTGTTTTGTAGCTCCAGGCTGAGCAAGTTCATAATAATCTTTTTCAGTAGGATTTAAAGATAAAACAATTTTCCTTTTCAGCTGTTCCGCATCAGAAAAGCTTATGTTTAAACACTCAGCAAGGTCTGCCATTATATGTCCACCACCTAGCGAGAATGAATTGAGCATTAAAAGTCCTTGTCCTCTCACAACTGCCACAGATGATGTTATATATCCAATATCTATTAACATACCTGCACCTGTTCGCGTTTCAGGTTCTAAAACATATTGTGCTTCACATAACGAAGAACTTACATATGTAACTTTTTCAACACCAAGCGTTTGCAATATTTTGTTTATAATGCTTATAAATTCATTTTGAGCATATATTAAACTTACCATACTTGTAATCTTTGATGATTTACAGCCAACAGGATTTAAAGCTCTTTTTCCATCATCTAAAACATTGTAAATTGCATTGCAAGAAATTAATGTTTGATTTTCCTTGTCCTCATAAGATTTTTCATAATGTTCAACAAGAACATCAGATGTTATTTTTTTTCTAGTTGGATAATTAGAGCTAATAGTTTTACATACACAATTACAAAATTCAGCAGGAATTCCTACATATAAATGCCTTATTGCATATCCTGCATTTTCTTCCGCTCTAGTTATAGCAGAACTTATAACTGCTCCAAGTTTTTCAGGTTCATAAAATTCCCCCTCACCAAAACCAGCATAAGAGGCCTCACCCTGCCCTTTTATAACAAAGGTAGAGTTAATTCCGCTAGTGCCAATTAAGGCACTAACTCTTGATGAACCTATATCTAAAACAGACACATAAGACCTTGCCACTTTTACCCCTGTAAATATTCATTCTCGTGAATAAATATTATTTTTTTTTATAATTATAAATAATTTGACATTGATTGTCAATGTTTTTAGCAAAGTTTTTAAGATTTTTGTGTTTGATGACAAAAAATTTCGCCATTAGAATTTTTAAGCACCCTAAGTTCATAAATATTTGCGTCAGCAGGATTGAAAACCGCGTGAACGGCAAGAAGACAATTTAGTTTTAAAGTTAGTGAATCCTCTGCTTCCATTACACTCATTTTTACTCCCGCAAAGTCATATAGTTCAAAATAAGGTTCGCTTTTAGCAGTTAAAGGATTAGTTCTATATTTTACATATACACTTTCAAAAAGTGCTTTTTGTTCTGCTGTATTTCTATTATTCAGTTTTAACGATGGAGAAAAGCTTTCTAAAAGATTTTGTGCATCGCTTAATTCTAAAAAATCGCCTACTTCCGCACTTAATATGTTGTTTATATTTATATTATCATCTAAAACTAATAAAATGGCGTTTGTTTGAGTTGAAGTGAAACTATTAACTATGTTTAATACCTTTAAATCTTCATCTAAAATAAAATATTTATCGTCCGCCATTTTAATGGCAAATAGTTCTTCTCTGTCAACACATTTTACTATTAACGAATTAGGAAATTTACTTTCTATGTTTATAACCTTTAAATAAGGATTTGCTTTTTCTAAATTATCAATATAAGCCTGCTTGTCCTGAAAAAATATTGGCATATTGTAAGCAAAATTTCCGCTTTCTATTACACTTTCTTGCGCCTCAGTGGAAGAAAAAAT
Organism: uncultured Clostridia bacterium; assembly: GCA_944350095.1. Taxonomy (GTDB): domain Bacteria; phylum Bacillota; class Clostridia; order Christensenellales; family UBA1242; genus Caccopulliclostridium. Next base: position 1,894 of record CALVOB010000016.1, read on the forward strand.
TGAGTTATAAGTTCTTAAATCTAAAGATACATTTCTTAAACCAAAAAGCGTGAAAAGAAGAATTACTAATAAAACAATAATTCCTCCTAAAATAGAAAATGTAATGATTAATTTTTTCTTCATAAAAATTCTACCTTTTTTATATCTGCGCCAAGTTTTTTTAGGTCAGATTCAATACTTTCATATCCACGCTTTATTTGACCAATATTTGATATTGTAGTATATCCGTCTGCCACAAGACCAGCAAGCACCAAACCAGCACCGCCTCTAAGGTCAGTTGCAGTAACTTCTGCCCCATAAAGTTTTTCTACGCCTTTAATAACAGCACTTCTTCCTTCTACTAAAATTTGAGCACCCATTTTTACAAGTTCCCCTACATGCTTAAAGCGTGTTTCAAATAAATTTTCCACTATAACACAAGTGCCATCAGATATAGTTTCAAGTGCCATAATTTGTGGTTGTAAGTCTGTTGGAAAACCTGGGTATGGCATAGTTTCTATTTTATTTATACTTTTATGGCGTCCATTTGATATCACTCTTATTTTATCACCTTTCACACTTATTTTGCAACAGTTATTATCAAGTTTAGAAATTAAAGCTTGTAAATGTTCGCTTTTTGCATTTGTTAGCATAACATCTCCGCCACACATTGCAGTGGCTATTATATAAGTTCCAGCTATTATCCTATCAGGTATTGGAGTATACTCTACACTACCTAGTTTTTCAACGCCTTCAATGGTGATAGTTGTAGTACCAGCACCTTTAATTTTAGCACCAGCTTTGTTTAAAAAATTTTGTAAGTCTACAATTTCAGGTTCTTTGGCAGCATTAAAAATTCTAGTTTTACCCTTAGAAAGTACACCCGCCATCATTACATTTTCAGTAGCTCCAACACTAGGAAAATCTAGATGAACATCTCCGCCTCGCATATTTTTACCATCACAAGTTAAATAGCCTCGCCTATCCACAACTTTAACATTAAGAGCTTCTAAACCTTTGATATGTAAATCTATTGGTCTGGCTCCTATTTCGCAACCACCAGGATATGCCACCTTTGCAAATTTAAATCGCCCTAAAATAGAGCCTAAACTAAATATAGACGACCTTGTTAAACTAGCAAGCTCTCTTGGAATTTCATATCCACTTAAATTTTTCATGTCTAAAATAAGGCTTGAATCTTGAACTTGACTTTTTCCGCCTAAATTTTCAAGAATTTCAATCATGTTTATAACATCGTCATATTTTGGATATTTATGTAAAACAACCTCACCTGAACAAAGAATTGAGCCTGCTAAAATTGGTAAATAAGAATTTTTGGCAGAACTAATTTCAAGTTCGCCAATAAGGGAATTACCGCCCTTAACCACTATTTTATCCATTGTTTTCTCCACATAACATTTTATGGAAGAAATTTATTAATTGTGAAAGCCCAAACTAATAATAACAATATAAATTTTGCAAATTAGTTTTAATTATAATAATAAAATTGATTGACTAATAAAAATGCAACATACAAATAAAAAATGAAATTGTTTTTTATTTATAAATAATAAACATATAAAAACGTCAAGCATTAATTTGCTTGACGCTAGAATTATTAATTTTATTTTTTATCAGTAGGCTTTGATGGTGGCGTACTAGGCTTTGGTGGCGTAGCAGGTTTTACCTGAGCCTTTGGAGGTGTAGAAGGTTTTACAGGAGCCTTTGGAGGTGTAGAAGGTTTTACCTGAGCCTTTGGAGGTGTAGAAGGTTTTTCAGGAGCCTTTGGAGGTGTAGCAGTTTTGCTTACAGATGCTTTTGGTGGCATAGGAGTTTTTGGTGGTGTAGCGTTAGATGAAGATGCCGTCTTCACTTTAGTACTTTGTTTTGTTGAAGCTGTTTGTGAAGAAGTAACAGGAGCTTTTGACGGAACAGATGTGTTTGGTGCTTTTGGTAGAACAGATGTATTTGTTGATTTTGGTGGAACAGATGCGTTTGGTGCTTTTGGTGGAACATTTGCATTTTGTGTTTTTGGTGGAATATTTGAATTTAAATTCATATTTCCAGCAGTTACCAAAGTTTCACCTTGTAGCATTTTTTCAGCTTCAATAAGTTTCTTTCTATTTTGATTCTTCTCTTTATTTGACCTTACTATTTGTTCAACAAAGCTAATTCCAGCTAAAATTAACACAACAGCTGCAGGTATTAAAACAATAGTTATTATACCTGTTGTACTGCCACAGAATGTAAAGAAATTGGTAGCAAAACCTTCACTTTGAGAATATTTACCAATTACATAGTCTTGGCTTATATAAGCAGTCTTCATACTTCCATCTGTATCTTGAAATTGGTCTATCTCCCCTTCAGGATTTCCTGTTACAAAATAATATTCTAATTTTTGTGTTTCTTCATTTTCCTGTGTATAAACTTCTATAATCATTCTAAATTCAACTGTTGAAGGTTCTTGTTCTTCTCCTTCTTCAACAGGTGGAACATAAGAATAAAAAGCAATAAAATCTCTAGGTTGTAAATCTTCAGGATTAACAGAAGATACTAAAACTTTTGCCCCTTCTGTAAATTCTGGGTGTTCCTCTGTTGTAATATTTTCTCTTATTGTAACTGCATAAGAGCCAAACAATGATGGTACACCATTTTGATGTTTCGCATTATACATTAATATGCTACAAAAAAGGCCAAGAATTAATACTGGTATTATTAAAACAATGCTAATAATATCTAAAATATCAAATATTTTTTTTCTTTCCATTAAATCCCCCTTAAATTACCTATGCATATTTATAAGCTAAATTTATTATACATTTAAAAAAGTATTTTGTCTAACAAATTTAACATAATTGTCAAAATTTGACATATTTTTAAAAATTGCTTTTAAAAAAAGAAGGTATATTAACCTTCTTTACTATTATTATCTATTTTATTAATATTATTTGCATAATCTGAAGTACTTGTAAAAATTATGCCATTATTTTCAAAAAGCTTTCTAAACCTTTCAGGTGCTGTTACAAAATGAATATTAGGACAATTTTCAAATGCAGTTTGCGAAATATACTTTAAATTTTTACCTAAATTAATGGATACAAGTTTTTCTGCACCGTAAAATGCATAGTCATCTATAAATTCCACATTTTTTGCATCTATATAACTTAAATTTTTACAATTAACAAAAGATTTTTCACAAATTCTAGTAACAGTTTCAGGAATTTTAATAGCTTTCAAATTTGTACAATTTTCAAAAGCTTTGTATGGTATGGCTCTGATTTTTCCTTTTAATGATACTTCAATTAAATTTTTACAGCCTGAAAAAGCTTCACTTTTCATTGAATTTACAGCAATATCTGCACTTTCTAACCCAACACAATTTTTAAATGCTTTATTCCCGATTTTATTGACATTTAAAGAAATCCTATTTAGTCCGTAACAATTTTTAAATGCTAAATCATCAATTACTTTTACTTTTGATAGATTAATTCTTGAAAGATTATGACAATTTTCAAAACAAAGTTTTGGAATATATTCAACTTTATCACTTAATTTAACACTTTCAAGACCTCTACAGCCTTCAAAAGTTGAAATTGCTAGGCTGTAAAAAGTGTCTGGAAAATCTATTTCTCCAATATTAGTATAGCAGAATGCATACTCACCAACTTTTTCAAGGTCCTCAGGAAGAAGTATATCTTCAAGTTTATAGGAATTTGCAAAAGTTAGTGGTTTTATTTCCTTTAAAGAATATGGAAGAACTACAATTATTAAATTAGGGCAATCATTAAATGCTTCTACCCCAAGTTCGTTAAGCTTGCAATCACCTAAATAAACATCTTTTAATAATCTTGCATTTTTAAAAGCTCTTTTCCCAATTTTTTCTAAATTAGCACCTGCTGAAAAAGAAGTCATACGCCCATTATTTTCAAATGTTGAATCTTTAATTTCAATTATATGCTCTGGCAATACAACATTTAAATCGTTTTCTTCTTCATTTTTAATATATTTTGTTTTTGTAGTAATGTAATAAACACCCATTCTATTAAAAAAACTTCTAAATTTTTCAGGGCCTTCCACTACACGCAAATTTCTACAACCTAAAAATGCATCTGGTGAAATTTCAGCCACACTAGAAGGAATTTTTATGTATTTTAAATTTGTACAATTATAAAACGCCTTAGATTTTACCGAAAAACAAACATCAGGCAACAAGATATAGGATAAAGATTTACAGTTTGAAAAAGCTTCCTTTGGAATTTCAAGAATAGACTTAGAAAGCTCCACTTTTGTAAGCGAAGGACAATTTTTAAAAACCCCCTCGCCTATCTTTACACAGTTGGCACCTAAAATTACTGTTTCTAATTCCTTTTGGTCTTTAAAAACCTCCGCTGCAATCTCGCGTACATCTGGCGACAAATAAAGTTTAGTTATACCTTTATCAGCTTTAACTACTCTATCATTTTGATCAACATAGTATCTTATAGCATTTTCGTTATCATCGCCGTAGTTTTCATAATCGTCATTATCACTCATAATTTCCCCTTTGGTATGTTGCTATTATAACAAATTTGAAAATTTTGTCAATATTTAAATATTTTTCTAAATTACTTATAAAAATTTTTTTATTTCATAATCTAGTTTAAAAATAAATTAAATTGGAGATAAATTAATGAACACAAAATTCAATGAATATGCAAATGAATTAAATAAAAGTGTTACCAACTTTGAGAAAGAAAAAGGCACCAAAGTTGAAAACATAATTTTTAACGAATATGACCTATCTTTGCATAATATGAAACAGGAGGATATGTCTAAGATTATAGACCAAGTATTTTGTGATCCAGACCTTAAATGCCTTCTAAATTACGAAAAGGAATTATATGGAGCAAACAGAGCAGATTAAAAGAGGAGATATTTTTTATGCCGACCTTAGCCCCGTTGTGGGAAGCGAACAGGGCGGTATTAGACCTATTGTAATTTTGCAAAATGATGTAGGAAATAAATATTCCCCCACTGTAATTGTTGCCGCCATAACGAGTCAAATAAACAAAGCAAAAATTCCAACGCATATAGAATTAAGCGCAAGTAAATATAATTTGCAAAAAGATTCCGTTGAACTACTTGAACAGATAAGAACAATAGATAAAACAAGGCTTAAACAAAAAGTTTCATCGTTAGATATAATTAAAATGAAAGAAATAAACAGAGCTATACTTATAAGTTTAGGTTTTGCTCAAAATTAGTTTAAAAAATGAATAATTTGTTTAAATTAAAATGATTATTACAATAAAAGCTAAAAATAAAACTTTTGCAAAAATTATGCAAAAGTTTTATTTATAATTAAATTTCAAACTTTTAATTTATAATAAATAATGTCACCTTTAACTTTTAGAATAACAAAACTAACAACAAATATTATTAAATAAATTAATGCAAAAATGCTATAAAAAATATAGTTATTTAAATTTTGAATTGAGTAACCTATAACCATAGGTATTATTGCTACGCACATTGAACTAAGTAAAACTATAAATAAACTTAAACTTTGTTTTACTACTTGATTTACATTATCAAAGTTGAATTTTGGAAGCAATAAATTTATTAAAAGTCCAAAAGTACTAAATGAAATAATGGCAATAATTGGAATTATAAAAAGCATCAAACTTAAAAAAATATTAAAATATTCAAAAAATAAAATTAAATTAATAATGCCCGATATAAAAATGAACGGAAAAACTAATAAATTATTAAATAATATTTTAGTAAAAAATATTTTTGATGGCTTTATTGGCAAACTTTTTAAAAGTGTAATTTGCTTACCTTCTATACTTATAGAAGAACTTGTTGTTACACACATACATGCAAACATAGCATTTAAAGAAATGGATAGAATTGGAATAATTGTTTGTAAAAATTTTTCAGCATTTTCTATCCCCGACAAATCTGCAAACATACCATATTTAATTAAAAACGGCAATATAATCATAAAAATCAATGCAAATGCAGTGTTTAAAACATAAGTTGGATAACTAAAATATCTTTTTGTTTCTAATTTTAAATAACTACTTACCTGACTTTTTTTATTGTATTTAAGTTCCCCTTTATTTTTTACAGTTGCTTTTTTTAAGAGATTATAATTTATTTTTTTATACAAGAGTGATAACAATATAATAGCTAGTGCAGTAACAACCAAGCTTAAAATTACAAACAAGAAAATATATAGCACATCTAAGCCTGCAAATCCCATATAAAACCAGGCAACACTAGGAAGATAATATTGCATGCCAGACAAAAAACTATCCCCGTTTTGTACTAGTAAATTTATAAAGTTGTTCATTTTATAGTAAAGCAAAAAGTATGCTATCAACAAAATAAAAAACAAAATTATATAAACTATATTTGAATGTTTTAATTTGCTAGTTACCAAACTTACAACTAAACCTAAAAGAGTTCCAAGAGCCATAGGAACTAATGGAGAAAACAAAAATCCTAATAAAAATAAAAGTAAAAATCCAAAATTAAACGGTGCATAAATAAAATACACAACTATTGTAGGAAATAAAATAATAGAACTATATAAATATGCAGACAACAGTACACTGGAATATTTTGCTATTACAATTTCATGATTTTTTATTGGTAAACTGCTTAAAAGTTCAAAATCTTTTGTTTTGAAAAAATAGCTCTGAGCTTCATAGGTAATAAAGAAAAGTACAAAGACAAAACTAAACAATGCCCCAATAAAAATCAAATAGTTTAACTCGCCCACTTCATTCAAAAGATATCCAAATGTATTCATTAAGCTTCCAAAAGCAAAATATAAAAGTGCTAAAAATAATAGTGCTGTAACTAAAAAGCTTGCACCTTTTCTTTTCTTATTGAAGTTAAACATTCCTTTAAATATTGAAATAAAGTTTATTTTGATTAAGTTAAGCACATTCTTCATTCAGATTTCTCCAATTCAAGAAATAAACTTTCCAAACTTTTATCACCTTTAACGGCTTTCATTTCACCTTGTCCCATAATTTTACCATTTTTTATGATTATTACATGGCTACAAAGCTTTTCTGCCACCTCTAATACATGAGTTGAAAATAATATTGCACTACCCTCACTACAAACTTCTTTCATTATCTCTTTAAATTCATGAGTCGTAATAGGATCTAACCCAACAAAAGGTTCATCAAAAAGATATAATTTTGGTTTATGTACAAGAAGGCTAAGTATTGCAAGTTTTTGTTTCATACCATGTGAATAAGTGCTAATTGGAGCATTTAAATCGGAAAAGATTTGAAGCCTTCTACCATAAGTTTCAATTCTTTCTTTTCTAACATTTTTATCTACATAAAACACATCAGCTATAAAGTTTAAATATTCTATGCCACTTAATGTTTCATAAATATCTGGATTATCAGGAAGATATCCGATATTAAACTTAACCTTATAGTTATCATCTTTTACACTTTTGCCATCAACTAAAATTTCGCCCTCATCAAAATCTATAATGCCAGCAATAGCTTTAAGTGTTGTTGTTTTACCTGCACCATTATGCCCTATAAATGCAGTTATTTGCCCCGATTTTACCTCTAAACTAATATTATCAACTGCAAGCTTATCACCATATCTTTTGGTTAAACCTTTAACTTGTAACATACTATTCTCCTAAAATTTTGTTCCAATCATCTAAAATAGAATTAATAAAATTAAACGCTTCATCAAAAGTGCTTTTATCTTCTAGATTTACACCTGCAATTTTTAAAAGTTCAATAGGAGGAAGAGAACTTCCACTTGATAAAAATTTTAAATAATTTTCCTTTGCATTCTCTTTACCTGAATATATGTTTCTTGCAATCACCATAGCACTTATAAGACCTGTGGCGTATTTATACACATAGAAAGAACTATAAAAATGAGGAATTCTACTCCACTCATATTTTATTTCATCTAAAATTTCTACCTTTTCTCCAAAATACCTTTTGTTTAATTCTATATAATAGTTGTTTAAAATATCTTTAGAAAGTGCTGAAGTTTTTTCATAAGTGTCATGTGCAAAATATTCAAATTCAGAAAACATTGTTTGACGAAATACACTTCCTCTAAACATACTTAATAAATAATCATAATAATATATTTTTTCTTTATTTGTTTTAGCTTTATTTGAAAGATATAATAGCATTAACATTTCATTTACATTGCTAGCTACTTCTGCAACAAAAATTGTATAGCCTGCGTCTTCATAAGGTTGATTTTCATTTGAATAATAAGTATGCATGCAATGCCCTAATTCATGCGCAAGAGTAAAAAGAGAATTGCAGTTAGATACAAAATTTGTTAATACAACAGGGTGAACTCCATAAGCACCCCAAGAAAAAGCTCCGCTATCTTTACCTTCATTTTCATAAACATCTATCCAGCGTTCGTTTTTAGCTTTATCTAATAAATTCAAATAATCTTCTCCAAGTGGAGCACAAGCTTTTTTTACAAGTTCTAAAGCTTCTTCATAAGTTACATTTATATCAAAATCTTCACAAGTTTTTGCGTAGATATCATATATTGCAAAAGTTTTTTGTTTGAGTTGTTTTCTTTTAATTTCAAAATATTTATGAAATACATTTAAATTATTATTTACACCTTCAATAAGTGTTTTATAAACATCTTCACTTGCCTCTTCGTTATAAATTGAAGCCGATAGAGCTGATGGATAATTTCTAATTTTTGCAAAATAACAACCCACTTTAATATCATTAATATAATTTGTTGCAAGAGTATTATTATACTCACCATAAGCCTTGTTCATGTTTATTATTGCGTTTTTTCTAAGTTCACGGTCTGAACTTTCAACTAAAAGAGAATATGTTGCATGTGTTAATTTGTGAGGTTGCCCTTTACTATCTAATGCATTTTGAAATTTTACATCTGCATTGTCAAACATATCAAAAACATCTGAAAAGCCACCTGTGAAATCGCCCATTTGTGATAATAGTTTTTCTTCTTTTTTTGAAAGAATATGTGCTTTTTGCCTTAATATTGATTTAAAATATGTTCTAAATTGTGGATAATTTAAATTATTTTCAAGTTCTGTTAGTTTTTCCTTACTTAGTTCTCCAATTTCTACACTTATAAAGCTAGTTATTGTGCTAAATTTTACGCAAACTGAGCTCACCTTTTCACTTAGTTCAACAGCCTTACTATCCTTTGCATTTTCTTTTACTTTTAAAGATGAATACACATAAAGTCTGCTTAAATCTTCACTAATTTTGCTTTCAAGTGTAAGGCATTCATATATATCCTTATCATTATTTAATTTGTTTTCAAACTTTGCAATATCTTCAAAGCGTTTTTCAACACTATTTATTTCTTCCTCACAAGACTGCAAACTTTTTGAATATTCGCTTAAATCCCATTTATATTTTTCTTCAATTTCTTCTCTTTTTTTCATAACTCTCCCTAACCTAAAAATTTTAATAAATTAAACTCTGTCCAAGGCTTTTCTTCTGGTGGATAAACCTTGAAATACAAAGTTTCATCTTTAGTAGGGTGTTTAAAACTTAACTCACCTGCCCAAAGTGCAAGATGATTTGTAAGTTTATTTACTTTTCCATATTTACCATCACCATAAATAGGAGCGTTTAGATTTGCCATTTGCACTCTTATTTGATGGGACCTTCCTGTTAAAATATTTACTTTTATTAATGCATTTTTGCCGTTTGTTTGCAAAACTTTATAGATTGTTTCTGCACGCTTAGCACCTGTTTCGCTCATTGGAACAATTTTCACAATGTTATCTACTTTCTTTAAATAGTTAACAATATGTCCGTCAAGCTCTTTTGGAATACCCTCTGTAACACAATAATAAGTTTTGACAAATTCTCCATTTTTAATCTGCTCTGAAAGTCTATTTGCCGCCTTACTAGTTCTAGCAAAAACCATAATACCACCTGTTGGTCTATCTAGCCTATGAACAAGCCCAACAAACGCTTCACCGGGTTTGTTGTACTTTTCTTTAATATATGCTTTAACTAAACTTAGCATGTCCTCATCTTTACTTTCATCTGCTTGACTTGGAACATTTTGTGGTTTTACCACAACTATTATATGATTATCTTCATAAATTACATTTAAGTTTTCCATATTTCCCCTTAAAATATAAGTAGTCCACTAGCTCCGCACGGAAGCACAATATCTTCTTTTGTTGGAAGACCAATTTCATCTGCATCTATATTCTTTTCTTTAAAAGAAAGTTGCAACAAATTTTTAAGTACGCTTGCTTGAAGTCCTGTTGTATAAGAATTTATTAAAACAAATAATGGATTATCTGAAAGAACTTTATTACACTCTTTTAAAAAACCAAACAAATCATTTTCAATTTTCCACATTTCACCATTAGGACCTCTACCATAACTTGGTGGGTCTAAAATTATGGCGTCATATTTTTTACCGCGTCTAATTTCACGCTGAACAAATTTAAAGCAATCGTCCACAATATATCTAACAGGACAATTAGCAAGACCAGATAGTGCCATATTTTCCCTAGCTCTTTCTACCATTCCCTTGCTAGCATCAACATGAGTTACACTTGCACCTGCACTAGCTAGTGCAACACTTGCTCCGCCAGTGTAGGCAAATAAATTTAGTGCATTTATAGGTCTGTTTGCACTTTTCACTAAGTCTATCATTCTATCCCAATTTACAGCTTGTTCAGGAAATAGCCCTGTGTGTTTAAAACCCATAGGTTTAATTTTAAATTTTAAATTTTTGTAATTTATCACCCAACTTTCAGGATATTTTTTTAAAATTTCCCATCTTCCGCCTCCCGTGCTTTCACGCTTATAGTGTGCGTTTAGTTTTGGAAATTTTTTCATATCCATGCTAGATTCCCAAATAACCTGTGGGTCAGGACGAAGAAGATAAACATCTCCCCAACGCTCTAACTTCTCCCCATTTCCTGTTGCTATAACCTCGTAATCTTTCCAATTATTTGCTACTTTCATTTTATGCCTTTTTCATTTTAATTTCTATATTATCTTCACCAACATTAACTTCTTTACTTATAGCAAAGTCTTTTAAATCACTTACAATTTCTTTAATTAAAACTTCTGCCATTATTTTATCTTTATAAGTTTCAATAACTTCGTTTAAATCTTTACTGTTTGTTTTAAAGCTTACTACAATTCTATCTTCAACTTTAAATCCTGCTTCTTTTCTAAGCACCTGAGCAGAACGCGTTAATTCGCGGTACAAACCTTCAAGCATAAGGTCTCTATCTAATGTAATATCCAAAACAACGGTAATTCCGCCGTCAGACATTATAACAAACTCTTCCTTTGGTTTTGAAGATACTATAAATAAATTTTTATCTAAATTTTTAAATTCGCCTACACTTACTTGACCATTATCATCGTAGGATTTTATAAGATTTTGCATTTCACTATCAGATATTTTTGCTAGTTCTGCTTTTAATTTTTGAACATCACCTTTTAAAACTGCACCAGCTGTTTTAAAGTTTACAGTTAAAAATCTTTCATTAAAGCGTTCAACATTTTCTTCATAAACAAGAGTTTTTATATTTAATTCATCTTTTATAATATCGGCAAACAATTCTACACTAGGCTTAACAAATTTTTCTGCACAAACAAACATTTCTTTTAATGGTTGTTTAATTTTTAATTGGTTTTCATTTCTTAGCCTTTGTGCTAACGCAATTATATTTCTAGCAATATCTGTTTTTTCTTCTAAATTTTCGTCTTTTATATCAAGCATTTTATCTGGGAAATCAGAAAGTATTATACTTTCCGCAGAATTAGGTTCAAAACTTCTACACATATTTTGCCAGATATGTTCCGTCATGAAAGGAATAATTGGTGCCATAACTTTACAAACATTTTTTATTGCAGAATACAAGCACCAATAAGCTGTACGCTTATCTTCCTCGTCGTCAGACCTCCAAAATCTTCTTCTGTTTACACGAATATACCAATTTGTTAAATCATCAATATATTTTTCAAAATCTTTAACAACTAAATAGAACTGTTGGTCATCATAATATTTTTTAGAATTAGCAATAAATTTATTTGTTACTTCAACAAGCCATTTATCTGTTACATTTGTAATATTTGGAACAAAACCATCAAGCTTTGGATTATCTAATACAGCATAAGTGTTGAAGAAAATGTATGCATTCCAAAGACCTAAAAGTTTTCTTCTAATTTCATCTGTAATTCCATATCCAAAACGAGTATCGTTTAGCATGTTATTTGATGCAAACATATATCTAATAACATCTGCTCCTATTTTATTACATGCATCAAAAAAGCTTATATTGTTTTTACCCGATTTAGAAAATTTAGAGCCGTCCTCTGCTACAAGTGTAGCAAAACCTATAACCTTTTTGTAAGGTGCTTTGCCTGTTAATGTTACACTCATAAATAATAGCGAATAGAACCAAAGTCTAATTTGTTCTTTCATTTCTATTACACAATCAGCTGGAAAGTTTTCTTCCCAAAATTTTCTATCTGTAAAATATTTTTTAGTACTAAATGGCGTAATACCTGCATCAAGCCAGCAATCGCCAACTTCTGTAACGCGTTTAACTTTTTCTCCACAATGAGGACAAGTTATTTCTATCTCATCAATATAAGGTCTATGAAGGTGTGGAAGCTTGTTAACCTCTTCTTCACTAGAAAGTTTTTTAAGTTCATCTAATGAACCTACAACAGTTGTTTTCCCACATTTAGAACAGATATAGAATGGAAGTGGTAGTCCATAAAAACGCTTTCTTGAAATACACCAATCGCCCATATTTTCAAGCCAATCAGTCATTCTCTTTTTCATAAAATCTGGTTGCCACTTAACCGTTTCAACAGCTTTTAATAGTTGAGGACGAATTTCATCTGCTTTAATATACCACTCTTTTGTAAGCCTAAAAATAAGCGGATTTTTACAGCGCCAGCAAATAGGATATCTGTGCATGTGTTTATGAGTATAATAAAGTTTACCACGCTTTTTAAGTTCATCGAATACAATGTCAGCCACTTCAACTGTATTTTTACCAGCTAAAAAGCCAAAATCATCAAAGAAAATACCATTTTCATCAACAGGGATTACATTTGGTAAATTTAATTTTTGACCAAGTTCAAAGTCCTCTGCACCACAACCAGGAGCAATATGAACAGCACCAGAGCCTTCTAGGGCGTCTACATCTTCCCATGCAACTATCTTATGAGGGAAATTTTGTTCGCTTAATTCTGGAAAACATGTTTCATATTCAAGACCTACAAGTTCACTACCCTTAACAGTTTTCACAACTTCAACAATATCATCTTTAAGCACTTTTTTTGCAGAAGAACAAACTATAATGTTTCTATCACTGCTCTTTACTTTACATATAGAATATTCAAGTTCAGGGTTTACTGCAACCGCAACATTGGCAGAAAGTGTCCAAGGAGTAGTTGTCCAAACTAAAATATCATTATTTGTGTTTTTTATAGGCAATTTAAAGAAAACCGCTAAATGTTCCATATCCTTATAACTATCTGCAAGTTCATGCTCGGATAGTGATGTTCCACAATGACTACACCATGGCATAGGGCGATATTTTTGAACTAGCCAACCTCTTTTATAACATTCTTTTAAGAAATACCAAATAGATGTTATGTTTTCATCTGAATTGGTAAAATATGAATTTTCCCAATCCATCCACTGCCCTAAACGCTTAGATTGTTCTGTAATTATACCAGAATATTTTTTAACCCTATCCATACAAGCAGTTGTAAATTTATCCAGACCTAACTTTTCAATATCACGCTTGTCCTTTAAGCCAAGCTCCTTTTCAGTTTCAACTTCAACCCAAAGTCCTTGCGCATCAAAGCCATTTTGATAATGTGCAGAGTAACCATTCATAGCCTCATATTTAAGCATAATATCTTTTAAGCTTCTATTCCATGCATGATGAACACCCATTCCATTATTGGCGGTGATTGGTCCATCTAAAAATTTAAAATGTTTTCCAGAATTTTTATTCTTTTCTACTAATTTTTCAAAACAATTATTATCTTGCCAAAACTTTAAAATTTCTTCCTCATTTTTTATAAAATTTGGCATGCTTTCTTCTTTTTTCATATCTATCTCCTAATAATTCTCTAAAATATTGTTTAAATCCATTATGTTTGTAGGCGTTACAATTCCTAGCGGGGCTTCTTGCATACTACCTGTTTTAGTAATCAAAACAATTAAAAGCTTTCTGTTTTTATCAAACATATCAAGCACTTCTTCAATGGTCACATCACTTGAAGCTATGTCATAATATTTAACGCCCTCTGGAAATTCAGAAATTGCTTCTTCAATAGTTGTTTTTTCTATATATTGTGTTATATCTTGCCCATCTTCAATTTTTCTACCTAAAAGGTTTAATATTTTTTGACCATTAGCAACACCTAAAAGTGTTCCATCTTTATATACAGGAATATTGCTATACTTAGATGAACTTATAAGTTTAATCACAGTTTTTAAATCTACATTATAATGAACCGTTAAAACATCATGCAAATTTAAAATTTCCATAACCTTTGGTGGTGTGCAAATAAGTTTTGCAATTTTCTCCATTTGAACCACAACATCATCATGAGGCTCTGCTATTATATACTCATCGTTGCTTCTATGAATAATAGCATTTCTAAGTCTGCCAAAATCTATTAAATCATCTTCATATTTTCTAACAATATAATTAACGGCAACCGCTCTTCTAATCATATCGGAATAGCCCATACTTCTTTTAAAATTATGTTGCACTCTTAGTGCGTAATCAATTTGATTATAGGCTTCAATAAATCTTTTAGCATTAGATTTCTGCATAAAGTCTCCTTATAAACAAAGTTATAATATATTACAATAATTCACAAAAAAAAGCAACTAATAGTTAATAAAAAAGAAAAAGCTAAGCCTTTTCTTTTAATTACATAACTATTCAACATCAAAAATATAAAATTCTCCAATTCCTATAAACTTAAAACTATTTTCTGAAATAGGAATTAAAAAAGAAAAATTATTTAATTCATTTATTAAATTTTCTTTATTTAACAACAATTTTGGCTCTTCATTTTCACTCATAACATAATTTAAATAAATTTTTGCTATTTGTATAAAATCCATTTTTACTCCTTTTCTTTTTTAATAGTTATATTCGCTTTTGTCCCATCTTTTAAAAATATAGTAATTCCCTTATTGTTATAATCTACAACATTTTTATATTTACATAGAAAAATTAAGTATATAATTTTTATCATTTCAAATTCATTCATTTAAATTACCTCCACAAAATTATATACCCTCACAACTCTCTAATGCAATTAAAAATCCATATATTTTGCTAAAAATTAGAAAGAAGTGAGAGATTTTTTTGTTTTTAGGAGAAAATAGTATAAATGAACAAGTTTCAAGAAAGATTAAAAGAACTTTTGGAAGATTATAACTTATCAAGATTAGCATTAGCCAATAAATTATCTATTTCGTCTACAACTATTAATGGTTATTTTAATAAGAACTACTATCCAACAATTGAAATAGCATTAAACATTGCAAAATTTTTTAATTGTTCACTTGACTATTTATTTGGATTAACAGACAGCCTTTCGCCGTTAAGTTTAAAAACTTCTAACTTTGTAAACCGTTTTAACTTTTTAATAAAATTAAAAAATAATTCCATTGCAAAAACAATGAAAGAATTAAGTATGAGTGAATATAATTATTATAGGTGGAAGAAAGGTCAACTTCCAAAAACCAACAAACTTTTAGACATTGTTAAATATTTTAATACATCACTAGACTTTATTCTAGGTTATGGAAAATAAAATACGCCCTATAAGATTTAAGGCGTGAAATTTATTAAAAAATCGTGCTTCTTGCTTTGTCAAAACTTGCAAAGCTTCAATGCAAATTCATGCTCCACCAAAGCTACCTTATGGCACATAAGAGATTTCGCTTAATGATGCTGTCTTCCGACCCTGACATGATTCACGAATTCCTATTGCATAAGACCTTGATTTCATCACATGAAAATTGCACCAAACATCTTAACAAAATTTTGCCGAGGCAAGCGTTCAGCTCTGCGTAAAGCGGATTTCAGATACAGGGAACCGCTAACTCCCCGCCTAGCACGATAAGACTAGTATATGCACAAAAAAACATTTTGTCAATGTTTTTATCTCCAATCTATAGGTTTTTTACCATTTTTTTCAAGAATTTCGTTTGTTTTTGAAAAATGTTTGCAACCAAAAAAACCATTATACGCAGAAAGCGGGCTTGGATGTGCTGCCTTTAAAACATAATGTTTGTTTTTATCTATAAGTCCTTCAAGTGCTTTTGCATTCCCTCCCCAAAGCAAAAACACAACAGGTGAAGTTTTTTTATTTACAAGTTCTATAACCTTAGTTGTAAAATTTTCCCAACCTTTGCCTTTATGAGAATTTGGCTCATCGCGCCTAACAGTAAGAACAGTGTTTAAAAGTAAAACTCCCTGTTTTGCCCATCTTATCAAATTTCCACTTGAAAGTGGAGTAACACCAAGGTCATCATGAATTTCTTTAAAAATGTTTTTAAGTGACGGCGGAAGTGCTGTTCCATCTTGCACAGAAAAACAAAGACCATGTGCCTGACCAGGTTGATGGTAAGGGTCTTGCCCTATTAAAACAACACTTATGTCTTCATATTTACAATAGTTTAAAGCATTAAATATATTTTCAGCAAGCGGATATATAGTTTTAGTGTTATATTCTTCCGTTAAAAATTCTTGTAGTTTTTTAAAGTAAGGCTTTTCAAATTCGTCTTTTAAAAGTTCATACCAATTCTTTGTAATTTTAAACATATGTTCATATTAACATTTTTTCAATTATTTTGCAATTGCCTGTTGATAAATTATAAATTTTGTGTTAGACTTTTTATATGAAAGATACAAAGAAGCATAAAAGTAGTTCAAGAAAAATTCCTAAATATAGTGTAAAAAAAGAATTTAAAGCTGAATTACTTTTAAAAAAAGCACAATCTATATATAAGCCAAACTTTAAACTTTCAGAAGAAGATTGGAATACAATTTTAAAAAGAGAAGCAACATACAAAGCATGTAAAGAATATCTTTTAAAATTAACGGGTAAAAATCTTGGTTTTACATTAGATACACATTTAGCAATTCCAGAAAATTTATGTTTAAAAGATATTTTAATTCCTGACGAAACTGACAAACAAAAATTTTGTATTCCATTAGAACAATCTATTGCCACATATATTTTACAAGTTCCTAAAATATTTTTATCTGAGGAAAGAAAAACTTTTTCTGCAAATGGTAAAAATTTTCGTGAAAATAGACAACTTTATGCAGCAGATACTAAATATGGCATTATTTTATATCTCTTTATTGAAAAGGAAAAACAAGAACAAGATGGAACAAAACATTATAGCACTTCTTTGTATTCCATTTTTAATGGTTCTATTTATTTTGAATTGTTTAGATATGATACTAAAAAAAATACTCATTATCAAAGATTTAAAAATGGATTCCCAACACGCGAAAAAATTGCTATTCAAGGCCCGCACATGCATGTGTATGATGAAAAATTTAGTGTAATATTCCCAAACAGTTATTGCCATTATGATGTTGAAGTATTGCCTTTTAATTCGCCAGATATAAAAACACAATCTGATTATTTAAAAAATAAGTTTAACCTTGAACCAACACATCAAACTAGTATTACCCCAGAAACTAATATAACTCAATATGTGCAAGATGCACTAAGAATAAAAGAAAAGCAAGATGCAAAAAAACAAAAAACATTTGAAAAATAGATAAATTTGCTTTGAATTTATAAAAAAAATTGTTATTATATAATTAACTTTAAAAAATGGAGTTTTATATGGATATAAAAAATTTTGAAGAAGTTTTTAAAAACTCAATTAGCTTAGTTCAAGTTAGCCAAGCTGAATGGAAAATAAATTGTGATGCTTCTTTCATAGATGGTCAACCACTTGACATAAGGCTTATTAATATAGGAACTAAATGGTACTTTACAGACAAAAAACAAACTCTTAGATATATGAATGAACTTTATGAGTTAAATGCAAAAGATGTTAAATCTTGCATAACAAATGTTTTAAAAATTTACGGGTTTTCTATACAAGCTGGGGCTCTTATGGCAGAAGTTCCATCTGCTAGTGCAATACTTGATAAGTTTTTCGACTATATTATGTGTGTTGGACAACTTACAAATATGTATGCATTTTTTGATGAACCTAAATAAAAATTTCGCCCTTTTAGGGCGTTTTTTTATAAATAATATTTTTTAAACAACATGTTATTATATGTTTGCACATTTTTAAACACTCTTGAACTGATTTAAATCTACTCACTAAGCTTTTGATGAACAACTTTTGATGAACAACTTTGCGCGGGCATGCGAACAAAGTTCGCATAAAAGGGCTTTAAAAGCCCTTTACTATTGGGCTTTGCCCAATAGAGCCCGCGCTAAATAATTAATACGATTAATTTAAATACTAAAAGGAGAAAATATGGAACAAAGAAAAGACTATATATCATGGGATACATATTTTATGGGCATAGCAAAATTATCTGCAATGAGAAGTAAAGACCCTAACACACAAGTTGGAGCATGTATTGTTTCTCATGATAATAGAATATTATCAACGGGTTATAACGGAACACCTAATGGAATACACGATGATGACTTTAAGTGGTCGCGTGAAGGCAACTCACTTGAAACAAAATATTTTTTTGTATGCCATGCAGAAATGAATGCCATTTTAAATTTTAGAGGATATAAACGCGAATTCGAAAATGCAAAGATATATGTAGACCTTTTCCCCTGCAACGAATGTGCAAAACTGATAATACAATCTGGAATAAAGGAAGTTATATACCTATGTGATAAATACGCAAACACAGAAAGTGTAATAGCATCTAAAATGATGTTTGACAATGCGGGTGTAAAATATAGGCGATTAAAATGTGATACAGAAGAAATTAAAATTCTTTTAAAGAACTAAAAATAACTAAAAGAAATAAATAAGCTTTATTAAAATGGAAGTACTACTTCATTTCTAAACTTTATAAAAAAACAACCTATAAATTTATAGATTGTTTTTTTTGATATTAAATTTTTTCAGCAACTTCCCATGCACGCCATACAACAGTTCTTAGATTTCCAACTTTTAGTGCATCTCCTACAATATGAATATGTTTATTACCTTTTACAATAGGTGCAGGGTTATACCCTATAGCAGAAATTACTGTATCGGCTTTAACTTTTGTAGTCGTACCATCTTTACTTATAATTGTAACCTTTCCATTTTCAACTTCTTGAACAAAACTCTCTAAATAAACGGGTGTTTTATTGTGTTTAAAATAATCTCTTAAATAAGAAGAATTTGCTAAACATAATCCACTAACAGCCATTAAATCGTTTTTAGTTTCTACAATAACAGGTTTTTTGCCTTGCAAAGATAATTCATACGCAATTTCACAACCCGTTAATCCTCCACCAATTATAACTACATTTTCACCAACATTTTTATTATTTAAATAATCTACTGCATCTATTATTTTATCAGTGCCCTTTATGTTTAGTTTTCTTGCAGTAGCTCCTGTTGCTACAACTATTTCATCTGCATTTAATTTTGATACATCTGTGATTTCTGTATTTAAATGAACTTCTATGTTAAGTTTTTCTATTTGTCTTTTATACCAATCTAAAAGTTTTCTATCGTTTTCTTTAAATGGCATATTGGATGCAGGAATAAACACCCCGCCTAACTTATCAGATTTTTCATAAATTACAGCTTTATGTCCTCGAATAGTAGCTATTCTTGCAACTTCCATTCCACCTATTCCGCCACCAATTATAGCAATAGTTTTATGCTTTTTAGCTGGCTTAATATCAAATTTTCCACCATCCATAGTCATAGGATTTAAAGCACATCTTGCCATGTGTTTTGAATCGCTTATAGGTTGGTCGTTAGCAACGCCATTATAATGAGCCATCGTAAAGCAAGCATTATGGCAATATATACAAGGCTGTATATCTTCAAGCCTATCTTCCATCAATTTAGTTACCCAATGGCTGTCAGTTAAAAACTGCCTAGCAACTCCCATTGCGTCAATCTTGTTTTCCTTTATAGCTTTTGCAGCCACATCTGGTTCCATTTTACCAGCACACACCACAGGAATATCTACAAATTTTTTAATATGAGAAACATCTTCTAAATTACAATTTTTAGGCATATACATTGGAGGATGAGCCCAATACCAAGCATCGTAAGTTCCATTATCAGTATTTAACATATCGTAACCAGCATCTTGAAGATACTTAGCTGCCTTTTCGCTTTCTTTCATGTCTCTTCCAACTTCCTTATAGTCTTCTCCAGGAAGAGCCCCTTCACCAAAACCTATAGTTTTACTAATAGCTGAATATCTTAGGCTAACAGGATAATCCTGACCACACTCTTCTTTAATTGCTTTTACTATTTCAACAGGAAATCTATATCTGTTTTCAAAACTTCCACCATACTCATCAGTTCTTTGGTTTGTATATTTAAGAGTAAATTGGTCAAGAAGATATCCTTCATGCACTGCATGAACTTCTACCCCATCTACACCTGCCTCCTTACAAAGTTTTGCTGTAAGAGCAAATGCCTTAATCATATCTTTTATTTCTTTTTGAGTTATTTCCCTACACTGATATTTTTCATACCATCTAGATGGCAATTTACTTGGTGATGCACATAGTCTTGGAAGATTTATAATAGGTTTTATTAAAGTAGTTAAAAACTTACTTTTTAAAATTGGCACCATAGAATTTGGAATAGAAAAAGACCTACCAAATCCAGCTGTAAGTTGAACAAAAAGTTTAGCTCCTGTTTTATGAAATTCTTCCATAAAGGTTTTTAATTTTTTAAATGTCCCTTTACTTTTGTATAGCCATTGTCCACCCATAATATTTCTAATTGGTGCAATGCCCGGAATTATTAATCCTACATTGTTTTTAGCAAGGTCCATAACAAAATCGCAAGCATCTTTATCTAAATGATGACGCTCCATCCAGCCAAAAAGTGATGTTCCACCCATAGGACAAAGCACAATTCTATTTTTAATTTCAACATTGCCTATTTTCCAAGGTGTAAACAAAGGTTCATAAACTTTTTTCATATTTAACTAACTCCTTGCTTATATGATAAAAAAATAAGATAAAAATGTCAAACAAAAAGCATAAAATGTTTTATTTCATTATTATCTTAAAAAAATAAAAAAAGCTAATTTAAAAACTTAAATAAACAAAGTAAAAAATAATTTATTTTAGATTAAAAAAAGATTTTTATTACATTTTAAATTATTTTATAATCAATTAATTTAATTTTTTCTACAAATTCACTTTTTAAATCATTACTAAGGTCGGTAGATAAATATTTTTTATTGTCATCAGCAAAAACTGTTACAGCGTTATTCCCAGCTAAAACGCATGTTAAAAAATTAGCTCCACTAGAGATTCCCACTCCCAATCCTAAATCCTTACAAATTTTTTGAGCCATACAAACTGCATCGTCAGAATTAATTTGTATTATTTTATCAACCAATTTGCTATCGTAAATCTTTGGAATAATTTCATCACTTAGTCCTTGAATTTTATGTTTTCCAATACTTTTCCCAAATTTTAACAAGCTTGCTTCCTTTGGGTCCAAGGCAACTATTTTAGAATTGCATTTTTCTTTTAAAAACTTTCCTATTCCCATAAGTGTACCACCAGTTCCAACACCACTAACAAAATATGGAATATTTTTTAATTTTTTATATATCTCTTTCGCTGTTCCTTCGTAATGAGCTTTTGGGTTGTTTTTATTTTCAAATTGATAAGTTAAAAATGCACCTTGTTTTTTTATTTCTTCCGCCGTATTAAAAGCCTCAGAAAAATTGTTTGTTAAAATAAGTTTTGCACCATAAAGTTTTAATAAACTTTTACGCTCTTCACTCATAAATTTTGGCATACAAATAACAACAGGATTATTAAGATATCTTGCTATTGCAGAAATAGAAATTCCCATATTACCCGAAGTAGTTTCACATATAGTTTGACCTTCTTTAAGTTCACCATTATCATAAGCATCTTTTATTATTTCATAAGCTGGTCTATCTTTAATGCTACCAGAAAGATTGTACCATTCAAGTTTTGCAAACATCTTTCTATGTTGATTATTATAAATATATCTTATTTCAATTAAAGGAGTATTCCCAATTAAATAATTTATTTCTTTAAATTTATACATACCTTATTCCTTTATCTAAAATTAATATAAAGATTTACTGAAATTATTATATAAAAAATAAAAATTTTCTGTTAAATAATAAAATAGCTTATTAATCTATTTAGAAAAATATTATATTTGTTTTATAATATACAATATGTTATATAATATACATAGGAGAAATAATGAAAAAACAAATTAAAACTATAGAATACAATATTATTAGCCAACTAAGTGAAAGCACATTCAATTTAAAAGTAAATTTTTTAGATGATGGTATGAAAATTATAGTTAAAGGAACATGGTATGAATATGAATTAAAAACAAAAAGAAATATAAAATTTATAAAATCTATATTAAACGAAATTGACGCTTTGCAAATTGAAAATTGGCAACAACATTATGATTTTTGTTTTAATTCAAACTTTTTTATAACTGATTTACCAAGTTGGAAATTAAAAATAACATATATTAATAAAGAAGAATTAAACATAGATGGATATGGTGCATATCCTAAAAATTGGAATAAATTTGAAAAAATTATTCAAAAACTAATGCCTATTAATTCAATAAATAAATATATGATATAAATAAAAAACCTTTAATATTATAATTAATTTTTTCCTTTATTATTTTTAAACATAATATAAACATTAATTATTTATAAAATTAAAAAATGTAAAAAAGACTATAAATTTTATAGTCTTTTTGTTTAAAATCTATGTTATTTTTATGGTGCGTCCAGAGGGAGTCGAACCCCCAACCTTTGGTTCCGTAGACCAACGCTCTATCCAGTTGAGCTATGAACGCATAAAATTTTTACTTAAACATAATAACACAGCCCATAGGGCTGTGTCAATATTTTTCAAAGTTTTTATTTAGATTGTTTCTGCTAATCCTATATTAATTTGTATGTTTTGACTAACATTTATATTTGTGTTTTGTCTTAATAATACATAATATACATTAAGAGTTACTGTATCACCAGAAGCAACATTAAATATTACATCTTCACCATTTTCTTGATCTGCAGCAACAATTGTTCTCTCACCATTATCAACCTGCACTTCAGCAATAAACCTTGGGTCTTCAAAATATGTTGTATTCTTACTATCAGAAACTATATCTTTAAAACCAATTTCTAAAACATTATTTGGGTTGCTAGATGTATTTGTAAATGCAAATGACATTAGAACTTCATTAGTATCAGGCAAAACTTTATTGAAATTTATATCAGGTGCGTCCCATCTTTCACTTGGATGAATGTTTCCATCTTCATCTATTGATATTGTAATAGATGGGTCTTTACCGCTTGTATCTCCTCCTATTGCCCAAGTTGCTTCACAAACTACGCTGAACGAAATGTCAGGTTCTGGGACAAAAGTAACAGAATTTGTTATTCCGAATTGTGGAGAAACAGCTATAACTATACCTAAGCATATTACAGCTAAAACTACAACCATAACAACTATAGAAGAAATGAATTTAAATTTTTTCATTACTTATAGCCTCCCTTCCTATGTTTATTATATACATTTTAATCAAAATTACAAAGCATATTTTCACTTTTTTTCCAAATTTAGCAATAAAATATTTTTTAAAAGCATTGCTACCGTTATTTGTCCTACACCGCCTGGCACAGGAGTTATAAGATGTGCTTTCTTTTTTACTTTTTTAAAATATACATCTCCACAAATTTTTCCATCAACTTTATTTATACCAACATCTATAACAACAGCATGTTTTTTAACATATCTTTTTGTTATAAAATTTGGTTTACCAATAGCAACAACTAAAATATCCGCTTTTTTTGTTATTTTTTTAAGTTTTACAGTTTTAGAATGGCATAATGTAACTGTTGCATCATGTTTTGTAAGAAGTAATTGTGTGGGCAATCCTACTAATGCACTTCTTCCTACCACTACAACTCTTTTTCCTTGAATGGCGATTTGCTCTGACTTTAAAATTTCTATAATACCCGAAGCTGTGCAAGGAGCAAAATCAGAAACCCCTAGTGCCAACCTTCCAAAATTTGATTGAGTTAAACAATCTACATCTTTTTCTGGAGAAATTGTTTCTATTATTTCTCTTTCAATTAAATGTTTAGGCAAAGGTAATTGAAGTAAAATTGCAGAAATTTCA
Organism: uncultured Clostridia bacterium; assembly: GCA_944350095.1. Classification (GTDB taxonomy): domain Bacteria; phylum Bacillota; class Clostridia; order Christensenellales; family UBA1242; genus Caccopulliclostridium. Next base: position 26,311 of record CALVOB010000016.1, read on the forward strand.
GTTTTTTTATTTAATTCTTTTATTTTTTTTATAACATCTACCTGTTTACAAGTTTCAGCAAAGCGAATTAATTCAAAATCTATTCCTACATCTTTACAAGCCTTTTCTTTGTTGCGTACATAAATTTCGCTCGCAGGATTTTGTCCAATTAATATGACTGCAAGTTTTAATTTTTTATTAAGTTTTTTTATTTCTCCTGCAACTTTACTTTTTATATAAATAGCAAGAGCTTTACCATCAAATACTGCCACAAATAAATATTATCAGATTTTAAATTAAATTGCAAATGATTTAAAATGCTTTGAAAACTTTATGCTAAAATGATATACTTAAATTCATTGGAGGAAATATGAATATAGATAAAAGAAATTTACAAGAAGTTGATATAGATGTATTTAATGCTATTGAAAAAGAAAAGAAAAGACAAGATGAACATATTGAATTAATTGCAAGTGAAAACTTTGTATCTAACGCAGTTTTAGAAGCTATGGGTAGTTGTTTTACAAATAAATATGCAGAAGGATATCCCAATGCAAGATATTACAACGGCTGTGAAAACATAGATGAAGTTGAAACACTAGCTATTGAAAGAGCAAAAAAATTGTTTGGTGCAGAACATGCAAATGTTCAACCTCATTCTGGTTCTAATGCAAATCTGGCTGTATTTTTAGCTTGTTTAAATGCTGGCGATACTTTTATGGGTATGAGTTTGACAGCTGGTGGACATCTTTCTCATGGGGCACCATTTAATATTTCAGGTAAATTTTTTAACTGCATTCAATATGGTTTAAATGATAAAACAGAACTTTTAGATTATGACGAAATTGAAAGACTAGCATTAATTCATAAACCAAAATTAATTGTTGCAGGCGGAAGCGCATATTCAAGAATAATAGATTTTAAAAAGTTTAGAGAAATAGCAGATAAAGTTGGAGCAAAACTAATGGTTGATATGGCACATATTGCAGGATTAGTTGCAGCTGGGGTTCATCCTTCTCCAATTCCTTATGCCGATTTTGTAACAACCACAACTCACAAAACTTTAAGAGGTCCAAGGGGCGGATTAATTTTATGTAAAGCTAAATATGCTAAGCAAATAGATAAAGCCGTATTTCCATGCTTGCAAGGTGGCCCACTTGAACATATTATTGCTGCAAAGGCTGTAATGCTTAAAGAAGCACTAAGTCCTGATTTTAAAGAATATCAAAAACAAGTTGTGAAAAATGCAAAAGTTTTAGGAGAAGAACTTTTAAAATATGGGTTTAAATTAGTTTCAGGAGGTACGGATAATCATTTATTATTAGTAGATTTAACACCTTTTAATGCTAATGGTAGAGATGTTGCGAATATACTTCATAGTGCAAATATTACTTGCAATAAAAATGGTATTCCTAATGAAAAGCAACCTTTAAGTGTGACAAGCGGAATAAGACTTGGAACTCCTGCCGTAACAACACGAGGCATGAAAGAAAATGAAATGAAAGAAATAGCTAGATTTATATTTGAAATAGTAAAAAATGGTGAAAGTGCTATTAATAAAGTAAAACAAGAAGTTTTAGCTTTAACAAAAAGATTTTAATATTTGAATTTTATTATAAATCAATTTTTTAAAAATGGCATTGCAATTTTGACTTCGTCAAAATTATAACTTGCAATAGCAAGTTATCTTTTGCTAGCAAAAAGCAATGCCTTTAGCTTCCCAAAAAAAATCAAGAATAACTTTTGCTTTGCGATAATTTTCCACTGCACAATTATTCCGTCATATAATTTGTGGATTGTTAACGATAAAAAATCACGGAGTTTTTTAAATCCGTGATTTTTTTAAGCAAACACTAGTTATTTTTTATCTTTACTAAATTTTTATTATTAGTAGATCCACAATCATTTTCTTTAATATATTTGTTTGCCCCAATGGTCACCCAAATATTTTCAATATTGATAACACTGCTTGTAGAATTAGATAAATTTTTGTATTGGTTGTTATTTCCTGTATCATTATCAAAATAATAATAAAGTTCATTGTTTTCGCTATACATATAACCATTTTCGTACATAGTTAAAACATTTTTATATGCTCCACCTAATCCTATAATACCTCCAAAATATACATTTACTTGTCCACCATCACGATAGTTAGTAATAGATATTGTATAGGTACATCTTGAATTAAAGTATACATCTTCTCCATTATTAGTTTCATAATCTTCACTAATTGAACTATTAGGCATATATATCGATTTAAAATCGTTATTATAAATAGCTAAACCACTAGTTGTATTTTGCGTTCTTGTTTTATCTTGATATGATGCACCAACTAATCCCCCCATACTTGCAGTCATAAGTCCGTTGTACATTGTTGAATTTATTTCTAAATCGACTTCGGCATAACAATTTACAATTTCTCTTTCAGGATATTTTGATTCATCGCTTTCATTTATATAGCCATTTTCATTGAAATTAAATTTATATTCATTTATTCCAACAATTCCACCTACATAAGCTGATAAATAATTGTCATTTCTAACTAAAATTTTACCATTAGTTACAGTTGAATTCTCTATGGTTATATTTTGCTTACTTACTGTATCATCGCTAGCACATTGTTCGTTCATATATCCAACTATTCCTCCAGCAATTCCCATAGCAGTTATATTTCCTGTTTTATGAGCATTTGAAATAGTTCCACCAATCATCTCTCCAACAACACCACCAACAACTTCAATATTTGGGAAAATTAAATCTACATAAACATTAACATTTTGAAGCATTCCATTAGACATGTATCCAGCTATTCCACCAACAGCTGATGGTACAGATGGTACATACCTAAAGAAGTTTGTAGTGCTTCCTGTTATGGTTATGTTATTTACAACACCTGCAATTTCGCCAGCTAATATTCCACCATAGTAAGCAGCATTTATATATTGACCAGATAATAAGTTGATTTCAAGGTTAGATACATTAGAATTTGTACCAATTCTACCAAAATATAAACCAACAACTTCGCCAAGTGCTCTTGCAAGGTCAGAAACATTTGCATATCTTACTATACCCTCGCCTTCAATTACACCAGCTATAACTCCAGCATAAGAAACATTACTTATACTACTACTGTATGGTGAATAAAATTTAAATGAATTTCCATAATTGATTGAGCGGTATGTTGCACTAGCTGAAACAGAACTTTCTACATTATATAACTTGTAAGTATTTTTAGCTATACCTACTAAACCACCTACAATATTTCTTCCTACAATAACTATTCCGCTTGAATCATAATCGAAGCCATCAACTTTAACATTGAATAACAATCCGCTTTCAAGTGATCCAGCAACTGTTCCAACAGCAGATGTGTTTGGCATATTAATATATTTTGGTTTTAAATTTAAGTTTTTAATAGAACCAACATAAGCTACACCCTCACCAACTTTTGCAAAAAGTCCACCATAGTTTAAGGTTTCACGAGTATCTATTACAAGACCGGAAATTGTCATTCCATTGCCTTCAATATCTCCTATAAAAGTTGTCTTGTAAAGCGAAGAAGAAAGTATCCCCTCATCAACATAGTCTATATTTTTAACAAATCTATAATATTTATTATTTTTACTATTTACATTTGTCTCTAAAATTAAACTTTCAAAATTTTTTGCCGATGTGATTATGTACGGATTATATTTAGAACCCTGTTCTTCACCACCAGAATATTGATAAATTTCTTCACCAGTAGAAGTGTCGGTTGTAGAAGATTCTAAAACTTGACTTGTGTTTACTATTATATTTGGAGCAACAAGTTCTGGTCTACCATAAGTGAATTTTTGAGATACTCCGTTTAATTTAAAGTCTACTTCTTCATTTGCACTTGGATAGAACCATACGCCTTTTGTCTTTTCAGTTTGGTCAGACATAGCAAATGTAGAGAAATAATTTTGATTACTAAAATCAAGTTCAGTTAAGGCTTGCAAACCACTTATATTGGATACAAAAATACCATTATTTTTATTTCCTAATAAATATTTGCAATCTAAAATTTTTCCTGTTTGATTAGAGTAACTATTTGTATAAACAAATCCATAGTCAGTTTGCCTGTTTTGATTTAAGAATGTGCTTGTTGAATAACTATTTTGAATTAATCCAGAGTTGTTAAACGCAAAACCAGCTCTTACAGATTGAGAATTTATTGGCATATTAGAATAACAATCGGAAATAGCACCTAAGTTGTTATAAACAAATCCAGAAACCTCAACATTAGACCATATTTTGTTTGTTTCATCAGCGTAAATATAACTTGTGCATGTTCCAGAAACATAACTTGTAAGAATCTGAGCGTTTTCTAATCCGCCGATTTGTGCATCTTGTGTAATTGAAACGCCATTATCTATTACAAATCCAGCAGTTTTATTTGTACTAGATATCGTACTTTCGTTTGTAAGATTTGAATTTTTAACATAACTACTTGCAATACTTCCATCATTAACGGCAACAAATCCAGCAAGGTTAGACCTTCTTACAACTAAATTAGTAGCAACTCTTGAATTTGTTATATATCCCTCATTTAATCCTACAAGTCCTGCAACATAAGTTGTAGTAATTGTATTTGGATTCATTGAAACATAAACATTATTGTTTGTTGAAACTATTTCACAATTAGTTATAACTCCTAAATTTCTTCCAGCTAAAAAGCCAAAATAGCTTGCATCGTTTTCATTGGTAATTGTTATATTTGTATTTGCAGTATTATTAAAAGCTAATTTTAAATTTTTAACAATTGCATTTTCTGAAATAGTTTCAAACAATCCAGAATATTGCAAACCATCAATACTCCAATTTGCTCTAAATGTTATTGTGTGACCATTTCCATTTAATCCTGCAATTGGTGTGCTAATTGGTGTGAAGCCCTCTTCAAGTGTAATATCGTTAAGTAAAATATAGTAGGCTCCCGCTTGCATTGATACAAATTCTTCATAATTTGAAATTGGAATTTCATTATTTTCATTTCCGCTTTGATATGCCTCTATTAAGAAATCTGTATTAAAGTTTTCATAATCTTCAATGTTGTCATTAACAATTTGAACACCGCCATTTTTATATTTATAATAAACTTCAAAGCTCAAATAATAATTAGGATTATTTGCAGAATTTATATACAACGGAATAATACTATATAGATTTGTTGAATTGTTATATTCTATTCTATAATACATATTACTTGGAAGCAATGAATTATTATTTAATTCTACTTTTTCACCTGTACTTTTATCTGTTATGTGCCACTTACCATTTTGAGCTAATGTTTGCTCTAACGCAGAAACTTTTTGAACGGTATTAGCGTCTTGAGTGTTGTATTCTATTGTACTACCATATACAAAACCTATATTAAGGTCTGTTCTATTGCCTATTGCAACATTTATAGCCTCAGCTTCTGAATTTTTAATAACGATATTTGCATTTTGATTGTTTTCTATATAAGAATACGGAACTATGTTATTTGATAGAATTACATAATCAACTATCATAAGTTTAAGAGTTCTTATACCACTTGTGTAAACTCTTCCATCTATAATCTTTTCTCCGTAGCAATCTATTTCCACTGCATAACCAACACTTTCATCTTGTGCATAATTAATATTAGAATTAATATTTAACACAAATCCATTATTTATTTTGTTTATAGAAGCATACTGAGAATTCGTGCTGTCGAAATAAACTTCATCTTCTGTAAAGCCTTTAATTTGAACATCAAGATTATAAGTTAAACCTCTTGCAACTAAAATACTCTCACCTTGAATAGCGTTTTCTTTGCCAATAATGGTAACATATACACCATCTTTAATTCTTACTTCAACATTGCAAGATGTACTCTTTTGAATTTCTCCATTTTTATAAGCTATTATGTTAAATGTAGCTGTTGAACCATCTGTTGCAGAGGAAGATATATTGTACTTAATATAAATTTTACCATCACTACCAATTTGGGATTTTGAAATTCTAATTCCGCCATCTATACTTTCTGCACCAAAAACATCTACAACTTGTTTATTATCACCGATTGTTTCAATTTTAGATAATGAAAATACTGCGTTATTACCATTAGCATAATTAGTTTCTGCATTAGTTACTTCAATATAATCAAAATCTGAAATACTTGGATAAACTAAAACTTCTAATAAATTATTTCCATCAGGACTAATATCATTTAAAGGCTCTGCTTTTTCATCAAAATTTGTAATGTCTATATCATAATAATTTTTATAAGTAATATTGCTTACAGTTTGTGTTTTGATGTTTACAATCAATGTTTGCCTGTATCCATTTTTTGCAGTAAAGTTAATATAATAAACGCCCTCATAATTAGAACTAAAACTATCTAAATTATATTTAAATGTAAAAGTAGTGGAAACATTTTTATCATAACTATAAACAACTCTTTCATCTGTTAATTTTTTACTTTGAAGTGAGCTTGACAATATTTTAAAATAATCGTTATTTATACCTGTATCAGATATTTTGGCATAGGAAATTTCTAAATAGTCGTTTATATCATCTGTTTCCCATTCAATGCTTATATTAAATTCATCATTTGGTTCAACAGAAATTTCAGCAGTATTTAAAAGTAGTTTTGTTGTTCCCTTTTCTACTACAACCATTGAATTAAATTCTATATCATTTTTTAAGATATTTTCAAAATTAATTGAATAAGTATTGCCATTTACAACAAATTCGAACTTTGGTGTTATAGTTAAATTACTTATCTCATCTTCATCTTGATTTGCTTGTAAAATAATAGTTTGATTAGAAATTGAACTGGTTATAGGAGATATATTGCCATTTTCTAATTTAAGGCTTACGTCTGCTGTAAACTCTGTATTTTTAACAAGTTCAATAGAAATTGGAATACCATATTCATCTGTAATAAGTTCTCCACCTATTTCAGTTATATCAGATGCAGTGTATTCTAAATTGAGTTGTAAGGACTTATTTAACTCAATGCCTATATAAGAACCATTATTTGATAAATATGTTCCATTATTTAAACTTACTTTAAATTCATCAATAAAATTAGTTACATAAACATAAACGCTCTTTTTAACTTCAGTATTTAAAATTGAAGTTGCAGTAATTTGAACTAAGCCCGTTCCCCAAATTTTTGCATTTCCATTTTCATCAAATGTTAAAATTTTACTATTATTAGATGTTAAAGTTATATTTTCAGATTCTAAAAATTTAATAGGAAATGTTTGTGTGTTTAAAGAAGTAATTAAACTTTGCTGAGCAGAGTTGTTAGCAAGATAATAAAACATTAAGCTAACAAAATCTATATCTTCTTCGTTTGAAATAAGATTTGAGTTAAGTTTATCTATTTCAATAGTTTCTTCTTTAAATTCAAAACTACCATTTTTAAATTCCTGTGCTCCCGAAGATGTGTTAATATATTTTATAGCTCCAATTTCACTTGTAAATTCTTTATAATAATATGCACTATTATTTAAAGCTAAACTTTCTTCTTTATCATCTCCAGCAAAAGTGAAAGCATAATCTCCAACTCGTGCATTAATAAGTTCGCTAAAAATTCCATTATATGCAAGTTGTATAGTATTATTTAAAATATTACCTGTAATAGTTGTTGTACCTGTTCCATCACCACGCGAATAGGAGTTTTTACCTGCAATACCACCTACATAGTTGCCCGCTTCAACATATGCTCTTGTTAGACAATTTACTACTTTACCTGTTAAATCTTGATTATTTAAATTAAAAGCATTTAAGCCTACAATTCCACCAACATTATCCCCTTCATTATTATTTACATTGGCTATTATTTTTCCTGATATTTTTAAACCTGAAAGCAAACCGAAATTTTCATCACTTGTAGTACCCGCATTTATTCCAGCTACTCCACCAACAGCCTTTGTGTTTGAAGTTTGAATAATTCCTTTAAATGTAAAATCTTTTTCAGCATTTACAGAATAGTTACTGTCATCTAAAATAATTTTTCCGCTATTATGACCAACTACTCCTCCAACATAAACGCCTACATCATCAAGTAAAGCAACAGAATCTACATAGAAAACATCTGTTACATTTACTAAACCGTTTCCATTTGAGTTAAATATTGTACCACTCGAATTACCCGCTATAATGCCAACATAAACATTTTCTTGTGATGTTATGCTTAACATTTCTTTGCTGTTTGTATAATCATTTAAAAGTTTAACCGATAAATTGGATAATGTACCTTTGTTTTCACCGCAAACAACACCAATATATTTTGCTGATGTACTAACAGCAAGTTTTGCTGTTATGCTTAAATTTTCTATTGTCGCGCCCTCTTCAACATATGCAAACAATCCAAGATATGCATTTTCCCCAATTGTTGTAGGAGTTGTTATATTTAAATTTGTAAGTCCCGCAGACGAGCCAATACCTCTTATTGTGCCTCTAAGAACTCCAAATGTAGTTAAATTTATTCCACTGAAATCTAACACTGTTGAAATTGCATAATTTTTATCTTCCCCAAGACTTTCGGAATTTGAAGCAATTTCAATAAATTCTTCAGCTGAATTAATATAAATTGGATGTTCTTCTGTTCCATCACTTGCAACAATAGTAATATATTGCAACCCTAAAGCTTGATCTATGTTAGCTTCATCCTCTTCCGTTGTATACCAATCTTTTGGAATAAAGTATAATCTTCCGCTTCCACCACCGTATGCACTATTATAATATATTGTTATTTGGTCATCAGTTTTAACCGTGCTTATTATATTAATATTTGTAGTGTTTGGGTCATCTGGAACAAACTTTAAGTCAAAATCAGTACAATCTGTTTCGGAAGGATTTAAGAAATATCCAGAAGAGTAGCTTGGATTTCTATCATCTAAATAAATTGTACTTTGGTAATCATAAAGTCCAATAGAATTTAATCTTGTAAAAGATTGAAGTTCCAAATTGACTATTGTATAATAATCAATTCCCATTAAATTTAAATTAAATGAAAACCAATAACTATTATTTGAACCTACAATGTCACCAGAATTAC
>CALVOB010000017.1 GCA_944350095.1 uncultured Clostridia bacterium
AAAAATTTGCTTTAAGTTTAAAGGCGGAAGAAGATTATGAAATAGAGCCAAAACAAAAGAGTATTCATTTAACTGAAACGGGCGCCACAAAAGCTGAAAGATTTTTTAATGTAGATAATCTTTCTGATGTTAATTGCATTGAATTAAATCATTATATTATGAATGCACTTAAAGCCAACTATATAATGAAAAGAGATGAAAATTATATCGTTAAAGATGATGAAATTATAATAGTTGATGAATTCACAGGTCGTTTAATGGCTGGAAGAAGATATTCTGATGGTCTTCATCAAGCTATTGAAGCAAAAGAGGGCGTTAAAATTCGTGATGAAAACAAAACTCTTGCCACAATAACATTTCAAAACTATTTCCGTTTGTATACAAAACTTAGTGGTATGACTGGTACTGCAAAAACAGAAGAGGCGGAGTTTAATGGCATCTATAAACTTGATGTAGTAACAATACCAACTAATCGTCCAAACATTAGAAAAGATGAAACAGATGTTGTTTATACAACAATTAATGGTAAAATTAATGCAATAATAGAAGAAGTTAAAGAGGTTCATGCAACAGGTAGACCTATTCTTATTGGTACTATAACAATTGATAAAAGTGAAGAGTTTTCTAAGGCACTTAGGAAAGAAAAAATAAACCATGTAGTTTTAAATGCTAAAAATCATGAAATGGAAAGTGAGATTGTAGCACAAGCAGGTAGAAAAAATGCTGTTACAATTGCAACAAACATGGCAGGTCGTGGAACAGATATTTTACTTGGTGGTAATCCTGAATTCATGGCAATTAAAAAGATGCGTGAAAAAAATTATACAGACGAAGAAATATCTTTTGCTACATCATACTTAACTTCTGATGATAAAAAATTAAATTCTGCAAAAGAAGAATATACCAAGTTATATAACGAATTTAAAAAGATTACTGATGAAGAGAAAAAAGAAGTAGTAGAAGCTGGTGGTCTTCATATTATAGGTACAGAAAGGCATGAATCTAGGCGTATTGATAATCAGCTTCGTGGTCGTGCGGCTCGTCAAGGTGACCCGGGTTCAAGCATATTCTTTGTATCTCTTGAAGATGACTTAATGAGAAGATTTGGTGGAGATTATTTAAAGAAAGTTGCAACTTTTTTAAGAGTTGATGAAAATACTCCACTTCAAATGAGAATGCTTTCTAAGCAAATTGAGAGAGCTCAAAAGAGAATTGAAAACCAAAACTATTCTGCTAGAAAAACTGTGCTTCAATTTGATGATGTAATGAATAAACAGCGTGAAATTATCTATTCAGAAAGAAATAGAGTTTTAGATGGTGCAGATGTTCATGAACAAGTTATGGAAATGTTCCCAGATTATGTTACAGACTTAGTGAACAATTATCTTGATGCAAACAAACCTTATTTTGATTGGAAACTCGACCCTCTTAATAATGCATTAGAAGATAAACTTTTCCCAAAAGGTACTAACTTAATTACTGAAGAATTCGTTGATGAATGTGAAATTCAAGATGTAATTGATAAAATTTTAAAGGTTATCTATACAAAATACGATGAAAAAGTAGAAGATGTTAAAAAATTAGGGCTGAATTATTCGGATTTTGAAAGATATATTCTATTGAAAGTGGTTGATACTCTTTGGATAGACCATATTGACCAAATGACAATTTTAAGAAATGAAATAGGACTTCGTGCTTATGGCAATCAGGACCCTATTGTTGCATATAAGCGTGATGGCTTTGATATGTTTGACAATATGATAGATAAAATTAGACAAGATACATGCTCAATTTTATTGAATGCTAAAATAAATGTAGAAAGGCCACAAGCTTCTCAACAACCAGTATATAAACCTGTAGAAGTTGTTGAAGGCTCTAAAAAAAGTGATAAAACGGTTGGTAGAAACGACCCTTGTCCTTGCGGAAGTGGAAAGAAATATAAAAATTGTTGCGGAAAGTAAAAATATATGCGGGTGGCGCAAAAGCGCCTAAAAGAGCTATTGCTCTTTTGCTCGCTTCGCTCGCGCCCGCATAATTTTGCGTCAAGTTTACTCTTGACGCTTTTTTAAAGGAGAGTATGAAAGAATTTATAACAAAAGCAAGTGGAAAACTATCAAAGTTAATATTAAAAGAATATCCAGAACTAACTTTCAGCGCAGTATCTAAGGCTTTAAAAAATAAAGATATAAAACTTAATGGAGTAAGAACTAATAAGGATATTCAAGTTTTAGAAAACACTAAAATAAGCGTGTTTATAGATTTTGAAAAGCTAAATTCAAAAATTGCAAGAATATACGAAGATGACAATATTCTTGTGGTATTTAAACCTTATGGAATAGAGGTTGTAGGAAATGATAATGACCTTGTTAATATTTTGGCTCGCGAAGGGGTAAAAGTTAAACCATGCCATAGAATAGATGTAAATACAGAGGGGCTTGTAATATTAGCAAAAAACGATAAATCAGAAAACATAATTTTAGATGCTTTTAAAAATCATAAGGTAAAAAAGTGTTATACGGCTTGGGTAATTGGTCACATGTCAAAAAATTATCAAACATTAAAAGCATATCTTTTAAAAGATGATAAATTATCTCATGTTAAAATTTTTGATAAAAAAGTAAATGGGGCAAAAGAAATAATAACTTCTTATACTGTTAAAGAGGACTTAAATACAACAAGTATATTAAATGTTGAAATATTTACGGGTAGGACGCATCAGATTAGGGCTCATCTTAGCCACATAGGACATGCAATAGTTGGAGATGATAAATATGGCAACCGAGAAGAAAACAAAAAATTTGGTTTAAAATTTCAAGCACTTACTTCAACAGAGATAAGTTTAAATTTATCAAATAGTCCATTAAGTTATTTGTCGGGTAAGATTTTTAAAGCTAGCCCTACTTGGATTAAATATTTGGATAAAGATAGATAAAATAATGCTAAATAATAAAATTTAAAACCAACTTATCCTACTATACTAAGTAGTACAACATCTTTACCTCCAAATTTTAAAACAAGTATTTGGGCGGTAAGTGCTTTAATAAATAATAATAATCCATATTTAAAATGCTTTTTCTGGCAAAGTAATGCAGCAACATCTTTTGGTTAAAAAAATTGATTTTATTTTTTTAATTATATATAATAATAATATGTTTTCAACAAATAATAAATACAAGGTTAATCATTTTGTTTTATTTTTGTTAATACTCATGATGATAATAGTGTCACCATCGTTTAATATTGCTATGCCAACTTATGCTGTGGCTGAACCTTTATATAGTGGGGGAAGCGGAACTAAAAATAGTCCATATTTAATTTCAACCAAATCAGATTTAGATGCACTTTCTAAGTTTGTTTATAGTGGTGGAGAAACTAAAAACAAATATTATAAGATGACTAATGCCATAGATATGTTAAATAGTGCCTTTATTCCTATTGGTACAATGGTGGGCTCTACTCCATATTATTTTGATGGTCATTTTGACGGCAACAACTGTTTAATATATAATTTGAAAATTGTAAATTCAAATAATGCCAACGGAGATATTGGTCTTTTTGGTTATTTAAGAGATCCCAATGATAACGGCACATTTGTTACTGAGGTAATTAATGTTAGATTACAAAGCGGACAAATAACATTGACAAGAAAAGATAAAAGTGCGGGTGGAATAGCGGGGTCTATTTATAAAAATGCTAAAATAGAAAGTTGTTCAAATATTGGTGTATCTGTTACATGCTCGTCTGGAGATTATAGTGGCACAAATATAGGTGGAATTGTTGGTTATTCAGATAGCACAAGTTGTAGTATTAAATATTGTTATAACACTGCTAATGTAACTAACAATTGTTATGGTACTGCTCGTGCTGGTGGTATTCTTGGTATAGGCTCAAACACAATAAACGAATGTTTTAATTCAGGAACAATTTCTGCGGGGGTAAGCAATAAAACTTCTCAATCTTATGCTGGAGGAATTGCGGGAGTTAATGCTAAAGTCAATAATTGCTACAATACAGGTACAGTAAAAGCAATTGCGATAATCAATACAGAGAATATAACTTATTATAATAATAAAAAAGATTTAAATAACGGTTATTATTTTGAATATATCTCTACAGGGAACGAGCTTAAAACTCTTGCGTATGCAGGGGGAATTGTAAGCTACTCAAATAATGTTTCTAACTGCTACAATATTGGAAAAATATCTGGTGGTTATTATGTTAAATTTATAGATTATCAAAAATATAATGTAATTTATGATTCTTGGCAACCTGTGAATGCTGGTACTTACTCTATTAAAGAAATAACCAATTCACAAACAGTTTATCTTAATTACGAGCTTTATTCAGGATCAATTGTGGGGATTTGTGATAGCTCTTATTATATGCCTAAAAATTGTTACTCATTGAAAAATCTTGTTACAAATTATTCAGAGGAATATGTTTCCCCGTCAGGTAAAGATTACTTTTCAGATTTTTCCTATTATGTATATATAGGAACGGGAGGGCTTCATTTAGATAATTGTTCTGCTTCTGCAAAAGTATCAAATAAAACTTATACTATTCATTTTACTTCAGAAACATGGTTGTCTGCCGTTTGGATTCCAACAGGTAAAACAAAAGTAAACGAAGATATAAAATCTTATAGTTTTTCAGAGCCGTATATATATAATATAGAAAATGAAAATATAAATTCAAATAACTTAGGTAGTGTTTGGGCTCAAAATTCCTTAATAAACAATGGTTATCCACATTTAAAAAATATATTTTGGATAAACAATACGCAAAACTTTTAGCCCTTAATAAAATTTAATAAACTTGACCTTTTGTTTAAAGGCAAGTTTTTTATTGTGTCTATTAGTTCTATATTTGTTTTATAGTTAAAATAATCATTTGAAAAAAATTCTTCTGGCGTAGAATTAACAGCGTCTATAATTTCTAATAAAGTTTCGCTAGGTAAATTAAAATCTTTGCTTTCAAGTTTATTTATATATCCTTCGTGTTTTCCTATTCTAAGGCTAAGTTCTCTATCACTTAAATTGGCTTTATTTCTAAAATATATAATTCTTTGAATAACTTCTTTAATATCCATAATATTATTATAGTTCAACAAAAATAATTTATTATGGTATGTTAAAGTATAATTATCGCTATTATAAAAAATTTTATAGAATTATAGCGAACTATTTGACAAATTATTCTTTAATATGCTATTAAAAATAATGATTAAGTTTATCTTTATTAATCTGTTATAGAAATTTATAAAACAAAATGAATAACAATTAAAAGATAAATAGCAATAGTTTTTAATAATTCTATAATATTTTAAAAATAAGACAAACTAGCATTAATAAAATATAGGAGGAAAAAAATGAATAAAAAAATAAAAATAGTTGGCACATTTTCAGCACTTATAATTTCAATATGTATGTTAACGGTAGGAGTGTTAGCTGCAAGTTCAGTGAGTTTAAGTGTAAGTAGTACGGTTTCATTTAGTGCAAGCGGAGTTTATGCGTCAGTAAGTGGAAGTATATGGAGAGGTGCTAATGAAAGTAGTCTAGCACAAGTTACAGAAAATGCTAATCAAACACTAGCAGAAACAAAGAACTTTGTAGAAGGACAAGTTTCTAATGGAGCATTTACTGGTTTAGAAAATGGGTGGAATCCAAGCGAAGTTGAATTTAGCGAAACAAATAAGATTATAGAATACAGGTTAACATTTAAAAATTATTCTGAGTTTCCAATAATGGTAAATGTAACAAA
>CALVOB010000018.1 GCA_944350095.1 uncultured Clostridia bacterium
GACTGGACAATAAATCAAATTTCAAGAATGCTTCGAAGTCCGTATTATTGCGGAAAGGTCTATGCTGACAACACAGTTTATACAAATATCTATCCACCGATTATTAGTGAATAATTGTTTGATAGAGTTAACAAAAGTTTGCAAACAGGTAAACGCACAGCAGCACAAAAGAAAGCACCAGTTCCTTTTATTTTGTCAGGCAAACTTGTTTGTGGTAAATGCAAAGCAAATATGACTGGCGACAGCGGAACAGGAAGAAATGGTATTCACTATTATTACAAATGCGTGAACAGAAAAAGAAATCATACTTGTGATAAAAAGAGTGTTGAGAAAGATTATATTGAAAACTATGTTGTTTGTGCTGTGAAAGAGTTTTTAAAACATAATAGACAACTGAAAGAATTATCACAAGCAGTTGCGAATATATTTAACGAATATATCGGCAAAGATGTGGTGTTAAATTCTCTTAATGCACAAATGAAAGAGATAGATAGACAACTCAACAATTTAGCAAATGCAGTGGCAAACGGAATATTCTCAAAAACAACAAATCAAAAACTTAACGAACTTGAACAAGAAAAAGAAGATTTAGAAATTAAAATTGCAAGACAAAAAATAAAGACAATCACTCCGCTTGATGCTGACAAAGTTTACAATTGGTTTTTATCATTTCAAAACATTGACACAACCGACAAACTTGCTTGTAAAAGAATGATTGATATGTTTGTGAACAAGATAGTTTTGTATGATGATTATTTTGACATATATTTCAACACTTCGGACGATGAAAGCAAAAATATTAAACTTGACAATCCGGAAGATTTTGAAGAGATAGAAAAAGAGCAACCCAGCGGTTCGGATTGCTCTCACTTGGTGCCGAAGGCGGGACTTGAACCCGCACATGGTTGCCCATAACGGATTTTGAGTCCGTCGCGTCTGCCATTCCACCACTTCGGCAAATTCTTAGTTAGTTTATCACAATTACTTTTACTTTGCAAGTGTTTTAAACTAACTATATTTTTTATACATAATTATCTTCTAATTCTTTAAACTCTAAGCCTAATTTTTCTTTTGCTATTCTTACTGCCTCTTCAACTTGCAATCTACCCTCCTCTCCCCAATGTAATAACTCTATTGCTTTTTGTGGAGTAGTTAATAATCTTTTGTAAGTTTCCCCATTATCTGGGTCTGGTTGAAGAGGTCCAATTTTTTCTATTACTGCAACCATTCTAACTTGTGCGTAATGCGGAGTTCCATTCCCCTCATCAACTTCCTGATATCCAATTAAAACAGGAGTTTTAACTGTTGTATTGACCTCTTCTATCACTTCGCGTCTTAAAGTTCCTTCAATTCCATTATCATAACTTTCAGGCCTACCTCCAGCAAGTGAAAAGTAATCTTCATTTTGGTTTTGTACATGTCTTAATAATGTTCTTCCGTCTTCAGAAAAAAGTATACCATAAACTTGTTTAATTTTTAAATCTTTTGGCACTTCGCCATTATGCCATGTATATGTAACCATATTATTTACCTCCAAATATGTATATTATCATAAACTTTTTAAATTTACAAAGAAATTCTTGTAATTTTTTTTACTAAGCTATATAATATTTTTATGAATAAATTAGAACTTTTAAAAATTGCAGAACTTCAAGACAGCGAAGCTTTTTATGAACAGGATTTTGATGAAAAACAAAGCGAAAAGTATTCAGACTTTTATGACGATATAAAACAACCCAAAAATTATATAAAGGAAGATTGGTAAAATGAATTGCAATCTTTGCCCTAGAAGATGCGGAATTAATAGAGAAGAAAAAATAGGATTCTGCGGTGAAAAAAATTTAATAAAAATAGCAAATTTTAGTTTGCATAACTGGGAAGAACCCTGTATTTCTTACGAAAAAGGCAGTGGTGCTATTTTTTTTAGTGGTTGCAGTTTAAAATGCGTTTATTGTCAGAATTATGAGATTAGTTCACAAGGTGTTGGCCAAACAATTACAGTGCAAGATTTAGCAAATATCTTTAAAGAGTTAGATAAAAAAGCAGATAATATAAATCTTGTAAACCCTACTCACTTTTCAAATTTAATTATTGAAGCACTTAAAATTTACAAACCTAAAAATCCTGTAATTTACAATACACATGGATATGAAATTGAAGAGGAAATAGAAAAACTATCCCCTTATATTGATATTTTTCTTACAGATTTAAAGTATTATAGTTCAGAACTATCATTAAAATATTCTGGTGTAAAAGACTATTTTGAAGTTGCAACAAAAGCCCTTAAAAAAATGATAGTTTTAAAACCAACTATTATAGATAACGGAAAACTTTTACAAGGTGTTATAGTAAGGCATTTACTACTACCTAATTTTATAGAAGATAGTAAAAAAATTTTGGAATATTTAGCAAAAAATCATAGCGAGGTAACCCTTTCTCTTATGGCTCAGTATACTCCTTACGGCAGAGCAAAAGACTTTCCTGAAATAAATAGAAAAATAACAGCTCATGAATATAATGAGCTTGTAGATTACGCCATAAAACTAGGATTAGATGGCTATATGCAAGAATTATCTTCTGCTGATGAATGTTATATACCTAAATTTTCAAACAAAGTTATTTAAAAATTATAATCAGGCTCATTTGTTCTATAATCATTATATGTTTTATAAATTTTTTCACTAATTTTTACTTCTTTTATAAACCCGTAATTTATGTTTGCAAGTTTTAATGCTTCTTTATTATCTGTAAATAGTGCTTTTGTTTCTAAAATGTTTGAATTGTCCTTAAAACCTTTAACAATAAATAAAGTTGCATTATGATTAATTTCAGACAAAGAACTTGCTATTTTTTCTATATACTCTCCACTTTTATTTTTTAAAGCGTTGTATTCTTCTAAATTTTCAAAAATTATAATTCTTGATTTTAAAACATTAGGCAAACACTTTTTAGCCTCATCTAAACTAAAAAAACTAGCCACAACTTCAATGCCATCTACCCAATTATGATAAGCTTTATAAGAAGTTAATTTAAACATAAAATCTCCTAACTAAAATTTATCAAATAAATATAAATTTGTCAACCCAAGCATATATCTAATGTCATCATAAGCAAAAAACCTATTATAAACGAAACAGTACCCAACATGCTTTTACCTTCCGACTGACTTTCAGGCAAAAGTTCTTTTACTGTAACATAAACCATGGCTCCAGCCGAAAAAGCAAGCAAATATGGAAGTATTCCCGTTATAGATCCTATCAAAAGTACTGTAATCATTCCACCGATTGGCTCTACAATACCTGAAATTGCGCCAAAAGAAAAAGCCTTAAACCTACTCATTCCCTCATTTCTTAAAGGAAGCGAAATAGTAGCTCCCTCTGGAATATTTTGAATAGCCATACCTATTGCAAGTGTAAATGCAGTAGTTATTCCTGAATTTTCTATGCAAGCTAGTGCAAGTGCAAGCCCAACTGCCATGCCCTCGGGTATATTATGAAGTGTTACTGCTATAAAAAGTACCCCAGAGCGTTTAAATGTTAGATTTTTACGCTTTTCATAATAACTTAATATCTTTTCAACTAAAAATATAAACAAACAGCCTGCAACAAATCCTATTAGCACAGGAAAAATTGGTAAAACTCCGCTTTCAGTTGCCATATCAACAGCTGGAAGAATAAGGGACCAAACAGCCGCTGCAAGCATTATACCAGAAGAAAAACCAAGACATAATTTATGAAATGTAGGTTTTATTCCTTTAACAAAAAAAACAACACTAGCCCCAAGAACTGTTGCTAGAAATGTTATGCCCGTTCCTATTAGTACATATAAATAAACATTCATAGACTGACCCCACTATCAGCCTATGAATGTTTTTGTTATTTGGTTAAACATATTTTAAACGCACGGAAATGCCGAGCCGTAGTCTCGGCTGAAAACCGCAAAAGCGGTTTTCTAAATTTTGCAAAGCAAAATTTGTTTCCGTGCCAAGTAAACAAAGCTTACTGTTTTTTCCAACATGCATAAAGTGTGGTATCGCTTTGCACATTTTCAAGAATAGTAATTCCACTTTTAGTACTTATGTCATTAAATGGTTCTAATCCCCAACTTTCAGTTTTAAAGGTATTGGTTTTACTAATTCTTGTATATTTTCTTTGAGTTGTAGATACAAATTGAGTTAAATCTAAACTATCACCTTGAAGAACTTTAACAGATTGAACTTCTGTTGGTGCACTTACTAAAATGCCTTTGCTTACCCAGCCTATTGGAATATACCATCTTGTATCAAATGTTATAGTAAAATATTCTCTTTCCAAAATTTCCCAATCAGCAATTATCGTTATATTTTTATTTGGCATTATAAAATCTATTTCAATGTCAGAAATATAATCAATAAAAGTATAATCTATACGAATTTTTCCATCATCGTAAACATAACTATTTTGCAATGGTAAATTATAAGACTGCCCTTGATAAAGCGAAATTTCACTGTTTATAATTTCCCCATAATCTGATATAACTTTTAAAGTGTATTTGTTTCTTACAAACAACTTTAAATTTTCATCTGGCATAACTGAAATATTGTATTCATATTCAAAACAATTATCTAAATAATATTTTGTTTCAGCATTTAATTTATCAAGCTCTGGGAGGATAATTTCTTCTCCACTTTTAATACGAACTGAATACAAAAGTTCTTCTCTATCATAAATGCTTAATTCTTTTGTTATTTCTACACTTTCAACTTTCCAAATTGCAGTTAAGGTTTTATTCTGAGTTGGCATAGCGTTTGCAGAAAAAATTTGACCGCTTTCATCTTGCCAACCTTGGAAAGAATAAGTTGTTGTTATGTCACCATTTGTTTCTTGCTTAAAGCTATAAGTAGGAAGCTCTATATATTCACCTTCTAGCTTTGTAATGTTTAAAGGTCCATCTATCCCACCCAGTAATGTTAAAGTTCTATAATATTCAGTTATAATATCCCACTTTGCATATAGGGTTAAATCTCCCCTAGGCATTACATTTAATGTAAACTTTTCCTTATATTCTTGTGAATAATACCAACCTTGAAAATAATAAGATTTTTTTGTGATTTTGTCATCTAAAACAAAATTATTAATAGTAGGAATAGATATTTCTTCGCCCACTCCTGCTTCAATTGAAACGGGAGTATTTTGATATTCAGTTACAAAGCTTAACGTATACTTCTTTTCGCTTGCTAGTCCCCAATTTCCATCACTAGCCTCATAAAATTGATTTTCTTTATAAGGATATTCTTCTATAAAGTTATTAATATTAGAAATATCCAACTCATCACCAATATTAACTAAGCTTAAATCATTAGTCTTTAAATTTAATTCAAAGGCACTAGCAATTGGCATATAAATATCAAAACACAATTTGCTAAAATAATCTTTATTATCAACAATAGTTGTATAAAAATCTAATGTTGCACTATCTAACATATCATTGTTTGCAATTTCAGCCAAATTGATTACTATTGTTTGACAACTTTCATTATTTTTATAATCTAATAAGATTTTACTTATATCAATAGGCGTTTCTCGGTTCATAGATTTTTCTATCGCCTTATTTATTTCACTCATTATGTCGTCACTAAAACCAAAACCATACTGTAAAAAATAATACATAGGGTCTGCCATTAGTTCAACTGTTGAAATTTTTAATGTTTTCTCGTAAGTTCTACTAGCAAAAATTGTTTGATTAACAATATCTTTTCTATAAAAATAAACAAAATCATTTGCATAGTAAACTTCTAATTTTCTACTTTTAACTGATGTATCTCCCGTTTTATATGGAACATCATTATTTACATTTATTTTTGTAAATCCTGTTACATTGGAACCTATTACAGGAATTTCAAAGCTTGCATATATAATTGGTTCTCCATCAATTAACTTAACATTAACTAGCATAGGAATATCCATATTTATATCAATTCCTATTACAGAGGCAACAACATTAATTGTGCCTTTAATTTGAAAATCATTTAAACTTGTTGTGTTTAAAATCGATTTTAACAACTTACTACTATTAGAAATATCTATAAAACTATCAAGTTCTGTTAAATATGGAACACTTACAAAATTATTTTTGGTAATTACGGCATTAAAATATGTAGTTGAATTTATAAATATGTTGTTTAATTCTACGCTTTCTAATCCGCTTTCATTGGTATATAAAATCACATTCATTTCTTTTTGAATATCGCTAATTTTATCACCATTTAAATTTAATTTAAAAGCATTTCCCTCTATACTCATAGATTTAATTAATTCTAGCAAACTTAACGGATTGCCAAAATCAATTTCTGGAATTAAATTTTGAATATTATCAAAGTTTATATCTTCCCCAATACTATCAAGGAAAGGTATACTTTCTGGGTTTATTCCTAAAATTTGAAGAGCTAAACTTAAAATTTCTTTTAATGATGAAATACTTACACTAATTTTAAGTTCTTTATATTTTGCATATAAAACATTATTTACAACATATATTTCAACAATTTCTTCATTAGCACTAACTTTACCATACAAAGTAAACTCTTTTTCAGCACTGAAAACTAAATTAATATTTATGTGTTGTAAATTACCATTATCATAAATTAATGTATCAGCAGTTATGTTAAAATTCTTTTCTTTGATAGTGTTTAAAATATTTGAAACAACATTTGTTATTTTAGTATAAGGTTGATAATTATCAAAATCAACATTTTCAAAAATTATTTTATCAAAATTAGTACAATTAATATCTATATTAAAATCATTAGAATTGTAATTTATTTTGTTAATAAATTCGTCAAAATATAGTTTTAAAGATGAACCATTGTTTAAGTTTATATTGGTATAACCATTTATAGTTTCTATGTTTGTAATAAAATCTAAATTTAAAGAAGATAAATCAAATTCTTGTATGTTCAAATTTAAATTTGTATTAAAGGTATTATTTATATAAGCTATCAAATCGTTAATATCATCTGTAAGAATATAAACTTTTAAACCTGCAATATTCAAATAGAAAGTTTGATTTAAATAGTAAATTTCAATATTTAAACCTTTAAAAGTTGTGTTTATATAAGCTAGTATTTCATCTACAAAAGATATGGCATAGCTAACTTTTATTGTGTTTTTTTCTTCAAACATTGTAAAGTTGAGTGTTAAATCTCCGCTAATATAGCCCTTTTCAAAAGTGTTTTTAGTTGCAGAAAGCAATGGCAATATTTCTACAATATCTATATAATATTCATTATCAACTGTAACAGTTTTTTCACTACAAAGTGTAATATCTCCGCTTAAATCTATATATTTTAGTTTAATATCATTTATTTTGTTATCTTTTAAATTTAAATATAAATTAAAATCTTCAAAAGTTATATTAAATGAATTTTCATTGTAATTAATTATTAAATTTTTAATTATTTCTTCAATATTTTCTTTTGATATTTCATCTTTTAAATCTAATATCTTTTCTTTATAATTTGTTAAATTTAATTCAAATTCATTTTCAATAAATTCTATTAATTTATTAACTTCATTTAAATTACATGTTATTTTTAATCCATTAAATTCTGCAAAAATAATATTATTTATTATTTTTATATTTACTATTAAATCATTATAGCTTAAAACTAAATCTGCATTTATTTGATTATTATTTAAACCTAGATAACCGGAAATTAAAATGTTTTTGTAACTAAACAAGATATCAAAATTATAATTATTTGAATTTATGTAAGCAGTTATATTTTTAATTAATTCTTCTACATTTTTAAAATCAACATAATCATTTTCAATAGATATGTTTAAAGGTTCGTTGTTTAAAACATTTAAGTTTAATTTTACATTTAAATCTTTGTATTGTAAATCAGCCCCTGTTATTACATTTCCGTTATGATATAAACTAATTTCAGCATCAAATGTTTGCAAATATAATCCATTAACTAAGAATGTAAAGTTTTCTATTAATTTTTCACTATTTAAAATTTCATCAAAAGACATGTCTTGCATATTTATTTTAAATAAATCTGCCATGTTATCTAAAAGTTTTTCTAAATCGTTAAAACTTGCTTTAAGTTTTATACCATTAACATTTAAATAAATAGTATTTTCAAGTATAGTTACTTTTAAATCCAATCCTAAATAGTTTGTATTAAATATAGCTTTTATGCCATTTTCAAAATTTATTGAATATTCAATATTAAGTTTTTCATTTAAATAATAAATCTCAATATTTCCTGCAAAATTTGTTTTAGAAATTGTGTTTAAAATAGGGTCAACAAATTCTAAAATATTGTTAGCATTTAGGTATTCTTCTTCAATTATATTTATTGTTTTGTTTTCATAACTAAATAATAATTGCACTTCACTGCTATTTATCATAAATGAAACACTATTCAAAATTTCATCTTTAACATTTACTACAATATCAATATCATTTATGCTTATTGTTATCTCATCATCTACCCTAGTAATTTCTTTTATATTTAAAATTGCTTTTAATAAATCACCTTGGTTTTCAATATTGTTAAAAGCATCTATTAAGGATAAATCTAAATCAACAAATTTTTTTATAGCATTTAAATACTCATTATAATCTGCAATTTCAGCTTTAAACTTTAAATTCCCAAAGCCTGCAAAAAGCATTTCATTCTGATAAGCAAGCAGTAAATTTTTATTAAATATGTTAGTTGTAATTTGAGCTTTAAAATTATTACTTTTGTCTACAAATAAGTTTCCACTAAAATTTTGGCTTCCACAAACATTTATATTAACATCTATAAAATCTTGTTTAAGTGTATTTGCTAAAACCTTTATTAGATTTGCACTTTCTGTTATATCAACAAAATTTTTATCTTGCGGTATTTCAATAATTTGACCTGCATTTATATCTTTAAGCCCTAACGATGCATTTATGAAAGTGTTTTCCAATTTTAAATTTTCTATATAAATTTTTGTTATGTTGTAATTTAAATCTGTTTGTATTTTTATTTCAATGTTATCCGAAACTTTAAGAGTTAAAAGCTTGTAATTTTCAAAACTTTCTTCAGAAAGCATACTTTCCAAATCATTTAATATTGACATATCAAAATTTTCTATCAAACTATCTAAATCGCCAACTTCTATACCAAAAGCTTGCAAAGCTATTATTGTTCCAGAAATAAAGGAAGAAGCATTAAATGTATAATTATAATCATTTAAAGATATGTAAATTTGATCATTTTTATAAAGCAAAAATAGTTCATAATTTTCACTATTATAACTAACATTTATATTAGCCTCAACTTCTGCACCTGTATAACCTTCATATAAAACAACTTTTAAATTGCCATCTATAAATGTATCTGAATTATTTTCATTATTAAGTGTTAAGTTTAAATCTGTTGAAAAATTTTGCATTGCCATCAAATTGTTTACAACATTAGCAAAAGCTGATGGCTCCTCTTCTTCTATATCTAATTTAGGCACATCAATTGAAGATGTAGTATCTGTTCCTAAAACAATAACAAAACCAAAACAAAATGATAAAAGAACATACACCCCCATGTATGCAAAAAATCTTTTAAAAGAAAACTTTTTTTTCTTTTTTTCTTTCTTTTTTTCAATTTCCTCTACTCTTATATCTAAATCTTTCAAAATTAACTCCTTGGAATTTCAAAATTTCCATCATATTCAAAAGTATCTGTAAGCTCACCTGTTGTAGTCATGTACATGTTTCCTAATTGTTTTATAGAAACTTGATATTGTTCTTTAACACTTAATTTTAAAAGTCTAAAATTTTCATCTATTTCAAATGTAATTTCTACAGATTCAAACTTTGGAAGTTTAGCTGAGCCTGATGTTGTTTTAATTTCATAGGAATAATTCATAACAGAAAAAGCATTGTCAAGTTTTAATTTAAATTCGTAATTGCCAAGTTCATTTTGCCCAAGATACTCTTCACTTTCAACAGTATTACTGCTAACAATATAATTCACAAAATATGTAATAGAACTACCATACATTTCTTTATATTCTTCAAGTGTTAGTTCTTTGGTAGGAGTGCTAGGAAATGTAGCCGAAGTTTCTTTAATAGAACTTCCTTCATAATAGCCAACTTTATTATCTCCATTTGTATAATAAAGTCTAGTTGCAAGGCTAACTAGCCCGCTAGATATTTTCATTGAATAATATTCACCATTAGAAAGAATTTTTTCAGCATACAAACCTTGCGTTATTCCAGAAGCATTAACTTTGCCTTGTGTAATCTTTTTAACACTTTTTTCTTTATTCAAATTATACTCTGCTATTATAAAGTTATTTGTAGGGCTAATTTGGTCTGGAGTTTTGCCAGCATTTTCCGATAAAATTTTGCTAGCATTATCACGAACTCTTTCTTCCGATTCAGTAACTGCTACAACTTCTATCATAAATTTATCTATATAAAATTGCGCACCAAAATAACCTGTTATAGAAGCAAGCACTATTACTATAACAAGTGAAATAATTGTTCTTTTGTGAAAAAAATTTTTAATTTTTGTTTTCATTTGCTTTTATTATTTATGCAAGCATTATATCAAATGCACACAAATTTTTAAAGTAAATTAACAAAAAATTTATCATTTAACCTAAAGTTCTATACAAAGTTCCAAAAATTCCCGCTAAAAGAGAATAAAATTAAAGCTCGTACAATTTTTTTGTTGCAAAATTATAAAAATTATGTTATTTATATAAAGAGGGTAAAAATGAACGATTTTGCAAATCTTTTATACGAACTAAGAAAAAATAAACATTTAACACAAGCTGAACTTGCTCAAAAAATTGGAGTTAGTAATAAAACTATAAGCAAGTGGGAAAATGGAGAAACCTATCCAGAAACAGCACAGTTGATTGCTTTATCAAGCTTGTTTAACATAACCATAGATGAACTTTTAAAAGGAAAAATAAAAGAAAAAAATTTAACACCAATAAATAACATTGAAAACACGGAAAACAAAGAAAATAATAATAAAGAAATAAATAAAAAAATAGAGCCATCTCCCCTAACAAAGAAAATGGCAATACAAATAATTATAGAACTCGCGCTAATATTTGCCGACATCATTATTTTAGTTACTTGTATGGCTTTTGATGTTCCATATCAAATTTATGTATCAATCATAATTGCAAGCATTGCACTAGCCTGCTCTATATTTTTAGACATGAGCATATCTAAATCGTTGGAAAATAAAAATTTAAGTTTGGGAAAAAGGTACATACATTATATTTCAGCAGGAGTTTTTTTAACAATAATTTGCCCTATTATTATTGTTTGTTTACATGAATTTGTTAGTTTTGGAGTTTATCTTCCAATATTTTTTACACTCCTTGTATTTGCACTTTCATTTCTTATTTACGGCGAAATTATGTATGATAGCTTTGAAAGAGAAATAGGAATAAAAAATCCAGACCATTCCACAAATTTTTTTGATTCTGTTTCAGGAATATTATTAATTACTGCAACAGCTATTTTTATTTTGGTTGGTTTAATGTTTAGAATTTGGCACCCTGCTTGGATTCTCTTCCCTGTTAGTGGCATTATTATTACAATCATAAACAGCTTTAAACATTTAAAATAAAAATATTTTTTTTTTTTTTTTTTAAAAAATTTTAAAAAATTAAATTTCAATTAACTTTTATCTACTCAACTTTAATCTTATGTATATTTTAAATTTTTAAAATTTGACTTATTTGGTTTTTATTAACTTAGAGATTAAACATTAAACTTTTAATAATTAAATTTATTATAATCAAATTTATTATTATTTAAAAAATTTAAAAATTAGAAGAATTAGCAGTCCATAACAAACTTTTTGGAAAAGGATATCCATTATTTATTAAAGAATTTGACACCCAATATGATGTACTTAGCCCACTGCCTACCAAACTTTTTATTTCATAATTAGTTTTTGTTGTGTATTTTACAGTGTTATTAAAACTTGTTGTATATAAGTCAGCTGTACGATAACCTGTTTCTTCTTGTGAGCCAGTATCATACATATCTACAATAGGAGGATAAGGACTATTCTTATATTCCACATAATAATATCTAAATCTTATAGTAAAATTTGTTGTATCTCCAGATTTAGAAATTATTACATGGGTTTGTAAAGCATCATCAACAGGTCCAAAATGTCCTGAATCATCAAATGTAAAAGTATTGTTGCTACTAGAGTAATTTTCTAATGAACTCCAAGTATTACCATAAAAAAATTCAGGTGTATAATAAGCATCTTTCCATTGTTTTATATCACTGTAGCACGAAAAATTTCCGCTAACATTATAATCGTAACTACCTCTTCCATAACAATTGGAATTAGATAAATTTGTATTCCCATTTATCGGTGAATAATAATATTTGTTAACATATGAAAAATAAATTTTTGATGCTTCAAATTGCCCAAACCAATTAGATAAAGAAGGAGACAACGGCTCATCGTAATAAAAATAAACATATGTAAATGTACAGCTTTTGGTTTGTTTTCCACCAGTAATTGAACCTATATTATAACATTGAGTTGGAGATATAGTAGTATAGCCACTAATTCCTCCCGCATAAGCAGAGATAGTATAGGTATAAATGATATTTGCATCTGAAACTTTCCAGTTTTTTTCTAAAGCATAATAGTATTTAGATACATATTGAAATGCAAGTTTTGCATTACTATCACTTATATCTTTAGTTTCTTTTTTTTGCTTACTATAAGAATAGATGTTTCCAGAATTTCCACAATAACTTATAGTCCCAGAATAGCCAGTTATCCCACCTGCATAAGATGTTGAAGTAGAACTTGAAGATCCTGCTGTAATTGCACCTTTATTATAACATTCTGTAATTGTTGTTCCTCGCCCTGCTATTCCACCCGCATATAAAATTTGATTATTATCAAAATTAGATTGTTTACAAATTATGCTTCCATTATTGTATGATTTTGTTATTGTTCCTAAAGATGCATATCCTATAATTCCGCCTGCATATCCATAACCTGTTGTTCCTGTTAAAGTAGTATAAACATTTGCAGTGTTTTTACATTCACTTATTTTACCGCTACTTCCATACATATAGCCAACAATGCCACCCGCATATTTTGAAGATGAAATGGATGCAGAAATATTAACACAATTTGAAATAGTAGAATTATAACAATAACCAGCAATTGCACCTGCATATTCCGCATACAAACTTCCGCCCGCTATTGTTACATTATCTATATTTGCATTGTAAATAAATCCAAACAATCCTCCATAAGTTGATGAAGTAACATTGCAATATAAACCTGTAATTCTATATGCATTTCCATTAAAATTACCATCAAATGAATAGCCATTTCCTATTGGAACCCACGAGTAACTAGATAAATCGATATCTGCACCTAATTCAAAATACTTTTCACTATAAGATGTACCATTATTTACATTATAAGCCAAACTTGCAAGTTGTTCAGCTGAGGAAATAACATAAGGATTTGTAGAACTACCCGTTCCACTATCATACGCAAGTTCAGTTATATAGTTTGCTACTAAATAATCAGACCAAGACATTGTCCTTTCATTTTTTGGCAAGAAAAAACTTACACAAATTGCTAAAAGCAAAACAATAATACAAACTAGTAAATATATTGTATTAAAATTTGCTTTTGATGATTTCATAATATCTCCTAATTTATCTTAAATATTTTTTAGAATGTTTGTCAATTATTTGACAAACATTTGTTATTTTTTCTTAAAAATAAAAATTAATTTATATTTACTTTGTAAAAAAATATTAAAATAGTATAATAGAATTAGGAGTAAGCAATGGAAAAGAAATATATAATTGGAATTGATGAGGGAACTACAAATGCAAGAGTTGTACTTTATGATATAAAAAAACATTCTATTATTAAGCAAGAAAGTAAAAGTTTTAAGCAATTTTATCCTAATCCTGGTTGGGTTGAACATGATGCGGAAGAAATTTATAAGGCTGTTGAAAGTTGTTTAAATTCTATTCTTCAAGGGCTTACAAAAGAAGAAATTTTTGGAATAGGTATAACAAATCAGCGAGAAAGCGTTGTGGCGTGGAACAAAAAAACAGGAAAGCCAGCTTGCAAAAGCATTGTTTGGCAATGTAGACGAACAGAAAAATTTTGCGAAAATTTAAGTTCTAAAATTAAAAAACAAATAAAGAAAAAGACAGGGCTTATTGTAGATGCTTATTTTTCCGCATCAAAAATGAAATGGATTCTTGAAAATTCTGAAAAAGCAAGAAAGCTTAATGATGAAAATAATCTTTGTTTTGGCACAATAGATAGCTTTTTACTATATAAATTAACACACGGAAAAGTATTTGCAACTGATATTACAAATGCAAGTAGAACTATGCTTTTTAATATCAACACTCTTGCTTGGGATAAAGACCTTTTAAAATTTTTTAATATCAAAGAAAATTCACTTCCTAAAATTGTTTCAAATTCTGAGATTTTAGGTTCAGCTAAAACAATAGTCGGAGAAATTCCTATCGCTTCTATGATAGGCGACCAACAGTCCGCCCTATTTGGTCAAGGCTGTTTTTATAAAGGCATGGCAAAAGATACTTTTGGCACTGGCTGTTTTTTACTTTATAATTCAGGCGACAAGCCTATTTCCTCAAATAAATTATTAACAGATATAGCTTGGAAAATCCATGGTAAAACTACTTATGCTCTTGAAGGTAGTGTTTTTAATGCAGGAAGTGCAATCACTTGGCTTGTTGAAAATATGGAAATTATTTCTACACCAAAAGAAACTAATGAGATAGATAAAAAAGCACCTTCTAACCTTGGTGTTTACTTTGTGCCTGCATTTACTGGACTTGGTGCTCCACATTGGAAAGGCGAAGTTCGCGGAAGTATAACAGGTTTAACACGCGGAACAAATAAATATCATATTGTTAGAGCTTGTCTAGAAAGCATGGTTTATAGTTCGCAAGATATACTTGACCTTATGGGCGAAATTACAGAACTTAGATGTGACGGAGGAGTTACCAATAGCGACTTTTTACTTCAATTTTTAGCCGACCTATCCCGCCTAAAAGTTACAAGGCAAAAAAGCGTAGAAGCCACAGTTCTTGGAGCAATTTACCTAGCTGGACTTGCTACCGGAGCATTTAAAGATTTAAATGAAATTTCAAAAATTATTAAACCAGCTAAAACATTTATTCCAAAAGAAAACCCAGCTAAAATGCAAGAATATTATGACGGCTGGAAAAAAGCAATAGAACACATTTATTAAAAGGAGTATATATGATTGAAAATAAATTTAAATCGTTTGACGGAAAAGAACTTCATTATTATTTACTTGAAGCGAAAGAGCCAAAGGCTGTTGTACAAATAATTCATGGAATGCAAGAACATGCAAAAAGATATATTCCATTCATGGAATTTTTACAATCTAATGGCTTTACAGTTTTTGCCTCAGACCTTAGAGGACATGGCGAAAATATAGAAGAAATTCCAGGTTATAGCGATGGAGATATCTTTCAAGAAATTGTAAAAGACCAAATTGAAATAACTAAATATTTAAAAGAAAAATACAATTTGCCTGTGTACATTTTCGGACATTCATTTGGAAGTTTTATAACACAGTATTATATTGAAAATTCAAATAACATTGCAAGTAAAGCCGTTATTTGCGGTTCAACTTACACAAAAAGCCCACTTTATACTTTTGGAAAAATATTTGCAAAACTTACTTGTATTTTTAAAGGCAAGAAACATGAGGCAAAATTTATTGAAAATATGTCACTTAAAGGATACGGAAAAAAATTTGAAGATGGAAATTGGCTTTCAAGAGATAAAGAAAATTGGGAAAGATATAAAGCTGATAAATTTTGCGGACAACCCTTCCCTGCAAATTTTTATTTAAGTATGTTTAAAAACATGGGAAAAAATTATAAAAGTATAAAAAATATAAAAATTCCTCTTTTAATTATAAGTGGAACACAGGACCCTGTAAGTGGAAAAAATGCAAGAGGTGCTGAAAAACTTTATAAAACATACAAAGAAGACAATCTTGATGTTTCACTAATACTTTACGACAGAGCAAGACATGAATTACTAAATGAAACAAATAAAGATGAGGTTTATAGAGATATATTGGAATTCTTTTTAAAATAAAATTAAATGTATATTTAAAAAATTAATATTTAATCATTTTATGTTTTGATATTTTTTTAAATATTTTAAGCTGAAATTTCAAAAGTTTTAAAATATTTTAGGCATTTTATACCCAAATTTTTATTAAAATATTTTACACCTTTTGTATTTTTTATTTTGCATTATAAAATGATTAATAAAAAACTTAGGCAAGAAATTTTTGCCTAAGTTTATTTTTTGGTATTTCTAAATAAATAATATTGCACTAGCAATTAATATTTGACCTATATAATAGGTTAACAAATTAAATGTATAAACTATATCTTTTGTATCCTTTTTGAAATAGATAAACGATAAAATCAAATCTGATAGAGCAAAGAATATTACACCCAACATAAATAGTAGTCCTGCAAGAGTATAGCCATTTAAAGCCAAACTCATTATTCCCTGCCCAAGAACAGTCATTAAAAGTATAGAATATATAGCTACAATTATTCTAAATTTATCAAAATTCAATTTTAACATTTTTTCAGATAAAAGTAGCATTAAAGTTAATAAACCACCTATTAAGAACGACCACCAAGTAAATCCATATAAAAATATAAGCCCCAACAAATACATTATTTGCGTAACACAAAAAGAGCCAAAACCAGCAAATAGTGCACCCTCTTCATGTTTATCTTTAAAATCTTTTCCTGCAAGATATAAATCTCCAAATATACTTGCAGTAAGACCAATTAAAATAAATAGAACAGGAAATGTAAGAGCTTCATTCATAAAAGTACAAACAAGTGCTAGCACCATAAAAGCAAAACTAGAAATTCCCTTTAATAAAGAATTCATTGCAGGTTTTGCTGGGTCTCTCCAAATTAAAAACAATGCTGTTACTATTACCGCAAACCCTAAAATACAATAAAATGGAATATAATTCACTTTTTCACCTCTAAAAAGATTATATCAAAAATTATTGCATGTTCAAAATGATTTAAACATATTTTATATTTTTTAATTTATTCTTGCATAGTACATTTAAATTATGATATAATCCACTAGAAAAGCGAGGTAATTATGCTACAAGCTATAAATGTATCTCTTCAATTTGGTGGAAGAGTTCTTTTTAAAGATGTAAATTTAAAATTTACAAAAGGTAATTGTTATGGAATTATTGGTGCAAATGGTGCTGGCAAATCCACTTTTTTAAAAATTTTAACAGGCGAAATAGAACCAAACAAAGGCGAAGTTATAAAAGACCCTAATGAAAGAATGAGTGTTCTTGTTCAAAATCAAAACGCTTATGATAATAACACGGTTCTTGAAACTGTTTTATTAGGACACAAACGCTTACATGAAATAGAAGAAGAAAAAAATGCTCTTTATTCAAAAGCAGATTTTAGCGAAGAAGACGGAATTAGAGCCGCAGAACTTGAAACAGAATATGCAGACCTTGGTGGCTGGGAGGCTGACGGAGAAGCTAAAACACTTTTAAAAGAAATAGGTATTTCTGAAAACGATTTTGATAAGCTTATGAGCGATATGGACCCTAAACAAAAAGTAAAAGTTCTTCTTGCTCAAGCACTTTTTGGCAATCCTGACATTTTAATTTTAGATGAGCCTACAAACAACTTAGATTTTAAAACTGTAAGGTGGCTAGAAAACTTTTTATTAGATTTTGAAAACACTGTCATAATCGTTTCTCACAACCGCCATTTTTTGAATAAGGTTTGTACTCATATTTGTGATGTAGATTATGGTCAAATTAACATGTATTTAGGAAATTACGATTTTTGGTATGAAACTAGCCAACTTATGCTCCGTCAAAGCAAAGAACAAAATAAAAAAGCAGAACAACGCGCAAAAGAACTTAAAGAATTTATTGCAAGATTTAGTGCAAACGCTTCAAAATCTCGTCAAGCTACTTCTAGAAAAAAAGAACTTGAAAAACTAACAATAGACGATTTTAAGCCTTCTTCCAGAAAATATCCTTATATTAATTTTGAATTCACGCAAGAACCTGGAAAAGAAATTTTAATTGTTAAAAACTTAACAAAAAAAGGTTTTTTTAACAATATTTCTTTTACAATTAATGCTGGCGACAAAGTGGCAATTCTTTGCAACAATAGCTTAACCCCTACAATGCTTTTTGAAATTTTAAACGGAAACATAGAGCCAGATAGTGGCCATGTACATTGGGGTAAAACCATTAAACACACTTATTTAATGCAAAACAATAATCCTTATTTTGAAAACTGTTCACTTTCAATTGTTGATTGGCTAAGACAATATTCAAAAGACCAAACAGAAGCTTACATTCGTGGCTGGCTAGGAAGAATGTTGTTTTCTGGCGAAGAAGCCTTGAAACCTGTAAACGTGCTTTCTGGTGGAGAAAAAGTTAGATGTATGTTTGCTAAAATGATGTTAGAGGCTGGGAACTTTATACTATTAGATGAGCCCACAAACCACTTAGACCTAGAAAGCATTACTGCACTAAACAAAGGTATGATAAATTTTAAAGGCTCAATGATATTTGCAAGTCACGACCAAGAAATTGTTGAAACAGTAGCAAACCGTATTTTCGACTTTGTAGATGAGAACACATTTATAGATAAAATGTGCACTTATGAAGATTATGTAAAGTAAGAATTAAAATTAAATTTATAACAATAAAACACAAGTTTTTGAAATACCTTAAAAAATTTGAATTTTTAAGGACTTCATTTACTTGTGTTTTTATTTTTGTTTAAATTAAAATTATTTAATCTAATTTATATCCAAAGTCTTCTATTTCACTTTCTATGTCACGCCAATTTTTTTTAACTCTTACAAAGCATTCAAGCATTACTTTCTTCCCTAACATTTCCTCTATTTCAGGACGCGCACGAGAAGCAATTTCTTTAATCTTTGAACCATTTTTCCCTATAACTATACTTTTATGGCTTTCTTTTTCACAAATAATATCCACATTTATGTGTGCAATTTTTCCGCTTTCATCAAAATGCGTTATGTTAATTGCTAAACCATGTGGAAGTTCCTCATTTAATAGCAATAAGGCTTTTTCACGAATTATCTCTGCTGTCATGAAACGCACAGATTTATCTGTATACATATCTTCATCAAATTGAAAATTTTTTGTGTCTTGTTCAGGAAGAATTTTTAAAATTTCTTTTATAACTTCATCTAAATTCCTGTTTTTATAGCTTGAAAATGGTATTATAGCCTTTATTTCTTTATTTTCACCTAAAGATTTTATAATAGGATAAATTTTCTCATAGCTCCCTGCATCAACTTTGCTAATACCCACTATTGTTGGAGCTGTATCTGTTAATTTTTTAATATAATCTTTTTCCTCTTCTTTATATCTAGTTCCATCTACAACATATAAAATTACATCTACGCCAGCAACCACATTGCGAACATTTTTCATCATATATTTATCTAATTTATTTTTACTCCTATGAAGCCCCGGAGTATCAACAAATACAAGTTGATAATTGTCCCTAGTTAATATTCCCATAATATTATCTCTTGTAGTTTGTTTCTTTGGAGACACAATAGAAACCTTTTCTCCTACAAGAGAATTGACTAATGTGCTTTTGCCCGCATTTGTATTTCCTACAACTCCAACATATCCAAATTTAAACAAAATCTCCCTCCTATCTTATAATCTTATATTCTTTTAAAATGCCTTCTGCTTTTTCCATCATTTCTTGTTCTTCTTCTTTGTTTTCGTGGTCATAACCTATTAAATGAAGAAGCCCATGCAATGCTAAAAAACAGAGTTCTCGTTTATAGCTATGACCATACTCTTTTGCTTGTGATTTTGCTATCTCCTTACAAATAACTATATCTCCAAGAGAAACAAGCCCTGTTTCTTGGTCAAGTTCTTCCGAAAGGGCTTTGTTATCTATTTTTTTATCTACAAAATTTAAATTCGGAAAAGAAAGCACATCTGTTTCTTTATCTATATTTCTAAACTTTTTATTTAAATTTTGTATTTCTTCCCTATTGCAAATTTTTAAATTTATAGAAAAGCCTCCAAAATCTAATTTTTCAACAGCTTTATCAAAAATCTTTTTAATTTTGTTTTTTAAACAAAAATGTTTAAAATTTATAAAATTTATTTTCATTTTTTATCCTTTTAGTGTAAAATATTATTAACTTAAATATAAATTAATTAAATAAAAATGTCAAATATTTGAATGATTAATTTATTTTGAGAAAAAATAATGAAAAGGAGTAAAATTATGACAAAAGTAGTTCAGTATGGTTGTGGCAAAATGAGCGTCTACACAATGCGATATTGCATCGAAAAAGGGGCAAAAATAATTGGAGCATTCGACATTGATAAATCAAAACACGGTCACGACATTTCTAGCCTAATGGGCGGTGAAAAATATGGTGTAACAATTCAAGGTGTAGAAGAATTTGAAAATTTTCTTTTAAAGAAAAAACCAGATATTGTTATTGTTACTACCATGAGTTTAATTGAAGATGTAAAAGATGTACTTTTAATTTGTGCAAAATGTGGAGTAAATGCAATTACAACTTGCGAGGAAGCTTTCTTCCCTGCAAATTCTAATCCTAAGGTTTTTAAAAAGATAGACAAACTTGCAAAAGAAACAGGTTGTACAATTTGTGGTAGTGGCTACCAAGATGTATTTTGGGGTAATTTAATTACAGTTTTAGCAGGTGCAACACAAAGCATTAAAAAAATAAAGGGAAAAAGTAGTTATAATGTAGAAGATTATGGAATTGCACTAGCCAAAGCACATGGTGCAGGTCTTACATTAAAAGAATTTGACGAGCAAGTAGCAAGTGTAGACAAAATTTCCGATGAAGAAAGACAAAAAATTATAAATAGTGGCAAGTATCTTCCAAGTTATATGTGGAATGTAAATGGTTGGCTTGCTTCACAACTTGGCTTACATGTTAAAAGACAATATCAAAATTGTGTGCCACAAATAGCAAAATCTAAGATTTATAGCAGTACACTTAATATGACAATTCCAAAAGGAAACGCAACAGGAATGAGTGCCGTTGTTATAACAGAAACAGAAGAAGGCATAACATTAGAAACAGAATGTATAGGAAAAGTTTATGACAAAACAGAATTTGACTGCAACGATTGGACAATAGAGGGCGAACCAAACACGAGAGTAGTTATAGAACGCCCAGCCACAGTAGAGCTTACATGTGCAACAATAGTAAATAGAATACCAGATGTAATTTCTGCTCCTGCGGGATACTACACAACAGAAAAAATGATAAAGAATGAATTTAGAAAGAAAATTTAATAGAAGATATTTGCTTAATACAAAAAGAACACATAAAAATTTTTTTATGTGTTCTTTTTTTCATTATATATTTTTAATTGAAATTTTATTCTTCATTATTTTGCCAAAACATGTTTTTAATATAAGGATAGCCATCATTTATTAAGTCTGAACTTGCATAACTAGAGCCTAACTTACTTGATACAATATCTTTATCGGTGCATTCATTTAACTTAATCGATGAAGGTTTTTTAACATAACTTGAAGTATCTGCATCACTTCCATCTTCACCTGGTATAGCTTTATATGAACACTCAAACAATAAATGGCAATCTGAATAATTCTTTATAAATTTAACACTATAAGTATAACTAATAAAACTAACAACTCCCAAAATTTCAACATCAAATAATTTCGTTCTGTTTTTCACAAAATAATATTCATTTTGTGTTTCAACAGGTAAACTTTGTTTATATACAGACCCATTTGAATAACAATTATACCATGTTCCACTTGGTCCAGTAATACCACCAGATAAATTTGCAGATTGCAAAGTTATGTTAAAATTTAAATTATCAAATATATAATATCCTGTACTTTCACCTATAGGCAACAATTTTAATCCAAAAAGTTGAAAGTTTACATTATATGTCGTTTGTGTATATCCACCTTTAACCGCTCCCGTATTATAACAATTGTAAACAATTCCATATTGTCCGCAAATCCCTCCAGCTATAGCCATAATTGAACGAATTTGTAAAGGATATCTTCTTTCTTGAATATAAGCCATACCACAAGTAAAAGAATTTGAAATTATTTTTCCATCTTGATAAATGTATAAATTATTATTAGCAGTTACATTGCCCCTATTATATGAATTCCTTACTTGTGCCGAAAGTCCTTTACCAACTATTCCTCCTGCGACAGAAAATTGTTCTCTATCTCTACCTTGTGCTGTAATATTACCTAAATTATAACATTCATTAAGATTTAATGAATTTGACTCTCCTACTATGCCACCAGCAATTGCATTTGCTGAAGTACAACTAATATTCGCATAATTAAAACAGTTTGTAATTGTAATAAAACTTTGTGAAAATCCTAAAATTCCACCTGTTGAATTTCCTCTTGATATTATATCAACCCCAACATTGCCACAGTTTAATATTTTACAATTATATCCAGCTTGTCCAACTATGCCACCAGTATAATACTGATTGTTTTGAGTAATTTTCCCACTTAAAATGAATAAATTTTCTATAGTTGCATAATTACAAGAGGCAAATAACCCAAGACTTTTTGTTGTAGAAGAACTAGTTATATTTAAATTAGAAATTGATTTTCCGCCACCATTAAAATTTCCTTGAAACGTATTATTTGTACCAATAGGTATAAAATTAGAGGTTAAATTGATATTATTTTCGAGTTCAAAATATTTGTTTCTCGTTGTTCCCCCAGAATTTACATATTCTGAAAAATTAATTAAATCATCTTCATCATAAATTTTATAAGGGTTATCCTCTACCCCCTCACCAGAAAGTTCTAAGTTTATAACAGCATTCGCATTATTATTGAAAAAAGAGAATGATATTGATAATATAAAAATAATAAAAATTGATATAAATATGTATTTTACTGTAAAGTTTTTATTTTTTATCACTATCTTCCTCCCTTGTTTATTTTAATTTATTATAAAATTTTTAGTCAAATTTCTTTTGCTCGCTATTTGAATAAGTAAAATTACTTTCATTTTGTTTTTTGTATAGATAGTTTAACAAAAATATTACTGCTATGCCCCCTGCAACCAATAATATAGACCAAAATTGCGATGGTGACATTCCAAGTATAAAAGCGCCCCTATCGTCACCACGAATAAACTCTATTAAAAATCTAAAAACACCATAAGCTATCATATATAGTGGTAAATTGTATTTAAAGTTTCGTTTATAAAATAATATTGAACAGAGTGCAAACAATAAAAATAAGAATAAAAAAACAAAAAGTTGAGTTGGATAAACTTTTGTTAAATGTCTTGGAAATAACACTCCTAACCAAGAATCAGTTTCTATTCCATAACAGCAACCTGCACAAAAACAACCAATTCTACCAAAAGCATGAGCAATTAGTATGCAACAAGGAGCTATTTGTAATAATTTTAGCATTTCACCTTTTGGATATTTTTTTCTAAATATAAAATATCCTATTAAAAAAATACCTGCTCCACCTATTAGTCCACCCATAAAGGTTAAGTTTTGAAAATGAAAACCAGCCGATGGATTTTTTATGTAATCTAATACTGCTTGAACAAGATATGCAAAGAAAAAACCACCAACTATACTTATAATTCCATTATAAAATACAAAATCTAAAAATTTTTTATTAATGTTAGCATGTTTTCCATATACATACAAAACAACAAAGCATAAAATTATGCCTACACCTATCATTAATCCATACATGGAAAAAAGCCCAAAAATCTTATCTGGTAACATAATATTAGTTTATTATTATATGCTTTAAATGTCAATTAAAAAAAGCTATTTTAAATAGCTTCTTTTGTAATAAAATAGGTATTGTTGTGCGTATCCTGAAAGATTTCCAAACTCATCTATTAGCTTTTTTCTAATTAAATTCCTATTTGAACAGCTTTCATAAAATTGATTATACATCTTTTCTATCCATGTATCGACAGGAAAAACATCTTGTCTTGAATAAGCAAAAAGTAGTATACAATCTGCAACCTTAGGTCCAACTCCACTTAAACTAATAAGTTTGTTTCTTAATTCTTCAGTTGGCAACTCTTTGCTTTTTTCAATATCAAAATTTTCTAGCTCTTTTAAAACTTTTTCAAGATATTTTGCTCTATAACCCGCACCAAGTTTTGCAAAATATTCTTCGTTTGCTCCCTTTAATTCATTTAAAGTAGGAAAACTATAATATTTCCCTATTCTTTTTCCAAAGTTTTCTCTTATCTTGTTCAATATTTTAGTTATTCTTTTAATATTGTTATTTGCTGAAACTATAAAAGATATTATTGTTTCAAATATATCTTGTTTTAAAATTCTTATTCCCGAGCCATAATTTAAAGGTTCTTTCATTACAGAATATTTGCTTAGTTTTTTCTTAATTAGAGAATAATCCGTGGTTAAATCAAAATAATTTATAAAATACTCAGGTGTATTTGTATTTATTATATAACAATCTTCCTTTTCTTCTATATTAGCCACCTTGTCCGCGGATTGCACAATAAAATTTTCATTTTCTTTAAAATATGAAAAAACTTGTCCACACTCTAAAGTCTGGACAAGATTAAAATCTTCTTTATCTACTATAATTTTAGTTTTTTCTATGCTTTTTATCATAAAGTTATTGGTAGTTTTAAGAATTTTTTATTATTCAGCAGGATATACACTTGCAATTTTCTTTGCGTTTTTGCTTTCAAATTTAACTACGCCATCTATTAATGCAAAAAGTGTATGGTCTTTACCCATTCCACAATTTGTTCCTGGGTAAACCTTTGTTCCGCGTTGACGAAGAATAATAGAACCAGCTAAAATCTTTTGACCAGCGTATGCTTTAACACCAAGACGCTTGCTTTGACTATCTCTACCATTCTTTGTGCTTCCGCCACCTTTTTTATGAGCAAAAAGCTGTAAGCTTATGAATTTCATTTTGCACTCCTTTTAACAGTTCTGATTTGAATGTATTTTTCATTACCTTTCATAATGTCTTCCAATGAAAGTTTTAAAGTTTTTAAAAAATCTTGTGCGTGCATTGCATCTTCTAATACTTCAATTTTAAAATAACCGTCACGCTTAACCATATCACACTTTAAATTTAACACTTTACTTATTCCTAAATATGTGCTTTGTGTTAAAGCTGAAACTGCACTGCATAGTATATCTGTGCCTTGCTCAGAAAAACCTGTGTGACCAGAACATTCAAACCCTGTAAGATTATTTTTATCTTTAAAAAATATTATTGTTGTCATTATTTTATCTCAACAATTTTTATAGCTGTGAAAGGTTGACGGTGACCTTGTTTTTTTCTTTCATTCTTTTTAGCTTTGTATTTAAAAACAACAACCTTATCGCCCTTTCCGTGCTCTACAACTTCAGCAACAACGCTTACTTTTTCTACATAAGGTGCACCAGCTGTAATTTTTTCGCCGTCTACAACAAGTAGTGGTTTAAATGTAATTTTATCCCCTACTGCTCTTTCAAGTTTTTCAACTTGAATTGTATCGCCAGCGCTAACTTTATACTGTTTTCCACCTGTTTCAATAATAGCGTACATGGTATTCCTCCTTCCTAAAAAACTCGCTGTTAAGGTAGCCAAAAGCTTTATAACCTTTTCCATGCGGATAACATATGAATAGTATCAAAAAAAATGCTTGATGTCAAGCATTTTTAAGTTTTATTTTTGTATAGAAGCAAATATTGCAAAACATAATAATTTAATCTATATTTTACAGTATTTCCATAGAGAGTAGCATTGCCTTTTGCCTGCAAAAGATAACTTGCATAAGCAAGTTGTAATTTTGACAAGGTCAAAATTGCAATGCGTTTATGCCGTTGGAGCTTGCTCTAAGGTTGCACTACTATCTACACTTAATGTGTAAGTTACCTCGGCTGATGTAGAATTCCATTTAATTTTAACTTGCACATTATTCTCTTTGCTTACACTAGTAATCCAAACAAGTGAGCCATCTTCTTCAAAAGCAGTTTCATCATATTCATTCCAACCGCTTTCATCTTGTCTATTTGTAGTTTTAACATAGGCATCTTCACCACCTACTGTTAAGCCAGATGGTGGAGTAAATCTTATAGCAACAATATTTCCAGCTTCAATTCCAAGCACGGTTTCACTATAAGGTATTGTACCTTTCAAAACAAGATTATAACCGTTTTGAGTTAGTGAATATTCTGCCTCTTCTGTGATTGGCGTAAAAGTTTGATTAGAACTATTGTATGTTCCAAGTGTAACTTTTTCTGCCGGATTTCCACAAGCAATTAAGCTGGTTACTGCAAGACCAACAACTAAAGCTAGTGAAAAACTTTTTAAAATTCTCATAAACATCTCCTTTTAATTTGAAATCAAAGAGATTATAATCTTTAAATTTTTAAAAGTCTTGTAAAAAAATTAGTTAAATTGTCAAATATTAAATTTTTATATTTAATATAAATTTTAGCAGACTTTTAGTAAAAATAACAAAAAAATACATGCCTTTTAAAATTTCACTAACCAAATGTTAAATCTTTGATTCAAAAATTATATAAAGGCATGTATATAAATTATTTTGAAAGTCTTAAAGTATCTTCAGCTATTGCAAGTTCTTCATTTGTAGGTATTCTATAAATTTTAACCTTTGATGACGGCAAAGAAATTTCTTGCTCAGTATCACGAGGTAGTTTCCAATTTTTTTCCTTATCTATTTGAATACCTAAAAAGTCTAATCCCTCTAAGCACATTTCACGAATATCTTCTTGGTTTTCACCTATTCCACCAGTAAATACAATAGCATCTACTCCACCCATTGCAGCTGCAAAAGCACCTATATATTTTTTAATTTGATAAGCTAAAATATCTAAAAAGAGTTTAGCACGCTTATCTCCCTGTGCAATTAAGTCGTTGTTTTCTCTCATATCGCTTGTCTTTC
Organism: uncultured Clostridia bacterium; assembly: GCA_944350095.1. Classification (GTDB taxonomy): domain Bacteria; phylum Bacillota; class Clostridia; order Christensenellales; family UBA1242; genus Caccopulliclostridium. The sequence goes on from CALVOB010000018.1 coordinate 27,074, forward strand.
CATTAAGTCCAAGCATTCCGCTTTTTTTATTTAAATAGTTTGTTATTTCTTCAATACTCCAACCCGTCTTTTTGTTTATATATTCTATAATTGAAGGGTCAATATTTCCAGAGCGTGTGCCCATAATTAAGCCGTCAAGTGGTGTCATACCCATAGTTGTATCAATAGAATGTCCGTCTTTAACCGCCGTCATGCTAGAACCGTTTCCAAGATGAATAGTTATTACTTTTAAGTCTTCTAATGGCTTTCCAATTATGCTTGCAACTCTTCCTGATACATATTTATGACTTGTTCCATGAAAACCATATTTTCTTATTTGCCAATCTGTATAAGCTGAATATGGAAGCCCGTACATATATGCACATTCTGGCATCTTTGCATGGAATGCTGTATCAAAAACAGCAACATTAGGAACATCTGTAAGTTCTTTACAAGCTTTTATACCCTTTATATTTGCAGGTTGATGTAATGGAGCTAGTGGAATAAGACTTTCCAAATTATTAAGCACAGTATCATCTATTAAAACACTATCCTTGTAAATTTCTCCCCCGTGCACAACTCTGTGTCCGATTGCTCCTATTTCAGCAATGTCCATTATCACGCCCACTTCCTTATCTTGAAGTGTTTTTAAAACAAGTTCTATTGCATCAGAATGATTCTTAATTTCCTCAGTAAAAATAACTTCTTTACCGTGAGCTTTATACTTCATAAAAGAAGTTGGAAGCCCAATCTTTTCACAGTTTCCCTTAGCTATAACACTTCTATCGTTCATATCAAAAAGTTGATATTTAAGTGAGCTACTGCCTGCATTTAAAACTAATATTTTCATAAAATCTCCTTTATTCACATTGAATTGCCGTTATGGCTGTTAAAATAATAATATCTTTTACATTACAACCTCTTGAAAGGTCGTTTATTGGTTTATTAAAGCCCTGAGTTATTGGACCTATTGCGTTAAGACCGCCAAAATATTGTATTGCCTTATAAACAATGTTACCTGCATTTATGTCTGGCACTAAAAGAATGTTAGCCTCTCCTTTTATTTCACTATTAGGCGCTTTTCTTTTAGCTACTTCAGGAACAAGTGATGCATCAAGTTGAAGTTCCCCATCTGCTAAGATGTTTGGATTTTTGCTTTTAAAAATTTCACAAGCTATTCTAACTTTGTCTATGCTTTCCCCTTTTGCACTTCCCTTACTAGAATACGATAAGAACGCAAGTTTAGGATTAAGCCCAATAAAATCATTTGCCGATTTGACTGTTTGAGAAGCAATTTCCGCAAGCCCTTCGCTTGTTGGATTTTCAACCAATCCAGCATCAGCTAAGAAAAATGGTCTATTTTTCATAAATTTATTTTTCCCATAGAACATAAAACAAGAACTTACAAGCCCGCTTTTACCCTTAATAACTTCAAGTGCAGGTTTTAAATTTCTAGCAGTGGAAACTTCTGCTCCGCCAACCATACCATCTGCATATCCAGCTTGTACAAGCATAGTGGAAAAATAAAAAGGGTCTAACATCTTTTCATTTGCTTCTTCTAAGCTAATACCTTTATTTTTTCTTAATTCATAAAATTTTTCCGCAAGTACATTAGTTAGTTCAGAAGTTTTAGGATTGATAACTTGCATATTATCTAGTTTTCCATATTTCAAAACAAGACTGCTTTCATCACCAATAAGTATAACATTTGCAATCTTATTTTTAGCTACTATTTTAGTTGCCTCTATAATTCTAGGACTAAAATCCGCTTCAGGATAAACAATAGTTTTAAATTTTTCTTTTGCCTTTGTTATTAACAATTTTTCAACATTCATATATTTTTCTCTCATTAAACCAACCATTTAATTATATTAATATAACATGAGATTGTCAAACAAATTTAGCATAAATAAAAAGCTTATTTTAATTATGATAGTTTGCATTTTATTGGGGGCTATTATAATTAACCCTGCAATTTATATTACTTCATGTTTAAATGGAATAATTGTTTGGGCTACCGTTGTTCTTCCCGCTCTTCTTCCCTTTATGTTCTTTACCAAAACTTTAACAGAACTTGGAGTTGCAGAAATTTTAGCAACAAAATTTAAGCTATTTCCTAAAATTTTTAAAGTTCCTTCCGTGGCAGTTTATGTGTTTGTTTTAAGCATACTTTCAGGATATCCTGTTGGTGCAAAAATAGTTGCCGATTTATATGAAAGTGGAAATATAACAAAAGAAGAAGCTTATAAAATTACTACTTTTACTTCAAACTCTGGTCCTATGTTTATTTTAGGAAGTGTGGGCATTGGAATGTTTGCTAATAAAAAACTTGGAATTATAATTTTAATTTCTCATATTTTAGGAGCTTTAATTAATGGACTGATTTACAGAAATCATAAAGAAAAAAAATTAGAAAAAAATAAAAAAATAATTGTTAAAAATAATTTAAGTTTAGGCGAACTAATGTGGAATACAGTAAATTCCGTGCTTATTATTGGTGGTTTTATAGCACTATTTTTTGTAATTATAGAAATATTAAATAATTTGCATATTTTTTCACCAATTTCAAACCTATTTTCCTCCATTTTTAATTGTAATTCTAATATATTTAACGCTATTTTTAACGGAATTTTTGAAATTACAAGAGGTTGCCTTGACATTTCTAAACTTGGCTTAAACGAATTTTTTTCAGGCTTATTATGTACTTTTATTATTAGTTTTGGCGGACTTGCTACCGCTATGCAAGCTTTTGTATTTTTAAAAAAATTTGATATGAGATTTTCTTTCTTTATAAAACAAAAAATAACGCATGCAATTTTTGCAAGCATTATTTCAATAATTATATTATTTATTTTTTAATTATTATTCATCAATGTTTCATATACATATTCATAAACTAAATGTGCTTTTTCACGCCAATTTTTACAAGTTTCTATTGCATTTTGCCTAGATGGAGTTTTTACTTTCATTTCAAACAAACTTTGGTTTACAAGCGAAGAACGAATTTTTAACACTACTGTATATGAACCATCATCGTTTTTATTGTAATCGCTTACATATTCTTGTGCTCTTTTAAAATGCACCTTATTTTCCTTAGCATATTCAGCAATTTGTTCTCTAAGTTCTGCGGGTATTCTATCGTAAAAATGCTCTAAGCAATTCTGCCCTTCATAAGTAATATTATAGCGCTCTTCATTAGCATTCCCCGTTCCAGATTTATATACAAAATTTGCCTCTATAAGTTGATAGAGAACATCTTTACATTCCATGTAATTAAGCCAATCATTTCTACTTGTACAAATATCTATAATGGAATTCTCTGTTAGAGGTATTTCCATTTTTTCTAAGATGAAAAGTAGAGTTAGTTTACTTACAGTTGAGTCTTGTGAAAATTCCATATTATTACGCCCTTAAACAAATTAATTCTAGCATACTAAATAAAATTTAGCAAAGATTTTATAGTTAAAGTTATTAAATTTCTTTGTTTTTTATTAAGTTTGTGATATTATCTATCTTGGAGAATAATATGATTTCAATAGAAGAAGTAGCAAAAATAAATAATCTTATAAATAGTTGCGATGAGCTTGTAAATGGGAAATTTATACTTTCAGAATATAAGATAGCAAAAATTTTAAAGGATATTGGTGAAAGTAAAGAAGTATATAAATTACTTGCCCAGTGTATGCAAAATTTTAACTTTGACCGAGAATTTTCTCGTGCTGAAATTTCTCTTCCAAGAAAAAAATTTGTAATGCCAGAAGAACCAGAAAAAATTCTTCCATTTGTGTTCTGTTTATTAATGGAGATAAACAATAAAAAAATTAATTTAAATTCTTTTTTAAACGAATACTATGCAGATGAAGAAAATGTAGATCCATTTACAAAATTTGTAAATAGCACAGTTAAACCATTTAGAGATATAATTTACAATTATTTTAAAGAAGAAGAAAATAACGAGCAAGAAGATAACAAGCAAGAGCAAAACACTAACAACCCACCTACTCAAAACAACAATCAGTTAGAGCAAGAACACAAAGAAGAAATAGACGAAGAAGAAATAGAAATTGAAAACTTTTTCAATGAATGTGAAAATATATGTAAAGACATACTTTCAGAGCTACAATATGAACGCAAAAAAGATTTAGTAGACGATGCAAAATATGTAGTAGAAACAATGATTACAGCTTGTGAAGAAAAAAATTTCCGAACCCTAAGTGCCCTAATAATATCATTCGGAGCAATGAGTGAAAACTTAAAGAGCATACGCTTTTTAACAAGAGAATTAAAAAACATTTTAATATCTTTTTTCGGTTAATTAAAAATCCACTAATTTTAAATTAGTGGATTTTTTTATTCTACATTTAGTAGTTTTTATTATTTAACCAAATAAAAAAATATTATAATTTCTACAATTTTAAGAAAAACAAAAATATTCTTATTTATAATTTTCCATAAAAAAGAGGCTTAAAAAACCCCTTTAATTATCTAAATAAATATATCTTCTACAATTTTCACATTCAAGAATTCCATTTTTCTTTAACTTTTCTATTTGTGCCACTGAAAGCTCCATCATACAGCCACCACATGATGAACCCCTAAGAGGAACAAATATTGGAAAAAATTTATCCGTTCTTTTTGCTTTATATCTACTTAATAATTCTTTATCTATTCCCTTTTCTAAGCTTGCAAGTTCTTGTTGAAGTTTATGAATTTCGGGCTCTTTCTTCTGCCTTTCAACTTCATATTTTTGTTTATGTTCGGCATGTTTTGCTTTTGCTACACCATATCTTTTTTTGGTGTTGTCAAACTCATCTAAAATCTTTTTTACTGTATCAGCTTGCGACATGATTTTCTTTTCAAGATAATTTAAGTTGGAAACTATTTTATTTGTCAATTCTTTTAAGTCTTGAATTCCTTTTTCGTCAAGAGCATCTAAATCTTTTCTTTCCAAAGTGTCTAAAAGTTTTTGATTGTCTTCAAAAGCTTTTTTTAAATTATTGTAATCTCTTACTACATCTTCTGCATTTTTATCTAAACTAGCTGAACGAGCCTGTGCATCTTTTGCCACATTTTGCATATTTTGATAAATCTTTCTATCTTCACTAGTTTCTAATTCACGCTCTAAATTTATAACTTTTTTATCTTTTTCTTGATATTCTAAAATCTTTTTTATATCCATAAACTTCTCCTATTCATTAAAATCTACAAGTTTTTTTGCTCTTGATGGATGTCTTAATTTCCTAAGAGCCTTGGCTTCAATCTGACGAATTCTTTCACGCGTAACATTAAACTCTCTGCCCACTTCCTCAAGCGTTCTAGGGTGAGAATCATCAAGACCATATCTTAGTCTTATAACTTTTTGTTCTCTTGGAGTTAAAGTTTCTATAATAGACAATAATTGTTCTCTAAGAAGATTTTGACTAGCAACTTCAACAGGCGATTTTATGGTTTCATCTTCAATAAAATCTGCAATTTTGCTATCATCTTCTTCACCAACAGGGCTTTCAAGTGAAATAGGGTCTTGTGCTATTTTTTGAATTTCACTAACCTTATCTGCTGATATACCCATAAATTCAGCAATCTCTTCTGTTGTTGGGTCACGCCCTAATTTTTGAATTAATTGTCTTGTTGCACGAGTAAGTTTATGAATTGTTTCAACCATGTGAACAGGTATTCTTATAGTTCTAGCTTGGTCTGCCATGGCACGAGTTATGCTCTGACGAATCCACCAAGTTGCATAAGTAGAAAAACGGAAACCTTTTGTATGGTCAAATTTTTCAACAGCTTTAATTAATCCTATGTTGCCTTCTTGAATTAAATCCAAAAACTGCATTCCAGAGCGTCCTACATAACGCTTTGCTATGCTTACAACAAGCCTTAAATTGCTTTCAGATAGTTTAGCCTTTGCATATTCATCACCCTCCAAAACTTTTTTAGCAAGTTCAACTTCCTCTTCTGGCGACAAAAGTGGCGCTTTGCCTATATCCTTTAAATACATTTTAACAGGGTCATCTGAATTTACTTGAACTAAAAGGCTGTCTAAATTCATATCCTTTTCAGGCTCTAACGACTTTATAATTTTAATGCCATGCTCTTCTAGCCTTTTTATAAATTCGTTTGTTTCCTCCGCTGTTGCTTCAGCCTTAAAAAGTTTAGCATAAATATCTTCATCGTTCACAGAACCTTTTTTAGAACCAATATCAATAAATTTTTTTAGTTCCAACTGTAATTTTTCGTTAAGCATTAAAATCCTCCAAATTTTTATTCTTCACTTGTTTTGTAACAGAGTTTAATTCCTCTAAAATTTTTTTTCTTTCTTCTTGCGAAGTAGCTTCTTTAAACATTGTTGTAAGTTTTGCTTGCTTGTCCTTTAAATAACTTTCTACTATAAGCCAAAGACATTCTTCAAAGTATTGCTTTTCATCTTTAATTTCTTCAAAGTTGTAATTTATTATCTCTTTTATTTCTGGCAAGTTGTCAACATCATAATAATCAAAAAGCGTTGTTATATGAAGTTCCTTTCCACTATTCTTTCTTTCTTTTATAAGTGCATAAAGTGAACTTTGATTAGGGTCTTGAATTAATTTGCTTAAATCAAATTTAATTTCAGCAAATTCCTTTCTATGAAGCATGCAAGCCAAAATATAATTTATTGCCTTTGTGCTAACATTTAAAGGCTTAACTTGCAAATCTTCTTTTTTTTCTTCTTTAACTTGTCCTAAAAGGTCTCGGCGAAGAACATCAAGCGGTACACCAGAAATATCTTTTATTACCTTTAAATAAACATCTTTTTCCGTTTCTGAACTTAATTCTCTTAAAACATTGAGTGCTTCGCTTACAAACTTTGCCTTTTCTGCCGGATTAGAAATGTTATATTTCTTTTTTACGGATAAAATTTTAAAATCAGTTGCTGGCACAGCATTTTGTAAAAGCTCTTTAAGCTTGTCCGCACCATACTCTTTTAGATATTCGTCTGGGTCCTTGCCGTCTGGAAGCATAGCAACTTTAACATTCAAGCCTGCCGTCTCTAAAATAGGTATTGCCCTTAAACTTGCCTTAATTCCCGCAGTATCGCCATCAAAACAAAGCACTATGTTTTCTGAATATCTTTTAAGCTCCCTAGCATGCTCGTAAGTAAAAGCTGTTCCAAGGCAAGCAACTGTCTGCCTAAAACCTGCCTTATGCATTGCTATAACATCTATTTGACCTTCTACAATTATTAAATTAGGTATTCCATTTGCTTGTTTTTCCTTTTTAACAAGGTTTATAGCATAAACAGTTTTACTTTTATCAAAAATAGGTGTAGACGGCGTGTTTTTATACTTTGCCATGCTTTGTCCTGTTAAATCTCTAGCACTAAACGCAATACAATCGTTGTTTGAGTTTACTATAGGAAATATAAGCCTGCCAGCTAAAACATCATAGTAACCGCCTTTATTTCCACTTTCAATGAGCCCTGCTTTTTTTATATCCTCTAACTTTTTGCCTTTCCCCGTTAAATAATTGACTAAATCGTTATAATTTAAACTATAACCAATCTCAAAATTTTCAAGTTCTCGCCTGCCAAGCCCGCGTTTTTTTATGTAATCTTGTGCAAGTTTTGCCTCTTTTAAATATATGTTTTCCTTATAATGCTCTCGGGCCAAATTTAAAATGCTAAGTAACTCGTCCTTTTCCTTTTTTCTTTCTAGAAATTTTTCATCACCAGAATACTTAGGAAGTTCAAGCCCTGCGTTTTTTGCAAGTTCTTCAACTGCATCAGGATAATCTAGATTTTCATATTTCATTATAAAAGTTATAACATCGCCAGATTCCTTACAGCCAAAGCAGTGATAATATTGGTCATATTCATTAATGCAAAAAGATGGAGTTTTCTCGGAATGAAAGGGGCAACAAGCCCAATAATTTTTTCCTTTTTTCTCCACGCGTAAATATTTAGAGATAGTGCTAACAATTTCATTTTTACTCTTTAGTTTATCAATGAAATCGGAGTTAAATCCTTTACCTAACATTAAAAATAAGACCCTTTAAAAATCGCAACTAATATAGTTATTCGACATTAGAGTCTTAAATTCCTTTTTTATTTTAAAAATTTTTAAAAAGTTAAAAGAAAAGTCCAAACGATTTGAAATAATGTGAAAAAGTCAATGATAATTTTAGCAAAGTTTTAATGTTCTAAAAAGAGTTTTTTTAAAGTTAAATTAAAGTTACATAAGTTATAAAAAAACACCACATAAGGTTTTAAGCGAATATTTAATAGCCTAGCTATTAAATTGCGTATATCCATGTGGTGTTTTTAAAGTTAAAATTAAATTTTATAAGGTTAAATTATTTAAACGGGTTGTATACCTTACTATTTTAAGCTGTTTTTCTAACCTTTTATTTTAAAGAGATTTATCAAACCATTTTAAGCGGTTTGTTATTTCCAAGCAGAACCATTCCACACATAAGTTGTAGAACCATTAGTAAGTTTAATTTTATTTGTCATTGAACTTCCAATAACACTTGAAGTAAGTTTGGTTTTAGCAGTTCTAATTTGTCCGCTTGCAACTGTTATAACAGTTGGAGTTTTTGTTGAAGCATCGGTGCAAAAGGATTCAATACCTAAGGTTAAATTATTCCAGTCTACAACATTTGTCATGTCTATATTAATTAATCCACTGCAACCATAAAAGGCATAAACATCTATTCTTATTACTCCTTCTGGAATATTTATACTACTTAAATTTCTACAATGATAAAAGGCTCTATTACCTATACTTTTTACTCCTTCTGGCAAACTTATGCTACTTAAATTAGAACAATAAGAAAAGGCATACTCACCTATACTTGTTAACTGGCTGTTTTCACCAAAAGTCACGCTACTTAAATTACTGCACTTATAAAAGGCATACTCACCTATACTTGTTACACTACTTGGCAAAATTATGTTAGTTAAACTACTGCAAGAAGAAAATGCACTAGAACCTATGCTTATTCCACTGTTTGGCAAAGTTACGCTAGTTAAATTACTGCAAGAAGAAAATGCACTAGAACCTATACTTGTTACACTATTTGGCAAACTAACGCTAGTTAAAGCATAGCATTTATAAAAAGCATACTCATTTATTTCAGTAGTTCCAGCTTTTATGTTTACTTCTTTAATACTTGACCTATCTATTGGTGATAATGCTATATATGTTCCATCATCATTTTTATAGTACTGCATTCCATATTCTTTTATTATTTTTGTTTGTTCATCTGTAGTATGTATTACTTTTTCATAACTAAAATAACTTGAAACATTTAAACCTGTATAGTTATATACTTCTGCTAGGGCATAGCAATAATTAAAGGCAGAAGAACCTATCTCTTTTACACTGCTTGGCAAAGTTAGGCTAGTTAAAGCGTAGCATTCATAAAAGGCATATTTGTTTATCTTAGTTGTACTATCTTTAAAGGTTATTTCATTTATTGTATTTCTATTGCCATATGTACCTATTGCTATTATATCTGTGCCATCATCATAATACTGCACATTGCCATTTCCTGATATTTTAGATGCTGGCTTTTCATCTCCTACTTTTAAGTTATGTATTTTTAATGCATATTGCCCTAAATCTCCAACACTAGAAGAACCATCTAAAGTTAAACTTGAATAGTTATATATTTCTACTAGTGCATAGCAACTATCAAAGGCAAGAGTTCCTATACTTGATACAGTACTTGGAATTGTTATGCTACTTAAACTAGTGCAACTAGAAAAAGCAGAAGAACCTATCTCTGTTACTCCTTCTGGTATATTTATGCTACTTAAACTACTGCAATCCCTAAAGGCAGAAGAACCTATCTCTGTTACTCCTTCTGGTATGTTTATGCTACTTAAACTACTGCATTGATAAAAGGCCTTATAACCTATACTTGTTAACTGGCTATTCGAACCAAAACTCACGCTACTTAAACCACTGCAACCATTAAAGGCACCATTACCTATACTTTTTACTCCATCTAGAATTGTTATGCTACTTAAACTACTACAATTATAAAAGGTATAATTACCTATACTTTTTACTCCATCTGGAATTGTTATGCTACTTAATAAACTACTGCAATTATAAAAGGCATGCTCACCTATACTTGTTACTCCATCTGGAATATTTATGCTACTTAAACTACTACAATTATAAAAGGCATAATCACCTATACTTGTTGCTCCATCTGGAATTGTTATGCTACTTAAACTACTACAATTATAAAAGGTATAATCACCTATACTTGTTACTCCTTTTGGAATATTTATGCTACTTAAACTATTGCAATTATAAAAGGCAGAACCACCTATGCTTTTTACACTTTCTGCTATATTAATTGAGGTCAAATCTTTGCAACTATAAAAAGCATAGCTATCTATCGTAATTATTCCATTTTGAATTATAATATTGCTAGAAGGTGCCAAATCTGTAAATCCGCTATTAGGTATTGAAGGTTTTTCTGGAAGTCGTATAATATTATGATTATTTATCACACCGACAAAATTTGAATTACTATCCATTGTTTTTATTGCTGTTATAGGAGTTCCATCAAAATACATGCTCGGCACAACCAATGTTTCAGGTTTTTCTTCTAAATTTTTATATGTATCTGATAATCCCGTTACTGCTGTATGGTCAGAACTGTAAGTAAAATAATCATAATTTATCGTAGGAGGAACAAATACCTCAAAATTTACATCTATCGTTAAACTTTTGTTTGTAAATGATGATGAAAAGTTTGTTAACTTCATTGTTATTGTATATGTTCCTGTTTGGGCTGTTTCACCATTATAGCCACCTATTGTTAAAGATGAAGATGTTTCTTCTATGTTTACCTTTCCTTGAACATCTGTATCTTGTAAAAAGGTGTCTTTATTTGTGGTTATTGTTGCTTGGATATCTTTCTCTGAATAGTTTGTAAATGTTAAACTATATCTTATTATGTTTTCTTCTTCACTAAACTCTACATTCCCTATTGTCCATGCTGTCATAGTACCATTTGATGATGTTCCTACTGGCGCATCATTATAATCTGTTGTTTGAGTGTCAGTTTCCTGTTCTTCATCTACTGCGTCATAAGAATATCCTATGTAGTAATAGTCTGAACCCTCTGGTTCTTCTGCTCTTGTAGGTTCTGTGGTATCATTACCCTTTAAAACTTCACCTTTTACTTTTACATAAACTCCGCTAGCCTCAAAGCTTACACTACTTGTTACATTTAAACCTACTTGGCTTGCTGATAGTACGCCTACTATCATCATACATAGGCTTGCACAAAATGCTGTTAGTGTACCTATTAACTTTGCTCTCTTCTTCATATTTTACTCCTTTGTTTATTTTGTTAAATTTACACTCAAATATTCATAATCATTAATTTACTATTAATATAACACATTTAATCAAACATATCAAAGCAAATTTAACATATTTTTTAATAAAATATAAGCAAATGTATTATGTTTTTTACAAATAATTGACCTATATTCAATAAATTATTTTCATAACTTATATACAAATAAAAATATTTATAAATAAAATAATAAGAACATAATTTTTTATGCTAATAAATTCTACCCCCGCATTTTTCAAACAAACGAATATTTTTTTTGAAAAAATATTCGCAAATTTTTTTACTAACACTATCTTTAACCAAATTTTATTTTACTCTGATTAAAATTTTCAATTTTAAAGTTTTTTTGTTATTATTTAAAAAAATAAAGAACTTTGAATTTTTAACATTTACGCATAAAAAAATGCCCTATAATATGAAAATCATATTTTAGGGCGTTTTTATTTAATTTATTTTAAATTATTTTAAGATTTTTATTATATTTTTAATCTTTTTTATCTTCAATTTCTACTATATTTTCTTTGTCTTTTTCTTCTGAATTTTTTTGGTTAATTTCTGTTTCTTCTGTGTTTTCTTCTGTTTCTTTTTTATTTGGCATTGTAACTATTCCAAATACAACTAAAACTCCGCAAACAGACATTATTATATCAGATATTAACTCTTCTTGTACTTCTACTCCAAAGCACTTTGTTATAGACTGCACAAGTATTACTACCGCACCAGAAAGTGCCGTCCAAAATCCATACGATTTTATTCTATCTTTAAATTTCATTTAATTTTTTTCCTTTTTTCTTGGGCATTATTATAACTTTTTTTATTTCACAAATATCTTCTTTTATATCTTCAACGATATCTAAATGATGTGAAAGTTTTTTAATTGCGTCTTGATATTTTTCTTCCCGCTTTTTACTATCCTTAATTTGAATAAATAAAAGTGATACAAAAAGTATGGCAAAAATACCATTACTTATAATAATATTAATAATATCTTGCCACATAACTATCTATTTTTTAGAGCTTGCAAAAGTGTAGCGTAATAATTGCCAAGTTCAATTTTATATTGGTCGTTATTAGTAAGTTCAGCCAAAGCTTCATCTTTATCTAATGTATAGAAATATGAAAGAGCTAAGTTGTACTTTTCCCCTTCTTTAACTCTATTTAGAGCTGTTGAACCATATTTACCAATAAAATCTGCTAATTCTTGATTTTGCTTTTGCTGATTTAATTTATACTCAGCTTCTGTTTCCGCTATCTTGTTGTTATACTCTAATACTTCCTTTTCTTTTTCTTCAATTTCTTTATTAATCTCTTCTATTTTTTCATTAAGTTTGGTAGCGTAAGAAATATCAAAGGAATTTAATGCATTTTGTTTTTGACTTTCTAAAAGCGATTTTTCTTCTTCTAATTCTTGAAATTTTTGATTATATTCTTGATCTAATTTAGAATATTCTTCAAGCATACCTTGGTCAAAAGCATCTAAAATATTTACAACAATTGAAGACCTAGCAAGGCCTCTACTAGTTGCATCCATAGACGCATCTTGTTTTAATTCAGAATATGTGTTTTTTAAACTTTCCTTTTGTGTATCTAAATTTTGTTTATTAGTAGATTGAAGATTGTTTATACTATCCACTTTTGTTGAATATTCTTCCAATATATCGTTTTTACCTTGGTCTAAATAGCTTTGCAAACTAGACTTAGCACTTTCTTCCACTTCTTCCTTAGTTGGAGCTGTGTATTCCATTCTATCAAGGGTTAAATCGGAATTATCAAAAGAATATTTTTTATCAATGTTTTTAAACTCATCAAAAAGATTAGCTTGCTTATTTATTTTTTCTGACTGTTCGTCTGTAAATTTGTATGTATACATTTTTTCTCCTTTTGCATTTCTCTTAAATTTAAAATTTCTGGACATTTTTCATAAAAATTTTTTCTTTTAAACCTTTGTATTTTATAATAAATTTCTAAATCATCCATAAACTGAAAGCACCACTTCTGGACAAGAAATTTCCGCATTTCCATTTTCCGTGATAAAGCTTAATTGAATATACTCTCCACGAACATTTGTTCTCACTCTTTGCGTTCCATCTTTTCCTAAAATTTCATATTCTTTTTCTTCAATATCAGATTTTACAACTATTTTACAATCATACTTACTTTTTATAAAAACTTCTTTTATACGCTTTTGCTTACCAGCATAACCTAAATTAGAATTAGGAGAAAGCCACACACTTTTTAAAACTTCCCCAAACACTGTTCCATCATGAGTTAACTCACCCATTTTATTGGCATAAGTTCCATTAAAACAAGCAACAAGTTTAGATACTTCTCCTTCTTCAAGGCTAATCATTTTATTTATATCAACACCACGCATAATGTTTATATCACCAGACTTTAAGTCATATTCAATAAGAGCATTGTTTATAAATTCACCCGTTTCACAACCAATTTTTTCATCGTCTGGAAAATTGAGTTTACAAGCTAAATAATATTTGCCGTTATGAAAAACGCTAGACGCATTTTCATTCTCAACACCCTCAAACATACTCTCTATTCCAAGGTCAAGTTTTGTTGTTGTATAGCCACTAAAATAATGAACACCGTCTTTGGCTAAAAACATTATTCTATCTCCGCACGAACAAACTGTTCCACCATATATTTTAACGCTTGATATGAATAATTGACTTACACTAAAATCTTCAAGCGAGCCATAAGCCGAAACTCTGGCAACACCATAATCACGAAATACATATACATAATCATTAAAAGATAACACTGCACACATACTTCCGCGCTCATCTACCATTTGAATAAAGCCAGCTTCATCTAATTCATAATTCCATGCTGTAGGGTCTAAATTTGCGCTAAAAACAAGAGTGTTTCTTTCGCCCTCTAAAATGGCAAATAATCTTTCATAATGAATACAAACTGATACAAGTTTTGGTGCATCATCATAGGTTTTTGCTAAATAATTTTGTGTAAACACAAGCATTGAATCGGTTGGAGATGAAAAAATCATACAATCTTCACCATTAAGTCTATAATTTATAGCAACAGGAACGCTTGTAAACAATGGAATGTCTGGAACTTTAAAAGAATTAGAAACATAATGTAAAACATCAAAATAACAAAGGTCACCATCTTGTGTGGTGTACATAATTTTATGTTTTCTCTTTTCAGTTAAATTGTCGTAATACCTAAAATGCCAAAGATTTGTTATGTTTTTATTTTCATAAATTTCTATAACTCTATTTTCACCAAACTCATCGGGTATAGTGTTTGGAAGCGTAAGTTCTTTAAAGCCAAGCCCTGTTTTTAATGCGCCGTTTTTAACTTGATAATTGTATACAAGTTTGCCTTGTTTGTGTGGAAGAAGATTATCATCTATTTCTGTGTTCATACCAGAAGCAAAACTAGAATAAGTAATTTTATAATTTTTTGTGGACTTTGTTTTAACCTTATTTGAATAAAACACTAAATCCACCTCCTAGATGGTAATCTTATTTCGCTTTTTTTAGAATAGGCTTCTTTTAGTCCACTATAAAATCTTGTTTCCCATACTTCTGCATCATCATAAAGCCCTGTAATTAAACAAAATTCCATTGCTATGCCATAAGCAAGAACTCTATCTTGAATTTTACCGCCAAACATGAAAACTTCGTCTTCAAATGATAACTCTTCTGGAGCGTAGCTATATGTTAATTGTGCACAAAGAACATTTGCATGAATTCCATCTTCTTCAAGAGAATATGGTATATTTTTTCCATTGGCATAGAGTTTTCTAATTTCTGTTATGGTTTTTGACAATTTGTTATAAGCAAGCACCCCATCTATGAAAACAACTTGTTCAGTTTTTATAAGTGGAATATAAGCAGTAGCTATTTCATTATAAACAAGGTTAAAACATTTTTTTAAATGTTCTATTTCTGTATTTTCAAGAGTTGGAATTGTGGTTTGCTCACCAAATGGAGAATATATAAGCAAATCCTCCCTGTTTAAAAACATTAACGCAAGTTTTAATATTTCCTTAACTTTCATATACTCCTCTCTTTCTATTTTCTTCGTCTAGTTCTTTTAATAATCTATCCCGATTTTCAACACGGGTTTGATTAACAAAATCTATTGTACGAGAGTCTAATTCATCAAAAGGAACAGTCAGACAATATGTGTCTGACTGCCCACTGTGATGAATTTCATACTTTTTCTTTTTCGTGTTATAGAGGATAAAATATTTGAAATCTATCTCTTTTAGCCTTTGGCTGATGTAATAAACATCATTTTTTATTTCAATTAGCATTTTTCTCCTCCTATTTTTAAGGCAAGGAAGTGCCGACTTTAAAAAGTCGGCTGGCGATGAAATCGCCTAAAAATTTTTACAAAAATTTTTACTTCCTTGCTTAATTTCCTGCGTTAGTTTCTTGAATAGCAGTAACAATATCACTAAACGGACTAGAAACAGTAGCAGATATATTAGAAATTTTAGCCTGACCATTAGGTCTATCGCAAATAAGGTCTGCGTATTTAACAAGAGTAGCTGAATATGTAGGATAACCAGCGTTTTGTTTGATAACTTTTCCGTCGTCACCTTCAAGCCATTTCCAGTCGCAAAGTTGATGAAGTGTAAAATCATTAGTATTAAGTAAATACATAGTTCCATCTTCAACAAATCTATCTGCAACAACAGGAATACCGTTGTAAGTTATAGCTTTATATCCACCGCTAAGCTCACAAACATCTATGTTTCTTCTAAACTTAGTTAAATAATCTTGATAAGCTCTTCTAACCTTTGTTGAACAAGAAATAAAGTTTACTTCACTTCCGCTAGCCTGCTCTAAGAAATCTATTGCATCTTGAATTAAAATGTCAGAAATTTCTGTAGCAGTGTTAGAAACATAAGGGTTAAGCCAAGGATATTCGCTTTTTGTTAAACCATAAAGTGTAGCATCAGCACCAAAAATAGCACCTAATCCTGTAATTTCGTATCCCTTAGAATTTTGAACATAAATTTTAGAACCGCTTGCAATGCTAGCACTAAAAGAAGATTCAAAATCTAAATAAATCCTTTTGTTAGTTCTATCCACAAAAGTAACTCTATATCCACTTGCATCTTCAATTTTAGAATCTGCATTATAAATATCTACAACCATACCTTCTATAAAATTTCTTACATCGTCCATTTGAAGATATTTTTCAGAATTAGAATAAACTTTTGTTGTTGTTCCAAGAAGACCTGTACCATCACCATAAAGCATTCTTCCAAGATTAAAACTACTAGCTTTTATTAAGCCTTCCATTTCATCATTAAGTAAATTTACAAATGCACCTGCATTATTTGCAGAAGCTCTAATAGCCTTATCAGAAATTTCAATTTTTCCATAAAGGTTTTTAAGTGATGTTTTGAATTGAACATAATTATTCCCCGCAGCCTTTGGAAGAGGGTCTGTTTCGTCACCAGCACCTATACCGCCGTTAATACCATAAGGTGCAAGTTTAATAATTTCTTTTCCCCACACATCTTGTGAAGATTGTTTAATTTTGCCAAGAAGAGGATTAGCATTTATATTAAGTTGATTTGCAACAACTCCAAGATAAACACTTTTTAACGCCTCGTTAGCACTTGAAATTGAAACCATAATTTTCTCCTATTTAAAAAATTTCTCTACAATTTTTTTAGCATCATTTAAATTTTTAGGGTTAAATTCCTCTTTTGAAGAAAGTTTAGCCCCGTTACCACCAGAAATTACAGGCGGAGCAACTTTTAGTTCCTTTAAATAGCTTTGCAAAACTTGTTTTTTAATTTCTTCATTATTAAAAACATAAGAATTTAAAAAGGTTTTATCACTAACCAATTTTTCTGGTTCAACATATTTTTTCATGGCTATGCTAGACCATGCAAGTTCCAAAGCATTTTCTTTAGATTTTAGTTCAGAATTATTTAAAATCTCCTCAGAAATTTCTTTGGAATATTTTTTAGCCTCTGGATTTTTTTCTAAAAAATTGGCTACGCGTCTATTCCAATCTTCTTCATTATAGATAGTTTTATTTTTTTCATTTTCCAGAGCACTTAATTTTTGACACTTCTTAGTAAACTCTGCCTGCAAATTGTTATAGGCGTTAAGTAAACTTTGTGCGTCTTTAAATTTTCCAAGGGAGCCATCACTTTCAAGATTTGCTGTGCCACTAATGCAATCCTTTTGCACCTCACTATCAAGATTTGGTTGTTCCCTAATAACATTTTCTTCCATTATTTATTTTCTCCTACTATAGATAAAATTTGTTTATGCGTTCTTATATGTTTTAAAAGCTCTTCTTTTTGTTTCTCTGTAAGTTCGTTAGCCAAATAAAATGATGTATGCTCATCTATATGCAAACTATGATTGTCTATCTCACAAGGCTCTGGCATACTTCCTTCTAAAAGCATAGCATTTTCTTTACTAGCTCTTTTTGTGTGTTGCTCATTTAAATCTTGTGAATTTTCCCAAATTCCAAACCCTAAAAGCTCCAATGCTTTTATTCTCATACGGTTACTTAATTTTCCGTTTTCGTCATGAAGAAGACCAGCATTTAAAAGTTCAAGCACCATACTTCTACGCTGAGCCAAGCTTTCATTTATTTCATTTTCTGTTTCAAAAACAACTTCATCAGAAGTTATATCAGCTGATGTAAAGTATAAAACTTCAAGGTCACCATTTTCACCTACAATCTTTAAAAGTCTAGGAAGAGTAGCAAATTGTTTGTAAAGCCTTAAAACTTGTTGCGCCATTCTTCTTAGTGCCTCTCTAATATTTTCAGCCGTAACTGAAATTCTGGTTTCATCTTGGTCAATCAAAAGTTGAAGAGCCGTTCCACTTAAACTATTAGTTATTGTGCTATCATTTAAAATATCAGAAGTTCCACTAACCACAGTAAACTCATTTAAAAGCCTTTCTTCTTCATAAGTAAAATCTAACGGCACACTACCTGTGCTTAAATATTTTGGAGCAGAAGAACCTTGCCTATAAACAAGCACTTTGCCAGGACATAAACCTTCTTCTTCTAAATTTTCTGTATCCACAGAGCCATCTTCTACTGTTAAAATCCCCATAGAAAGTCTGTTTAAAAACTCGTGCTTTCTATTTTTGATTGCATTATAAGAGCGTTGAAGTGGAATAACTCTTTCCACAATGCTAGTTCCCCAAAAACTACCCGTTTGGTCACAAGCAACTTGTCTAATAAATGGGAATCCTCTTTTGCCATCTTCACCATTAATAAAAGGCAGTTCCCCAACATACAAAAGTTTATCCCCTGCAACTATAACAAGTCTACCATTAGGATATTTAATAGTTGGAGCTTCATATCGTTCGATTACTATTGCATAATTATCTCGTGAAGAAGATATAACCTTGTTTACATTTGTGTTATATCCAAGCCCACCCATATTTCTAGATACACCATCTAGTGAAAAAACATTTAAGGTTTCGCCTTTAACATCTACACCCCACTTATTTTTAATTTCGTCTACATGATAAGCTTTTGCATGAATTAAACTTCTACAATCCTCGATATTTGCACAATTTACGCTTTCAGGGTATATTTCAAAAGGAGATACCGCAGTTATTTCGATATCTCCCATAGTTATATTTTCACCTTTATTATTTTTTGCTAAAAAATTTCCTTTTGCACTATTCCAAATAATTTTATAAAAAGAAGTTCCACAAATTTCGCTCCACTTTGTAGCTTCTGTAATTACATTATAAACATTTAATTTGTTATATATAGAATTTACAATTTTTTTAGATATTTTAGCCGTTTTAATATCTCTTTCATCTCCCGATGATGGAATAACCGTCATAGTAGGACGAACTCTTTGAAGTTTTGCCATTCTTCTTTCTATTAGCGGTGCTATGTGATTATAAACTTCATGTTCTTGCCAAAAAAATTGTTTTTCAAAGTCAGTAATTTCGCCGTTATAACCAATGCCACAATATTGATTACCCATAACAAAATTCATATTTAATTGCCACTGTGCTTCAAAACTTCTTTTTTCTTCTTGTCTTTTTTTAAAGTCTTCTATAACTTCATTTACTAATTTTTCTTCAACTTTCATAATTTCTCCTTTAAATTTTGCTTAACCTTTTAGGTGAATAAGGTGCATCTAAGCTTCTTGGTATAATACTTCTTCCAAGCTCCTCAAAAAGCTCCTTTTTACAATTTTCACAAAAGTGAATTTTAGGGCTAAATCGTTTTCTAGTAAAAAAGCAATATTTAGCCTCATTTTTACAACCCAGCATATCGCAAGTAGCCTTGTAAGAAATTTCTCTAATCATAATCCTCCTCTTCTAAAAGCTTAATAAGTCTGTTGCGTTCAGCTTTTAATTCTTCATCAGTCATAAGTTCAATTTCTTCCCTGCTTAAATTTCCATATCTTTCAATTAAAATTTTCATAGCAGAGATATCAGGTGCATAATGTTTTTTAGTAACTTTCTTTTTGCAAAGTTTAGCAGTACCCTCTTCATCAAAGGAATACTCTTCAACAACTTCATCTGCGTCATATCCTAACGCTCTTTTTATCAAAGCCTTCTTTAATTTTTTCTCGTTAAATTCCTCCATAAAAAACCTTCTTAAATTAAAAAAGTTACCGCCGAAAATTTCCGCGATAACTTTAATTACCTATATTTTATTTTATAAATATAAAAAATTCAATTCCACATGACAAAATAAGGTTTATTACATTCCTTGACCGCCTGATGCTCCATCCTGCACAGTTTTTACTTTAGTTGTAATATTAAGTGTATAATCAACACCTTGAGTTAATTCAGGTACTACAAACTTTGTAATAAATATGTGCTTATCTGGAATCATTCCTCCATGAAAAGTTAAATCAAAGTCTGCTTGATCTGTAATTATATCTCCTTCCCTAAGCATAAAGGGTTCAGATGTAGATAATGTTACTTCTTCACCATTAATAAAAACATTACTATGGTTTGAACCTGAAGATAGATACAATTCCGCATAAACAGGTGTATACTTTTCAAAAACAAATTCCGCATTAAGTTGTCTTTCTTCTCCTGTAAATGACTTTGTAAAATCATTTAATCTTATTGTTATTGTATAAGTATAAGGGCTAACTGTTCCAGTATATGCTGGCAATATTATAGAACCTTCCTTACTTTCTATTACATTACTATCGCCAAATAAAGTTTTTAAAGCATATAAATTTATAGATTTTCTAACTAAAACTTCTGTTTCTGTGTAATTTGTAAATGTAAATTCATATTTTACTACATTCTCAGTAGTTGTAAATGTTACATCTGTTCCTGCTGACCATGTTGCTTCTGTGCTTCCGTTGCTTGTTACAAATTTATCTGTTTGAGCACCGCTTGGCTTAGCGTCACTGTCGCTTACAGGTTTATATGAATATCCTTTTATATTAGATAAGCTTGTTTGGCTTGTTGCTGTGCCCTGTTTAATATCCCCTTGAAGCATTACATACACGCCCTCTGCTGTAAAAGATAGATTACTTGTAACATTAAAACTTACTGTACCTACTGCTAGCACTCCCACTACAAATAAACCTAATGTAAAACATAATGTGCTAATTAATGCTATTATCTTTGTTCTTTTATTCATATATTTTTCTCCTGTTTTTATTTACTTATTATTATAACTTAATATTTTAAAAATATCAAATAAATATAATAAATAATTTTTACAAAAAAATTTACCCCCCCCCGCATTTTTGTCAACTAAAAAACAACATTTTTCAAAAATTTTTTTATGCAACTTATTAATATTTTATTTTAAATAAAAAAGCGAACCATTTAAGTATAATACTTTTGTGGTTCACTTATTTTTACAAGTTTTAAATATAAATATTAATAATAATCACTCATGAATCCTGCACTTCTAGATTTTCTTATAATTAACCAAATTGCTACGCCTAATATTCCAGCTCCACCAATTCCGCCTAATGTCCACCAAAGCCAATTAAGATTAGAACCCGCATCTTCAGCCTTCTCAATATTGGCTATCAACAAAAATTGCTGATTAGATGTTCTAAATGTTATTTCTTCATCAGAAGCAGATGAATTCTTTAAAAAACTTTCAATTGGGTCTGATGTATTGCCCGCTTGCCAACCTTTAAATTCATAACCGTCTTTTACTTCTATCCTAATAATAACATCAGCATCTCTTGAAATAGAACCACTGAATACATAGTTATTTTCAGATGAATATTCATAAGGAACTTCATTTATGTAAATTGTTGCACAATTTTCTGTGCTTAATGAAGTTCTTACCGTCATATTACATATTTGACTTGTAAAAATAGCTCTTAAAGTATAAACTTGGTTAATTTCAGTTGGCATTGGAACATAAAGATATGTGTTCCCTAAATTTTCACTTGAAAATCTTATAGCAACTGACTGTCTTGCTGGTAGTCTAGTATCCTCATTGCCAACAGCAGTTTGCCCCAATTTTGCAGTTGTTAAAACCTCTTGTCCATCAACTTCGGTAACCCAAACCCATTCTACAAATCCATAATTCTTAGCAGGAACAGCTTCAAATTCGTATAATCCTCCGCTAGAAACATTAATTTCTATCTTATCAAGTTCTTTTTGTGCCCCTCTAATTCTAACACCACCTTGTGCTAAATCCTGGCTTTCTACAACTAAATTATAGCTTATAGGCTCAGTTATAATAGTATATAGTCCGCTTGTAGAAGCATTCATTATAAATGTTACGCTCACCCCTGTTTCATCTTTAATTAATTCTAATGATTGTCCGTCTTTTTGAATGTTAGAAATTGCGTATAATAGTTCTTCACCTTCTGCAACTTCAGCTTTGATAGTAACAGTATCTCCAAATTTAACTAAATTTTCTCCTTCTTGAAAACTATCAGCTATTATTTGAGGACTTTGTTTCACATGTGTAGAATATGACAATGAAATTGTAAAGCTTTCAAAAGGTTGTAAAACAATATGTTCTTCACCTGCTTTTGCATACCATTTTTCACTAAAATTCCATGGATAGAATATTGTGTCCCACATTGATGAAGATACAAATGTGCTTTGTTCCCTAAAAATAGAAACATTAGAAACTTTTGTACAACTAGTTAAAATATAGGTGGTTTCAGCTCCAATTAAATCATAACTTGAACTAGAAGCAGTATGGTTATATGCTATATTTCCAACAACAGGTAAATAAACGCCTGTTCCCATTTCACCAAAAAGTAATCCAACTTTTGGTGCAACATCATCATTTACAGTAACGCCATATATTTCGCCCGTTGCAAAATTATTTACGATTTTGCCTTCCCAAACAACTCCTACCAATCCACCTACTATTACATCGGTAATAGGCATACTGTCAGTAGTTAAGTCGTTTTTTACAACTTCCGCCCAAAGCATTTTTTCTAAATTAGAGTTTGTGCAAAACACAAAACTATTTGAAATTTCACCCTCTACTTGTTTGCCAACAAGTCCGCCAACAACAATTTGACTTGCTGTTAAACTAGTACCTGTTGCCTTAATCTGTGCAGTTGAATAAGAATTGGAAATCTTTGTCCCTGTACTTGTTCCTACAATACCACCCGCTATTATTGATGTATTTGCGTTTACTTCAATATAACCGCTTACTTCAACACTATCTATAATAGAGCCCTCGGCTGTGTGAGCAAGTAATCCAACGCTTGAACTTGATGTAAAAGTTGTCCAATCTTCAATTTTAAGATTCTTAATTGTCGCATTAGTAAGCCTATTGAAAAGACCGCCATTTTCACTTATTATAGAATTTTTTATATTTGTAATATTAAAGGAATAATTGCTTGATTGAATATTTCCAAATAATGAATAAAATGTATAAGAAATTAACTCCTCTTCTCCTGCACTAATATATCCTATAATTTCGCTTGATGTTATTTTATTTTCCCCGCCAGCTGTACCTTCCACAACAAATGAATATCTTAATGGCGAAGAATTTACATTTTTTACATTTAATTCAAGTTGAGTTAAATTTTTTATTACAAAAGTATAGTTTTCTGGATTGTTCATAACATTTACATTATCACTAAAATATCCATTTGTTCTATTTGGATCTCCACCAATGTAAAATGAAATATCATGTTCTCCAGGAGCAAGAGTTATTGTAAATTCAGATGTACTATTTCCATCTTCCACAACCCCATTAACCTGAGCTTCCATTATTAAATTTAAGGTTATTGCTTTGTCTGTATTATTTACAAACTTCTTAGAATAATCTGTTGGAATACATAACATATTATTTAAATTCTCAACAAAAACATAGTTTAAACTTCCAAGTCCAAATTTTATTAAACCACTATTGATTATGTCACTTAAATTTATAAATGTTACCATATCGTTATTGATAGTATAATCAATTATTTCTGGTGTGTTTTCAGTATTTTCATATTCAATTTTTAATATATTACCTTCTTTGGAAATAGTAACTATTCTATTAGTTTCATTTAAATTTTTCAATACAAAATTGAAACTTTCATTTCCAAAGGAAACATTTAATGTTATTCCTCCAACATATCCATGATTTAATGTTGGAACAGTAAAATTTGCAGTGTTGTCATCTTGGATAATTAGTGAGATATCGCTGTAATCAGAAACTCCATAATAATCATCTATATTTTGAGAACCAGATTCAACCGTTTTAATTTCTTCAACTATTAAAGAAATATTTTGATAGTTACTAACTACATCGTTATAAGAAATGCCTGTAAAAAGAGAAGAAATTGTGTTTGAAAGCTGAATATCACCTAAAATTGAATCTCTATTAAAAGTGTAAGAATTAGAATCAATAACAGTTTCACCACTAATTTGATACTTATATTTTAAAGATGAAATTTCTCTAAAAACATGCACTGAGTTAGTAATAACTCCATCAGAAGAAGTAAGAATATTAGAACTTTGTCCTATTTCTAAATCCTGTCCTTGTGTTTGTTCAAGTGAAATAGAATATCCATTTCCATCTAAAACACCTGAAAAATTTATAGGCTTATAATCTGATGTTAATTTAATATCGCTAGCAAGATAATATGAACCTGTCGTAATTTTAGAAAAATCTTCTGCACTACTTATTGCTTCGCCAGCTGGCGTTTGAGCGCTTGCAGAATTATATGTATTATTAAAATTAAAAAAACTAAGCCCCAAAGTAGCTATACAAAAAACTAAAATTAAGCTAAATATTTTTTTCAAAATAATTACCTCACTACTTTATATTCTATCTAAATATAACACAATTATTTAAATTAACAAAATTAATTTTAAATAATTTAATAATATTTTTTAGATAATTTTTTAATTAATTTTTCTTTATCTTTTTGAATGTCAGTTTTAAATGTTATTTTTTTAGGAATTTCAGGTCTGCTAATTATATAATATCTAAGTTCATCTAAGGCATGGTCATCTTTTTTTACAGGATTATCCCCTTTACCCCAAAAGTATCCTTTTATTTCTCTAATTAAATTTGTGCAAGTTCTAAAAATAAAAAGTTTTGCCTTGCCCTCACCATCTTTTAAATAGCTTTTTACCCTTGAAATTCCAGCAAATAAATTTTTATCTACCTTAGGATTTGCTAGAATTCCATTATCGTAAAAAAGTTCAACTACACTACGCTCAGCCGATAATGTCCTTTGAGTTGCTGCACTGTCTATTAAAGTAGAAATCATTCCATTACTAGCTCTGTGCCAATTTAATTTGTCTGATATTTCCTTTATTTTTTCTGCATGATAAATTATATCCCTTTTAGCTTCGTAATGCTCAGCAATTACATACACATTTCCATCATAATCTACAGCATACCAATGTGCAGACAACGGATTATTTAGTCCAGGGTCTATTGAAATATTATCTTGCCATTCATAAGGAATATCAAAAGGGTCTATTACATGAACATTTTCATCAAATTCACTATAAACTAAACCTCCATTAGCTGTAAATCGGCCATATTTTCTTGCTTCAAGCTCGCTTTCACTTAAAGTTGATGTTAAAAGTTTAATTTCATCTTTATCTAAAAAAGGATTATCTTCCCAATTCATTTGTTCGCACCAAATTTCAGGATTATTTTTTTCGTTTAAATAAATTTCATTATAAACCCAAGTTAATCCTTTTAAAGGTGTCATAGTGCCAAATATATCACCTTTTTTATCAAAAACTCTCATTAAACATTCAAAGTATATATCTTCTGGAGGTTCTTCATCAAACCAAACAAAATCTAAACTCGCACCTTGAAATTTATCTCTACCTTGGTCAGCACTTTTAAAATAAATTTTACTATTTAATCCAGAAACATTTTTAATTATTATATAGTCTATAATACCACTTTCATATCCTTCTTTTCTCCCCTCAACCATGCAAACATCAACAATCCAATCAGCATTTAAATAATGCAGAATTTTACTTTGTGCAACTTCTCTTTGAACTTGTCTGGAAACAGAAACAACCCAACCTGTAACACACCTTTTATTTTTTCTGTATGGATGAATTCCTCTTGCAAGCCAAATACATTCAACAGCTCCACATTCAGTTTTTCCGCTTCTATTTCCACCAAACACCCAACGATTTCTTTTTGGACATTTATGAAACAAAAGCTGTTTTTCATGGACAACTTTTCCTGTATTGTATCTATTTAAAGCGTTTTTAGAATATCGTTTTATAATTTCTTTATTTACTTTATCTAATTTTTTTAATAACTCTTTCAAATTGTGTCCTCCAAATTAGAAAGAGGCATTGCAATTTTGACTTCGTCAAAATTATAACTTGCTACTGCAAGTTATCTTTTGCAAGCAAAAGGCAATGCCTCTTTGGTACGGGCGGAAATTTTGCAAAATACAAAAATAAATTTTTTTGCTTTGCTATATTTCTTACCACTTAAAAAAACGCAAAATTGGTATTTTTTAGACAAAAATATAAATGCCAACTTTGCACTAAAAGAATTAAAATTGTTTTATGAAAATTTTATTGGTTATTGCATTAATTCTAATAAATATTTTTACTTTTACTAATATGCCCGCCCAAGCCTCTTCGGACGAGATAATCTATGCACGAATAACCACAAACAATGTGTGTTTTTACTCTGCTCCATCGGAGAGTTCCGCCTTATTCTATATTCCAAATTCTTATTTTGTACAACTACTTGATAATGCTGGCGATGAATTTTACAGTGCACGCTATTCCGACCTATTTGGATATGTGAAAAAAAGCGAAGTATCTCCTGTTAAAGGAAACCCTATAACCCCCTATGCAGAAAAAATTTCTTTTAGAGTTATATCGTTAAATGGTCTTGAACTTAGAAGCGTACCTAAAAGCACTTCACCATTTGAAATTGTTGACAATGTTCCATTTTTAGAAACAGACTTAGTTTACTATGGCACAATGTTAGGCGACTCCTTAGTTCCAGAATGCACAAATATTTGGTATTATTGTAAGTATCTAGATGGAACAAGAAGTTCAATGGGATATCTTTATTCTTTGTTTTGCGACAAGTTAACAAATATTCCAACAAACACAGAAGTACTTGAAATTAGAACTGAACCAATATTTGTAGAAGAAGAGAATCCAGGCCCTAATAGTACTTTAAATTTTTCCTCTCCTACACAAATTTTAATAGTAGTGGCAGTATGTTTGCCATGTTTACTTATAATATATCTTTTATTTAAACCTACTAAAATAGCTAATAAAGAAGTTGAGGCTAAAAATGCTAAAACTAAAAAGATAAAGCGTTTAAAAAGAAGCGATTATTACGAAATAGACGACTAATTCGCCAAAGATAGTTTTTTGTAGTCTCTTATAACCATATTTAAGTAATCATTATCTATTTTAACAAAATCATCATGCATAGCCTCTTTACCAACTTCAAATAACCATGTTTCGTCATGTAGTTCACTTTCAAGTTTTTCTTTTGTATAACCTAAATTTTCTGCTTCCATTGATGCCATTCCTAAGGCTTCATTAATTCTTCTATAGCAAGTGCGCTCAGATATTTCAAAATGCTTTGCAATAGTTTTAATTGAATATCCATCTATAAATCTTAATATTAGTGTCTTTGCTAAGTTTTTATCTATATTTTTTGCAATTAAGTTTGCAAGCACTTTTAAATTAATAAGTGCCACTTTTTTTTGTGAAAGCTTTATTAAATTTTCAGTCAAATTATAAACATCGTTGTAGCTTACTGCACTGCCACTCATAACTCCTGCATTTAAAGCCCTAGCCGAAAAAACTTTATCTATGGAGTCTATAATTCTTGGCAAATGTCTATAAACCATAAATATTGTTTTAATCCAAGTTTTTAAATTCATATAATTCCCCCATTATTGTGATTATATCTTGCCAAATTTATTAGCATCAAATAATTTGGCATCATTTTGTAAAAAACTTCGAAAAAATTTCTATTTTTTACAAAAAAGTTCAATTTTTCGCTTTTTATAGAACTTATGTTCAATAATAAAGGTAAAAAACTGCCAAAAGTTTGTCAACTATATAAAAAACAAAATAATTTCTAGAAGTTTTCTGCAAACATTTTAATTGTGAAAATATATAATATTCAAGATAACATGACAAATTTTAATTAAAATCTTACAAAAAAATTAAACCTCTCATATCTAAAAGGCTTAATAAAAACTAATAAGGATTTATCTCATAAAATTAAAAAATAGAGCAATACTGCCCTATTTATAATGATTTATATATAATTTAAAAATTATATGGTTATTATTTTATATCTAAAATGTTTAAAACTTCTACAATGGCATCTATTGCTTTATCCATTTGTTCTTTGGTATGGGTGGCTGTATAACTTGTTCTTAAAAGTGATTGTCCAGGTGGCGTTGCAGGCGTAACAACAGGATTAACATAAACTCCTCTTTCTAATAAAAGTTTACAAGCCTTAAAAGATTTTTCGTCGTCATAAGTATAAATTGGAATTATAGGAGTACTATCTATTTCTATAATTTTAACTCCCCTTGCTTTTAAACCAGCACGCATATAGTCTGAAATATCTCTAAGTGCTTGAACTCTTTGTGGTTCATTTTTTAAAATTTCCAATGCTTTTCTAGCACAAGCAACACTTGCAGGAGTTATTGAAGCACTAAATATAAACGGACGAGAATTATGCCTTACATAATCCACAACTTCTTTTTTAGCTGCCATATATCCGCCAAGACTAGCTAAACTTTTACTAAAAGTGCCCATGTAAATATCAACTTCATTTTCTAGTCCAAAGTGTTCAGCCGTACCTCTGCCGTGTTTACCTAATACACCTAATCCGTGAGCATCATCTACCATTACTTTTGCGCCATATTTTTTTGCAAGTTTTACAATTTCTGGGAGTTTGCAGATTTCCCCACTCATGCTAAATACTCCGTCTGTAACTATAAGTATACCCGCAGTATCTGGCACTGTTTTTAATTGACGCTCTAAATCTTCCATATCACTATGAGTATATCTAAGCATCTTAGCATAACTAAGCCTACAAGCATCATAAATGCTAGCATGATTTTCTTTATCGCAAAGAATATAATCATTTCTTCCTGCAATAGCACTAATAATACCTAAATTGCTTTGAAAACCTGTACTAAAAGTTACAACAGCTTCTTTATGTAAAAAGTCAGCAAGTTCTTTTTCAAGTTTGACATGAATATCTAATGTTCCATTTAAAAATCTTGAACCAGAACAACCAGAGCCGTATTTTTTTAATGCTTCAATCCCCGCTTTAATAACTTCTGGGTGAGAAGTTAAACCTAAATAGTTGTTTGAGCCTATCATTATCGTATCGTGGCCACTCATAACAACCTGTGTGTCCTGACCTGTGGTAAGCTCGTGAAAATAAGGATAAAGACCACTTTCTTTAACTCCATTTAACCATTCTTGATAATCGCTACATTTTTTAAATAAATCCATAATTTTATTTCCTTTTAACCATATAATTTTTTTACTATCCAAAGCATAAACTTAGTTGGCACTATTTTTACAAGCAACGCAATAAGTTTATACGAAAAGCCTACTGTTTTGCAAGCAGGAGAACGCTTTTTTTTGATAATTTTAAAAATAACTTTACTAACAGCACTTGCAGGCATACCTTTTTGTTCATCTTTTTCCATTTTTTCTATTGAATGGACAATTCTATTGCCATAAAATTCGTCCTCTTCAACTCTATCTTTAATTCTAGCAGAAGTAAAACCTGTTTTGGTATCTCCGGGGCAAACAACGCTTACATCTATTTTAAAAGGCTTTACCTCTAAACGAAGTGCATAGGAAAATTGTTGTACAGCAGATTTGGTCGCTGAATAAAATGCTTGAAATGGAATTGGAACAAAAGATGCAACAGAACTAACATTTACAATTTTTCCTCCACCACTTGCTCTCATATAAGGGATTACAAGTTTACAAGTATTGATAAGTGCAAGAACATTCACATCAAAAATTTTCTTTATATCTTCTTCACTTGAATATTCTACCGCTCCAGATATACCCATGCCTGCATTATTAATTAAAACATCAATTTTTCCCTCTTTTTCATAAATTTCTTTTAAACATTCACTCGTGCGTGAATAATCAGTTATGTCGCAAGGTAAATTTTGAAAATATTCACATTCAAACAGTCTTCTAGAAAGGCCATAAACCTTATGCCCTTTCAAAGACAAAAGTTTAGCAGTTTCAAATCCTATTCCACTTGATGCACCTGTTATAACTACAACCAATTTTTTTACTCCTTTTTGAATTTTATTAAATTTTTAAATAATTGTCAAACATAAATTGACAATGATTTTTTAAATTTTGTATACTAATTTTATGAATATTATAATAACAGGCGCTAGTAGCGGAATTGGAAAATGTTTGGCTGAAAATTTTAGAAAACAAGGTCATAATGTTATTGGCTTATCAAGGCACCCACAAACAACATTTGATATCTTTTGTGATGTATCTAATATAGAAAGTGTTAAAACTACATTTAAAGAAATATCAAAAAAATATGATAAAATAGATATTTTAATAAATAATGCAGGCTATGGAATTTCAGGAGCAACTGAGCTTATAACAAACGAAGATGCTCATAAAATATTTGAAACAAATTTTTTTGGAGTACTAAACTGCTCTCGTGAAGCATTGTCATTAATGAAAAGTGGTTCAAAAATAGTAAACATAAGTTCTGTATGTGCAATGTTCCCACTTCCCTTTCGAGCCCTTTACTGTGCAAGCAAAGCTAGTGTAAATTTACTATCTTCTTCAATGCGAATGGAACTATCTCCCGCCGGAATAGATATAACTTGTATATGTCCGGGTGATACTAAAACAAATTTTACTAAAAACCGAGAAAAGAATTTTGAAACTAATGAAAGATACAACGATAGAATAGAAAACGCTACAAATAAAATAGACAAAAATCAAAATAAAAGAATGAGTGTAGAAAAAGTAAGCAAAAAAATTCAAAAAATATGTTTAAAAAATAAAACAAAACCAATTTATATTATAGGTGCAAAATATAAAACATTAAATTTTTTAACAAAAATTTTTCCTTTTAATTTATTAGTAAAATTTACAGGGAAAATATATGGAGGAAATACAAAAAAATAAGCGAAAGGTTAAAACCTTTTGAAACTAGCAAAATAAAAGAACTAAAAAGAAAAGGAACTATACACATAAAGTAAAGTTCCTTTTTGTATTAGTTTCAAAAATAACAGACTAAAGTTAATGAATTTTGAAGCTAGAGAAAAAGATTATCAAATTATTAAATTGTATGTTATAATTAAAACATAGGAGTAAAAAATGAACTTTATAGTAGATAAACGAACAGAGTTGATGAGCGTTATTTTAGCATTGTCGCAAGGAAATGAATATATTGAAGAACACTTTTCTTTTGACATTAAAGATGAATATAGACAACTATTATATAATCACTTTTCCAAGTTCAAAAATCACAAAGCGGTTGCACTAGCCAAACAAATAGCCAAGAATGTTGAAGGGTTTTGTTTTGATAACCCAATTAGATTAGCATTTGCATTAAACAAACAATTAAAATTTGATGGCAA
>CALVOB010000019.1 GCA_944350095.1 uncultured Clostridia bacterium
TAAAAGTAAAAATTGATAATTAGGAGGGCGTTATGTCTAATAGAATGTTGCGTGCAGATGGAGAAATGGTAAGAGTACTATCTGATATTATTTCTAATAAGATGCGTGATCCAAGAATTGCTAGTGAGATTATTACAATTACAAAAGCTAAAACATCTTCTGATTTTAGACATTGCAAAGTAGGTGTAAGCATTCTTTCTAGCGATGAAAATAAGAAAAAAGAAATTATTAAGCTTTTAAAAAAATCTTCTGGTTTTATTAAAAGAGAATTGGCTGATAATTTGGATTTACCTTATATACCTGAGCTTGTTTTTGAATTAGATGAAAACTTAGAATATAGTGAAAAAATTAACGATATATTAGAGACATTAAATATTACTAGGGAGGATAATTTTGAAACAGATAATAAAGAAGATTAAGACTGCAAATAAAATTGCGGTCTTTTGTCATTCCAAGCCTGACCCAGACGCATTGGGTTCTATTTTTGCACTATATTTAGGCTTAAAAAAAATTGGTAAAGAAATTGTGGCAGTATTAGAAGAAGATGTTAAAAAGAAATATGAAATTTTTGCAGAAAAATATCAAACAACATTTCCTGAAAATTGTGATTTATATATTTGTTTAGATACAGCGGCACCACATATGCTTGGAAAATTTGAAGAAAAATTTTTAGCTTTAAAAAATACTATAGAAATTGATCACCATTTTAATAGAACTACTTCTGCTTCATTAGGTTATATTGAAGGCAAAACTTCGAGTTGTTCTGAAATAATTTATAAACTTTTGAAAAAACTTAAAGTGAAAATAGATGAAAGAATTGCTACGCTTATTTATTTTGGACTTGCAGGTGATACAGGTTGCTTTTTACATGAAAATACTACTGCTGACAGCCATATCGTAGCATCGGAATTAATAAAAAAAGGTGCAAAAATATTTTTAGTAAATAGAAGATTGTTTAAATCTAACACAAAAGATAAATTAAAATTGATGAATATTGCACTGTCAAAATTTGAATATTATAAAGATACTCTTGTAGTAGCAATATCTTATTCCGATTTTAAAAGTATAGGATATAATCCTGATGACGGGGTAGATTTGATTGATTTTGTTTCTAGTGTAGAAAATATCAATTTAACAGCTTTGCTTACAGAAAGAAAACCAAATAATTGTTCCATATCTTTTAGAAGTTCTGAAAAATATGATGTTTCTAAATTGGCTGAAAGATTTGGTGGTGGGGGACATAAAGGGGCATCTGGTTGTAAGGATATAATTGGTAATGTTGAAGAAGTGAAAGAAAAATTGAAAAAAGAAATCAAAATTTTTATTGCTGAAAATTTGGAGGAATAATGTTTGAAGAAGATGGAGTTTTAGTTTTAAATAAACCTATAAAAATGTCCTCGTTTTTAGCTGTAAAACTTGTAAAAAAAATATTAGGTGCTAAAAAGGCTGGACATATGGGAACACTAGATCCGTTGGCAGATGGAGTTTTAGTAATTGGTATAAATAAAGGCACAAAATTATTTGATAAATTTTTAAATTCGGATAAAGAATATATAAGTGTTTTTAAATTTGGCGAAGAAACAGATACCTTGGATTTAGATGGTAAGATCATTAAAAGTAATGAAAAAATAGTTACTTTTGATGAATTACAAAATGTTTTAAAAACATTTATAGGAAAACAATATCAAATGCCTCCAATTTATTCAGCGAAAAAAATAAATGGTAAGCGTGCTTGTGATTTGGTTAGAGAGGGGAAAGAAGTTGAATTAAAACCTAAAGAGATTGAAATTTATGATTTAAAAATTGTTGAACAAATTGAAACTAATGTATTTAAAATTAAAATTTCATGTTCTAGTGGAACTTATGTTAGGTCTATTGTTAGAGATGTAGCAGAAAAATTATCAACTTGTGGTATGACGCTTTCAATAACACGCACAAAATGTGGTGTATTATGCATTAAAGATGCTTATTCATTAGAGCAAGTAAGAAATGGAGACTATAAATTAATTAATATAAACGAATTCACTAAGGAGTAAATATGATTAGATTTGGGCCTTCGGGCAACAGTAAAATATTTTATGATGAAGGCAATAAATCTTCAATTCAAGCACCAGCTTGGCTAAAAACTAAAGGTTTGTCTGCTTATGAATATTCTTTTGGCAGAGGATACAACATGACAAGAGAGACTGCTATAAAGCTTGGTGAGGAAGGAAAGAAAAATAATATCATGATAAGTGTTCATGCACCTTTTTATATAAATCTTGCCAATCCTTCTGATGAAATGGCAGAAAAGTCTTTTATGTATATTTTAACAGGATTGAAATATTTAGATTGGTTTAATGGTGAACATTTAGTTATACATTTAGCTAGTCAAGGAAAGTTAGAAAGGGAAGAAGCTCTTAATTTAACTAAAAAACGCTTAATTCAATTTATAAATAATTTAAAAGAATTAGATATTAATTTAAAAGACAAATATATTTGCCCCGAAACAATGGGTAAATACTCACAAATAGGTTCGGCTGAAGAAATTATTGATTTTTGTGCTATTGATGATATGCTTATTCCTACTTTTGATTTTGGTCATTTAAACTGTATAACTTCTGGAATGTTCAATGAAAAAGATGCATATAAAAGAATTTTTGATTTATCATTTGAAAAATTAGGTGAATTTAAAACTAAAAATTGCCATATCCATTTTTCCAAAATTCAATATTCTGAAAAAGGTGAAATTCGTCATTTAAATTTTGACGATTTAATATATGGACCTAATTTTGAACCATTAGCCGAGGTTTTGTTAGAATATAATTTAGAGCCTACAATAATTTGTGAATCGGCAGATTTTATGGCAGAAGATGCCATTAAAATGTTAAATATTTATGAAAATTTAAAAAAACACTAGACAGAAAGAGTAAATTTGTTTATACTAATTAGGTATTTTAATTTAAGGAGATTTTATGATAACAGCAGGAGATTTTCGTAAAGGTGTAACTTTTGAAATGGACGGGGCAATTTATTTAGTTGTAGATTTCTTACATGTTAAACCAGGTAAAGGTTCACCATTTGTTAGAGCAAAGATTAAAAATATTGTTACAGGTCAAGTTCAAGAAAGAACTTTTAATCCATCTGATAAATTTAAAGTAGCAGTTATAGAAAAGAAAGAAATGCAATATCTTTACAATGAAGGTGGTTTATATTATTTTATGGATATGGAAACTTATGACCAAATTCCACTTAATAAATCACAAGTTGAAGATGCTTTAAATTTCATAACTGAAAACATGATGGCTACATTGCAATTTTATAATGGCGAAGCGTTTAGCGTTGAACCACCAACTTTTGTAGAACTCACAATAACTGAATGCGAACCTGGAATTCAGGGAGATACTTCTAAGGCAGGTTATAAGCCAGCTAAACTTGAGACGGGCTATACTTTAAGTGTTCCTCTATTTGTTAACCAAGGTGACAAAATTAGAGTTGATACTCGCGATGGCTCATACATGGAAAGAGTTAAATAAGTTAAACAAAATGTCAAAAAATACAATATCTTCGGGTATTGTATTTTTTTTTGCGCTTTTGTTATGTATTAAGATTTTCTAAAATAATTTACTTCAAAAGAGGTGGATTATGCTCAGTGATGTAATTGGAGAAAAACTTTATACAATAATTACAACAAAATTTAATTTTGGATATTTAAATGAAATTAGAATAAGGGTAGACAAACCCATTGTTGTGTTTGTTAAAGGACAAGCTTATTATTTAGGTAATAACGGCTTAGTAACATCGGAAGAAAATGCAATTATTGCTACAAAACAAATGGTGGAAGATATCATTTTTAGAGCGAGTGAATTTTCCGTTTACTCAATAAATGAAGAACTAAAAAAAGGATTCATTGTTCTTAAAGGTGGGGAAAGATTAGGTATTGCAGGTACTCTTGTTTGCGAGAAAGGAGAAATTAAAACTTTAAATAATTTTACAAGTATAAATATAAGAATACCACATGAAATTAAAAATTGTTCATTAGATGCCTTTTCTTTTTTAGTAGGAGAAGATGGGGTTAAAAATACATTAATTATTTCACCGCCTGGTGGTGGAAAGACAACATTTATAAGAGATTTTGTTAATCAACTTTCCATTAGAAATCTATCGTTTAATGTTTTAATAATAGATGAGCGTGGAGAAATTGCAGGTGATAATGGAGAATTGAATGTTGGAAAATTTTCCGATATTATTGCATTTAGTGATAAGAAAACGGGATTTATGCAAGGGATTAGAGCAATGAATCCTCATATTATTGTTACTGATGAAATAGGTGGAGAGGAAGATATTAAGGCAATTAAATATGCGGGAAATTGTGGGGTAAAGGTTATAGCTACAATTCATGCTGGAAGCTTAGAAGAACTTAAAGCAAAGGAGGGGTTTGAAGATTTAAAAAATACTTTTGAACGATATGTGCTTTTGTCTAAACGAAATGGTCCAGGAACTATTGAGGGTGTTTATAATGAAAATTTTTCGCGTCTAGCTATATGGAGGTAATATGAAATATCTATTACTTGGTGTTATAGTTTTTATTTGTGGTTATATAGGTTATGGGCTTTCTAAATTTTATATTTCAAGATTAAAACTTTTTACAAGCTTAATAAATTTTACAGAAAAATTGGATACAGACATAAATTTTGGCAAGTCTAAGCTTTTAAAAATAATTGAAGATTTCAAATGTAATAGTAAAGATTTAAAGAAAATTTTGGAAGGATATACTGTTTGTTTGAATGAAGGCAGACCTTGTACAGAAACTGTTTTCAAAGAGGTTAAAATTCTTAAAGATGACGAAAAGCATATAATTTTAAATTTTTTTTCTGAACTAGGCAAATTAGATGTTTACAATCAAACAAAGCAAATTGAAAATAGCAAGATGAAATTTAAAGAGATATTAAATTTATGTACTGAGGAAAAGAAAAAATATGGAAACCTCTATTTAAAGCTTGGAATTATTTTAGGTTTGCTTATTGCTTTAATACTTTTTTAGGAGGCAATGTATGGGTATAGATATCATTTTTAAAATAGCAGCTGTTGGAATTTTAACTGCTGTTGTAGGACAAGTTTTAAAACATTCTGGTAAAGACGAAATTGCAACACTTACAACATTGGCAGGTCTTATTATTTCTCTTTTGATGGTTTTAAATTTAATTGTTACTTTATTTGATACTGTTAAATCTCTATTCAATTTTTAAGGAGAATATGGAAATATTTAAAATTTTGGGGATTGGCTTAATTACTTGCATAGCTTGTTTGATTGTAAAACAAGTTAAGCCAGATGTTGCCTCCATTATAATGATAGCTGGGGGAGTTGTAATACTTTTAATGGTCGTCGATTATGTCGCCCAAATTTTTGATGTGTTCAAAGTTATAATAGATAAAACAGGACTTTCATCAAATTTATTTAGCATTGTTATAAAAATTGTTGGAGTGGGATATCTTACAGAATTTGCTGCAAATATTTGTGCTGATACAGGAAGTAATAGTCTAGCTGACAAAATTCTTTTAGCTGGCAAAATATTAATATTATTTATGAGTTTGCCTATTGTTACTAATATTGTTGAAATTGTGGTGGGCTTGCTATGAAAAAATTATTTATAATTGTTGCAATAATTTTATTAATAGGATCGCCAATTTTAACTTTTCATGGAGTGGTTTATGCAGATACATCAGAAGAGGAACTTGTTGAAGAAATTGAGGATAATGTTAATAGTCAACTTGAAGACTTAGATTTAAGTGGACTTGAAAGCATTTTAAATAACTTAACTGATAAACAAGGTGAAATGTTTGGAGCTGAAAGCTTCATTTCTAAACTACAAAGTATTTTAAATGGAGAATTTACAGATAATGCAGGTAGTATTTGGGAAGCTATTTT
Organism: uncultured Clostridia bacterium; assembly: GCA_944350095.1. Taxonomy (GTDB): domain Bacteria; phylum Bacillota; class Clostridia; order Christensenellales; family UBA1242; genus Caccopulliclostridium. The sequence goes on from CALVOB010000019.1 coordinate 5,909, forward strand.
AAGTTTGATTTTTGACGAATTATTAAATTTTCTTCCTTTAATTGCAACTATAATTGCAATCGCAATATTATCTGGAATGATAGGGGATTTAAGGGGTAATAATTCTAAATCTATTGCTGATATAACTCATTTTGTTTGTTATGGTGTAATTATTATATTGGTTGTTAGTGCATGTACAAACATTTTAACATTAACTTCAAATACTCTACAAGAACTTAAAAATCAAATAGATATAGCTTTTCCTATTTTACTTACTATCTTAACTGCTATTGGTGGTACAGCATCTGTAAGTGTTTATCAACCTGCGGTAGCTCTTTTTTCTGGAACAATAATGCAAATTTTTACTTTGGTTTTAATGCCGTTGTTCATTTTTTCTCTTGTATTTACAGTTATATCAAATTTATCTCATTCTGTTAAACTTGAAAAATTTTCCAACTTTTTCAATAGTCTTTTCAAATGGATTGCTGGTGCAGTTTTTACAATATTTATGGGTTTTTTGATAATTCAAGGAATTACGGCAGGAAGCTTAGATACCGTTTCAATAAGAACTGCTAAATATGCAATAAGAAGTTATATTCCTATTCTTGGGGGATACCTATCTGAAGGTTTTAATGTAATAATGGCAAGTTCAATTCTTATAAAAAATGCTATCGGTGCAAGTGGACTTTTGCTTATGTTTTCAAGTGTGATTGTACCTGTTGTAGAAATTGTTTTGTTAATGCTTTGTTTAAAGCTTACAGCTGGAATATTAGAACCGCTAACAGATAATAGAATTTCAAACTTTATTAACGGTGTTGCTAAAACTTTAATAATGCCAATTGTACTTATAATTGGTGTGGCTTTTATGTATTTAATTTTTATGGGGCTAATTATTTGTACAGGTAATTTTATATAGGAGGCTTTTTATGACAGCATGGATTTTATCTATTGCAGGTGTAACAATACTGTCTGTACTTGTGGATTTAATTTTGCCTAGTGGACAAACTGCAAAATACATAAAAAATGTGTTTGCTTTTGTTTTAAGCTTTGTTATTATTTCGCCACTTCCTTCATTAATAAAAGGAAAATTTAATGTGAATGATATATTTGAAAGTGAAGAAATTATATTGCAAGAGGATTTTATTTATCAAGTGAATAGAGATAAGCTGACTGCTCTAGAAAAAAGTATTACAGAAGCTCTTGATGAAGAGGGGTTTAAAAATGTGCTAGTAACTATCAATGCAGATATTTTTCAAATTGATATGCAAATAAAAGAAATTAATGTCGATTTATCTGATTTAGTAATAGATGAAAATTCTGGACATATAGATATAGAGAAAGCGATAACCGAGATAATTGTTAAGCTTGTAGGAGAGGAGGTGATTATCATTTTAAATGAATAGTTTTTTTGAAAAGATATTTAGAAAGCTAAAAAGTATAAAACATATTGAAATTATAGTCGCTATTCTTTTCGGGATAATATTGCTTACGCTATATTTAACAACTATAAATAATGGAAACGCTTACAAAGAGTCAAGTGGGACGGGCTATGCTTATGAGATAGAAAGCAGAATGGAAACAGTACTTTCTCAAATTGATGGGGCAGGTGAAGTGCAAGTTATGGTGATGTTAGAAGAAGGGGCTGAATTAGATAGTGATATTGTGCCAAAAGTTAGTTCTGTAATAGTTGTTGCTGGTGGAGCAAAAGACTACAAAGTAAAGCTAGAAATTTTAAAAGCGTGTGAAGCGCTACTAAATTTGCCTACTGCTAATATTGAAATATTAGTTGGGAAATAAAAAATAAAGGAGAGTGTTATGTTAAAAAAGAGGACAAAAATTATTATTTTGGTTGCTATGGTTGTTTTGCTTGGAGTTACGGGTTATTTAAATATTGCTTTAAACAATAGAGTAGTAGATGCGGGAGGAAATGCTATAACTTCTTATAATTATTTTGATAGTTATAGAACTGACAGGACTGTTGCAAGAGAGGAAATGATTGCTGAATATGATGCAATTTTAGCTAGTGCAGATTCTAGTGAAGAAGCTAAAAAAGATGCTGAAAATGCAAAACTTGAATTGGTGGCTAAAATGGAACAAGATTTAGCATTAGAATATTCTATTAAGGGTTTGGGATATGAAGATGCCGTAGTAACAACCTCCACAAATTATATAAATGTTATAGTTAAATCTGGCGAGATGACCACAACTCAAGTAGCTCAAATACAGCAACTAATAATAGATCAAACAGACTATATTTTTAACCAAATTAAAGTAATTCCTGTAGAATAAAATTTGAGGCTTTATAGCCTCAATTTTATTTTAAAATCACTTGATTAAAAATTTTATAATATGATATAATCATAGCAAGGAGAATTTATGGCAGAATTAAAAAAGGATTATACTAACAAAGGTAAAATAACATGTAATAAAAATATTTTGCTTTCTATAATTAATCTTGCCACAAAAGAAATTAGTGGAGTGGCTTCACTAACAAACAAATTTAAAAATGCTTTTGCTAAACTCTTTTCAAAAAAGGATTTTGATGGCGTTAGGGTAAGTTTTAATCAAAACGATGAACTTATTGTAGATGTATATATTAAAGTATACAATGGCTTTAGTATTCCAGATATAGCTTATAGAGTGCAAGAAAATGTAAAAAACAATATTGCTTCTATGGTTGATATGAGAGCGTCTAAGGTAAATGTCCATATAGTAGATGTAGAGTTTAAAGAAGAAGTAGCAATTTAGGGGGATAAAATGCGTACAGATGCACGCGAGTTTGCTTTTAAAATGATATTTGAAACATTATTTAAAGACGGAGATGAATCTCTGTCTTTTAATGCTATAAGTGAAAATAAAACATTGAATGAACAGGATTTAAAGTTTTATCAGGAACTTTTTGATGCCTATAAAAACAATACTAATGAAGTTGAAAGTATAATAAAAGAGCAATGTGAAGGATATGAACTTGATAGGGTCTATAAAGTAGATTTGGCACTTTTATTTTTGGCTGTAAGCGAAATAAGATATCTTAAAACTCCGCCATCTATTGTTATTAATGAAGTTTTGAATTTGTCTAAAAAGTATTCTACCGATAAAAGTGGAAGCTTTATAAACGGAATACTTGCAAAGGTCGTAAAAAGTTTATGATGGAAGAAAAGGCAATTTCTGTTACACAAATTTCAAATTATTTTAAACAAATTTTTGATGCTGAGGAGCTTCTTCAAAACATAAGTGTTTTTGGTGAAGTTTCCGATTTTTCTATATCTAGAAATGTAGCCTATTTTAGTTTAAAAGATGAAAATGCATTGCTTCCTTGCGTGTGTTTTGATGGCGCATGTTTATCCTCTGTTAGAAATGGCGATATGGTTATAGTGAGGGGTACACCTAGATATTATGTAAAGGGTGGAAGATTAAATTTTAATGTAAATAAAATTACTCCTTATGGATTGGGTAATTTATTTGAGCAATTTTTAAAGCTTAAACAAGCTTTAGAAGAAGAAGGGCTATTTAACAAAGAACATAAAAAAATAATAGACCCTAAAAATATAAAAAGAATTGGAGTTGTAACTTCGGAAACAGGAGCTGTTATACAAGATATTATAAATATAACAAAAAGGAGAAATCCTAATGTAGATATTGTTTTATATCCTGTAAAAGTTCAAGGGGTAATGGCTGAGTTAGATATAGTTAAAGGTATAAAATTCTTTTCTAATTATGATAATGTAGATGTTATTATAGTAGCAAGGGGTGGTGGTTCACTTGAAGATTTAAAACCTTTTAATACAGAGGTTGTTGCTAGGGCTGTATATTCTTGCAACAAACCTATTGTATCTGCTGTTGGTCACGAAACAGATTTTACTATAATAGATTTTGTTGCAGATTTAAGAGCTCCTACGCCAAGTGCAGCTGCAGAACTAGTTACAGAAAATTTAATCTCAAAGAAAAATTCTATTCATGATAAAATCATAAGGCTTATTAGAGCTATTGAAAATATGTTATACAAGTATAATACAAAATTTATTCATGATATAAAAAATTTGATTAGGTTATCAGAAAGTTTTTTAAATGAAAGAGAATATTTACTATCATTAAAACAAGCTAAATTAACAAAACTTAATCCTAATGAAATAATGAAACTTGGATATGCCAAAGTTAGTAAAGGGGATAATGTAATTATAAGTGCAAATGATTCATCAATAGGAGATGAACTTGAAATTACATTCATAGATGGAAATATTAAGGTTATAAGGAGATAATGTATGACTTTTGAAGAAGGTAATAAAGAGCTAGATGAAATTATAGAAAAATTGGAAGGCGGTAAAGTTGGATTGCAAGAAGGAACTAAACTTTTTGAGAGAGGGAGTGAAGTGTCTGAATTTCTTTATAAGGAATTTAATGACAGTAAAGGAAAAATATTTGTTGTAAAGGATAATCTTGAAAAATTAATAAGTGAAGAATGATTTGCATTTTTTTAATTTATGTGATATAATATTAATGCGAAGGTGTAGTATCCTAGTCAACGAATTTTGCTTAGAAGGTGATGAAACAGGCACCAAAGGGCATAACTATGAAGTTTCTGGTGTTAGTTTTGGTTGCCCAAATTGGGACTAATGCTGGAAGTTAAGATTTTTGGACGCATTGTAATGGCATACAATTTCCGTTCCAATTATCGCGGAGACCCAATCAGGTGGATTTTAATCCACTTCTTGGGAGAGAAACCTGCAAAACGGCGCAAAAGTTGTGTGCAGTGTAGCCTGCTTTGAGTGATATGTTAGGGATTTAGTGTTAAACGCCTAAATTAATGTTTTGGCCAGACATTGTTAGGTGTACTAATGAAATTTATATTGCAAAACTAAGCTAAGAGCAAAGCTAGTTGTTAAGGAAAACTTCTAGGCTATTGCCAAAAGAGTTTGGCAGTTATGTTGAGGATTATAGTGTGGTCTTAGTGGCGATTCGGTGAAAGGTTTTGCGTAATAGGAAACTTCCTTGGCGGTGACGCCGTGGTTGCGAAATTTGGGAAATCCAACCGAACCTATGCCGCAAGGTTTACTTAACATAATACCTTCGTCTACTTTAAAAATAATCTTAAAAGGTTTAATATATATTTTAATAAAAACATAAAATAATTATATGAAAAAAACTAATAGCTCAAATAGTAGTGAAAAAGATAAGAAGAAAGTTAAAGTTCAATCTAAGGAAAAGCCGTGGTACATTTGGCCAATAAAAATATTTTTTTTAGCTTTGGCGTTATCACTTAGTTTTAGTATTCTTAGTGAACTTGCAATGAGTAATGCTGGAATAATTATATCAATTGTTGTAGTTCTTGTTTTCATTTCCATAAGTGTTATTACAGATATGATTGGCGTTGCAGTAGCCTCTTGTAAGGAAGAACCGTTTAAAGCAATGGCGTCAAGAAAGGTTAGGGGAGCAAAGGAAGCGTTATTTCTAGTAAAAAATGCCGATAGAGTAGCTTCGCTGTGTGCTGATGTTCTTGGTGATGTTTGCGGAATACTTGCTGGTGCAGGAGGTGCTTCGATTTTATATCATATTGTTACAGATTCTTCAACTGAAGCTTTTGAAATAGTTATGGCTTCTGTTGTGTCGGCAGTAATAGCAGGGTTAACAATATTTGGTAAAGCAATATTTAAAAGATATTCAATGGAAAACTGCAATAAAGTAATTTTAATATTAGGTAAATGTTTAAGCATTTTTTCAAGAAATAAAAAAGATAAAAAAAGAGCATCAAAAAAAGATGTGCTAAGTAATAACAATAAAGCAGAAGTTAAAGTTTTAAAAGTTGATAGTGAGGGCACAAAAGGGGATAGCAGCAACAAAATTCTAGTGAAGAAACAAACAAATAATGAAAATGAAAAGATTACAGATTAGTCTGTAATTTTTTTATTTTAAAAAATTGTACTATTATTATTTAATGAATACTAATGAATTTTTATAAAAAACTTTTGGATAAGTATTCTAAAAGATAAATTTTTATTAAAAAATGCATGAATATTTATGCAAAAATCGCTTGCATAATTATAAATTTTAATGTATAATAATCACACTAAGAGGAAAATGGCTTGAATAAATATAAATTTATAATTATTCAAAAATGGCTGTATCCCGCTTAAATAAAGGGATTGATGGAGGTAAAGGGTTATAAATGGCGCGTTCTGCAAGACAATCTAAAATTCTTGAGCTTATATCCACAAAGGAAATTGAAACGCAAGATGATCTTGTAGCTGCATTAAGGGCAGCTAACTTTGATATAACTCAAGCCACCATTTCAAGAGATATAAAAGAATTAGGATTAATTAAAATTTTAAGTTCTGATACAGGCAAGTATAAATATTCTATAGTTGATAATGGCGAACAAGCAGTATCTAATAAATACATAAATGTTTTTAAAGAAGCAGTAATTTCTATAAAGACTGCGCAAAATCTTTCTGTTATAAAAACAATCAAAGGAATGGCAGGGGCAATTTGTGGGCTTATAGATAAATTAAACTTAGACGGAGTTATGGGCTCTGTTTCTGGAGATGACACCGTTATGGTTATTCTTCCAGATTTGAAAATGGCTCAAAATGCAACTGAAACACTTTTAAAATTATCGGTGTGATATGATTCAAACTTTAAAGATAAAAAATGTAGCTTTAATAAAAGAAATTAGCCTTGAATTTAATCAAGGCTTTAATGTATTGCTGGGAGAAACGGGCGCTGGTAAAAGCATAATTATAGATGCTTTAAATTTTGTGCTTGGTGATAAGCCTTCTAAATCTATGATTAGAACGGGCCAAAGTGTCATGAAAGTTGAAGCATCGTTTGTGTCTTATGGAAAAGAGACATTAAATGTTTTAAATCAGTTAGGGATAGATGATGAGGGAATACTTTTATTTTCTAGAACTTATAATTTAGATGGTAAATCTGAGTGTAGAATAAATGGCTTACAATTACCTTTAAATATGATAAAACAAATTACTTCTACATTAGTTGATTTTTATGGTCAACATGAAAATCAAGTTTTGCTTAGAGCAAAAAATCATATAACATTATTAGAAAGTTATAAGCCAGAACTTTTTACAGAAGAAAAAAAATTATTAGAAAATACTTTAAATTCATTAAAAGAAATAAAATTAGAAAAAGAAAAACTTGGTGGTAGTTTTGAAAACAGAGAAAGAATGTTAGATCTTTTATCTTATCAAATTTCTGAAATTGAAAATGCCAAACTAAAACCAAATGAGGATATTGAACTTGAAAATGAAATGAGAGCTTTTTCTGGTTCTGAAAAAATTTCGGAGGCTTTGAACTCTTTTATATCTTATTTTGATAATTCTAATGGTGTTATATCTGGACTAAAAGCGGGCATGCATAACTTACAAAGTGTTTTACAATATAGTCAAAAGTTTTCAGAGCTTTTAGAAAGGTTAAATAGTTCAATGTATGAGCTTCAAGATATCTTAGATGAAGTTAAATCACTTACTTCTACATTTGTTTTTGACGAAGTTAAGATGAATGAAGTTGATTTAAGATTAGATTTAATTAAATCATTAAAAAGAAAGTATGGAAACAGTATTGAAGAAATATTTAAATTTTTGGAAAAGTCTAAACAAGAATTAGATAATCTTGAAAACGCAGAAATAAAATTAAAAGAACTTTCTATAAAAGAAGAACAACTTGAAAAACAAGCTTATGATTTGTCAAGAAGTTTGTCTATAAAAAGGCGCGAGCTAAGTATAGAAATAGAAGATAAAATATGTAAAGAACTTTCCGAGCTTGGAATGAAAAATTCACGCTTTAAAGTTGGTTTTAACGAAATGCCTTTATCTTATACATCAGATATAACTAAACAAGGTTTTGATAATGTGGAATTTTTATTTTCAGCAAATTTAGGTGAAGAATTAAAGCCTCTTTCAAAAACAATATCTGGTGGGGAAATGAGCAGGTTTATGTTAGCTATGAAAAATATTCTTGCTGATAAAGATGGTGTGGGTACTCTTGTTTTTGATGAGGTTGACTCTGGTATTAGCGGAATTACAGGAAATGCTGTTGCAGAAAAACTTGCAAAACTTTCAAAAAATTTTCAAATTCTTTGTATAACTCATCTTCCACAAGTTGCATCTATGGCTGATAATTATATATTTGTATCTAAAAATTCTGTTGAAAACTCCACAGAAACTAAAATAGAAAATCTTGTCGGGGATAGAATTATTCAGCAAATTGCACAACTAACAGGAGGGCTTTTCAATACTGAAACTTCACTTGCTCATGCAAAAGAACTAAAAGAAAACAGTGAAAAATTTAAAAAGAAAATTTCTTAAAGCTATATCATCTTGGTATAGCTTTTTTTATTATATTGTAATAAAATTTATTATTTTGCAAATTCTAGTGTTATGAGAAAATTTTTAAGTAAATTAATAGGGGTTAGTCTTGCTATATTCTTTGTTATTGTTGCATTAAATGTTCAAATAGCTAGTTTAATTTCGCTTCCAAGTGAAGCTATTGTCACTTATGATGATATTAAAGATATAAACGAACAAAGCATTTTTGGCAAGTTTATTTCAGCAGGAGTTCATAGTGAAAATGTAAATGTTGGTGGTGAAAAACAGACAAAAACTAAATTATCATTTAAGCTTTTTGGTTTTATACCAATTAAGACTATGAATGTTGAAGTTTCAGATGGGGCAAAGGTTTATGTTGGAGGCATACCGCTTGGTTTTTCTTTAAAAACAAAGGGTGTTATTGTTGTAGGCGAAAACTCAGTTACTACGGAAGACGGAAATAAAATTACAATGAAAAATAAGCCAATAAAATCTGGCGATGTACTTTATAAAATTGATAATAATATAATTGAAGATATAGACCAAATTCCAGAATTATTAGAAGAAGCAGATGGGGAAAGAACTATTTTAACATTGTTAAGAGATGACAAAGAAATAGAAGTAGAAGTAATTCCAGAACTAGATGTTTCAACAGGTGTTTACAAATTAGGTTTATGGGTTCGTGATGATGCCTCAGGAGTAGGAACTCTTACTTTTGTAAATAGTAAAAATAATCGTTTTGGTGCACTTGGCCATCCTATTACAGATTACGAAACAGGAATTGAAATACCTGTTCAAGGTGGCAAAATATATAAATGTAATCTTATTGGTATTACAAAAGGTGAGAGGGGAAAACCAGGTGAATTAAGGTGTTTATTCATGCAAGGAAATAACTACAAAGGAACAATAGATACTAATTGTGATTATGGGGTTTATGGAGAAGCAATAAATCTAGATGGATTAATAGATAATAATCTTGCTGTAGAAGTTGGAAGCAGGATGTGTGTAAGACCTGGTAAGGCAAAGTTAATTAGTTCAGTGAGCGGTGTTAGAGAAGAATATGATATAGAAATAATTAAAGCAACATATCAGCCTAAGTCTAGTGATAAAAGTATGGTTATAAGGGTAACGGATTCTAGATTACTTGCTTTAACAGGTGGAATTGTTCAAGGAATGAGCGGAAGCCCTATAATTCAAGACGGAAAACTTGTTGGTGCGGTTACTCATGTATTTTTATCAGACCCAACAAAAGGTTATGGCGTATATGTAGATTGGATGTTAGATAAAGCTTAAATTATAAAAATTGTTTTAGCATTTAACAAAATCAAAAGCATTGTTTCTATTAAATTAAATAATAATAAAATTAACATCGTGATAAAGAAAAGTTTTAAAAATTTAGGTTTTTCACAATAACCGAAATGTTTTCTTTGAATGGCTCTATTAATCATTATGCAAAAATAAATCATAAATAGGAAAGTAAAAGCAATTTGACATGGAATAATTATTACAATGCTAGTAAACATTCCAGAAAAACCAAAAATAATTATTAACAATGTTGCATTAAAACCTATTAAATATCCTCTGTATATAAATAAAAGATAGGATATAGGAAGAAGAAACACGCTTAACGAACAAAGGCTTATTGCTCCTATAACTATTATATAAGAAAGCATTCTGCTAAAAAAAACATTAAAACTAAAAACATTGCCATTTGCATAAATGGTTAAGTTATATCCTTGTGCATTTGATATATCAACACCGCATTTTAATGCGGTAAACACGCCTGTTAAAATTCCTAATATAGCTAAAAAAATTAAAACAAATAATTTTAATTTGTTTTGTCTAAAAAAGCCTATAAGACCATATCTTATATTTGATATTCTATTTATTCGACTATAAGCTTGCACATTTTATTTTATTCGACATATTTACTAAAAAGAACAAAGTAAAAAAAATATTAAAAAGCATTTTGTTAAAGATAAAAAATGTGTTATATATTAAATATGAATAGAATAGATAAAATAGTTAAAAAAATAAACGATAGGGCGGAAATAGGAATTGTTTTAGGTTCTGGCTTTGGGAATGCTTTGCCTGAAATTACAAATGTTCATGAAATAGAATACCATAATTTAGGTATAAAATATAATAAAGTCGAAGGACATACTAGAAAATTTGTTTTTGGTGATTTTAATGGCAAAAGGGTACTTATTTTTAATAGACTTCATTTTTATGAAAGCGGAAATTTAGATAATCTAAGGTTACTATATAAAATAATTTGTAAGCTTGGTGTAAAAACATTGCTTATGTCTACTGCTGCTGGGGCAGTAAACAAGAATTTAAACCCTGCAGATTTAGTTTTAGTTACAGACCATATTAATTTAACAGGGCAAAATCCTTTAATTGGAAATAATCCCGTTAAGTTTCTTGATTTAAAAAATTTATATGATAAAGAACTACTTAATATAGCTGAAAAAATAGGTGAGAGTAAGGGGATAAAACTTAATAGAGGTATTCATTGTCAACTTACAGGACCAACATATGAAACACCCTCTGAGATTAAAATGCTTAGGCTATTAGGTGTTGATACTGTTTCTATGAGCCCTGTTTTAGATGCAATAGAAGCTTATAGTTTAGGGATAAAAATATTGTTAATTGCGGGAGTTACAAATAAAGCTTGCGATATTGAGAATGATTCTATTAATCATAAAGAAGTTCTTGAAAATGCTGGCGCAATGAGCAAAAACTTAAAAACATTATTTGAAGAGATTATGTTAAAACTATAAATTCATGCATAAAAATTTTAAAATATCAAAAACTAAACATGAAAATATTTTGTGAGGTGAATCGTGAAAAAGTTTTTGATATCAATATGTTGTGTACTATGCTTTTGCATAATACCATTAAGCAGTATTATGCAAACAAATTTTGCAAGTGCAGATGAACCAATTACTGCTAAGTCTAGCATACTTGTAGATTATAATTCAGGTGAAGTTTTAAAGGAAAGTAATGCTGATGAAAGACTTCCTATAGCTAGTATGGTTAAAATGATGACTCTTCTTTTAACTTTTGAAGAAATGGACAAGGGTAATTTAACCTTGGATACAAAAATTACTACAACTGAAAACGCATCTGGAATGGGTGGTTCTCAGGTTTTTATAGACCCTTATGTAACTTATACAGCTGAACAAATGATAAAAAGCGTGATAATGGCATCTGCAAATGATGCTAGTGTTGCCTTAGCTGAGCATATATCAGGCTCAGAAAGTACATTTGTTAAAAAGATGAATGAAAGATCTAAATCTCTTGGAATGGTAAACACATTATATGCTAATTGTACAGGACTTCCTGAACCAGAACAATATTCTTCTGCAAGAGATGTTTCAATTTTAATGAAAGAATTGTTAAAACACGATATTTATTTTAAATATAGCACTATTTGGATGGATGAATTAGTTCACCCTTCGGGAAGAAAAACGGAGCTTGTTAATACCAATAAATTAACACGATATTACAAGGGCTGTGATGCTGGTAAAACAGGCTCTACAAGTGAAGCAGGCTATTGTCTTTGTGCATCTGCTAAACGTGATGATATGAGATTAATTAGTGTAATTATTGGAGCAAAAACTGGTCAAGATAGATTTAATGAAAGTGCAAGTTTATTTAATTATGGCTTTGCCAACTTTGAAAATAAAAATATTATTTCAGATTTAACACCAATTGGAACTATTGAAGTTAAGAGAGCAAAAATTAATGAGGTCGAATATTTTGCTGAAAAACCTTTTTACGGATTATGCAAAAAGGGAGATAATGATTCTTTTAAAACAGAGATAAAAATAGATAAGGCTATTTCAGCTCCTGTTAAAGCTGGGGACAAAATAGGTTCAATTTGTGTAATAAAAGATGGACAAATTAAAGAAGAAATTTCTTTAATTGTTAAAGAAGATATTAAAGTTTTATCTTATAAAGACGGCATTAAAAAAATTGTTTCAAATTGGTAAAATAAAGGGCTTTAAAGCCCTTTCTTTTTTTAATAAAATAGGTTAATTTATTGACAAATCAAATTTTTTTGTTTTATAATGTTCGTAAGGAGAAAATATATGAGTCAAACATTAAAATTTTTAGGTAGAGGCTCTGCTTTTAATAAATCAGAAGTTAATAATTGTGCTTATTTTAAAAAAGGTAGTGTTCTTGTTATAATAGATTGTGGAAACGGGGTTTTAGATGCAATTAAAAAATCTGGAATCATGAAAGGCGTTAAAAAGGTTTATCAAATTATAACACATTGTCACAATGACCATGTTGCTGACCTTCCAGCATTTTTTGATTATTGTAATGACGAATTAAAAATAAAACCAAATCTTTTAAATACAATTAGCTTACAGGGCGGAAAAGTTGAAAAATTAGGCTTAAAAGAGGGAAGAGATTTTAAATTTGTTGAACCACTTTCAAAGAATTTTAAATGGGTGAATGTTCTTTTAGTACCTCATGCAAAAGATATGGATACATGTGCACTTGAAATTAATTTTGACAACAAAAAAATATTTTATAGTTCTGATTGTAGTAACATTCCTTTTGATATTCCTAATTATGATGAATATTATCTTGATTGCTCAGAATCTGGTAATAAAATTCATATGGATATAAAGAAAGTAAAAGAAATAATTAAAAAGAACAAAATTAAAAAGCAACAAGTATTTTTAATGCATATTGAAAGCCAAAGGATGTTAGATATTGCAAAAGAAGAGGGTTTAAAAGTTGTAGAAACAGTAGTTTCACCTGAAAGAAATAAAGTTCAAAATATAAAGAAAGAACTAAAAACGGAAGTTTCAAAAGAGAATAAAAAACAAAAGGACAACGAAAAATAAAAAAGCATAAAGCCATCAAATAAACTGATGGCTTTATTTATTAGATTAAAGGTAAATCAAACATAATAGAATTATTTGTTTTATTAGTATGTTAAAAATTTACATATAAGATTTGATAACTTTTAAAAATAAAAAAAAGGATAATGTATTTCAAAACATTATCTTTTTTTTACTTAAAAAAATTGACTAATTATACTATTTTGATTTTTAAAATCTTTTTATCACACCTATTACTTTTCCTAAAATTTCTACTTCAAGAGTATAAATTGGAAAGTGTAGGGGATTTTGTGGTTGTAATCTATATCCTGTTTTTTCTCTATAAAACTTCTTTACTGTTGTTCCGCTGTCAAGCC